>JAGRPC010000364.1:11074-15691 GCA_020439925.1 Verrucomicrobiia bacterium | reverse complement strand
GGATGCCATCAGCCTGATCACGCGGTGGATCGCTTCGCTCGATCCGGCCAGCGGACCTGTCGGACCTGTCCTCGTCAAGGGACCACCCGATTACCTGCCTCCCTCAGGGGTTCTGACCTCACCTTCAGGCAGGGTGATCTACGGTCCGACAGAGATCCGCCTTCGATTTAATGAACCGGTCGCGGGATTTACGGAGGACGACCTCGCCGTTTCAAACGGCAGCATTTCCCGTCTTTCGGGAACGAACGGTGATTACGCCTTTCTGTTGACTCCGTCATCTCCCGGCCCTCTGAATGTGTCGATTCCCTCCGACCGCCTCACCGACCTCAACGGAAACGCAAACCCCGCCGTTCCCGAACTGTGGATGGAATACCGAGAACCGGTCATCGTGAGCGGTTGGCGCTACGACTATTACGAATCCCATTTCACCCGACTGCCCGACTATTCCTCGCTGGTCCCCGATGAATCCGGAGTTACGGCCACTGTCGGCCTCTCGCCTCGACAACGTGACGACCATTTCGGCCTCCGTTTCTACGGGGATCTCCGGGTGGAGGGAGGCGGAGAATACGAATTCACGCTCGAGTCCGACGAGGGCAGCCGTCTCTGGATCGACCGGAATCTCCTCATCGATCTCGACGGACTTCACAAGACCGCCACACGAAAATCCCGCGTCCTCCTCGAACCCGGCCTTCATCAGATCGAACTCGCCTATTTCGAAAGAGAGGGCGACCAAACGCTGGCACTGACGGTTTCCGGTCCGGGAATCGCCGAGCCCTCACTTCCCCCGGAACTCATGTCCCACCGGGCCGATCCCGGTCCGCTCGCTGGAAGAGATCCGGCGATCCAGGCCTTCTTTTACCCACCTGCCACTTTCGAGGGAGAAGGACGGCATCGCCGGGCTTACCAACCCGACCAGTGGATCGGAAAGAACCGTGGAAACAGCTCCGGGGACAACATCTACAACCTGTCCACACGCGGCCAAAGCTGGAAAACCCGACTTTCACCGACAGGAACGGTCCGATTCCTCGTCACCCTGCAGAATGACCGCACCGTCTCAGACAACCCCTTGGTTCATTCTTCCCGCCTTCTCCGCGCCGAGAGGCGTCTATGCAGAGTCGGAAAGAAGAATGTGACCGCCGCCCTTGTCTCCGGCCGGCTCCGGATCGCCAATCTGGAACCCGGAGAGGTCACGGGTATCCAGGTCTCTTCCCGCTGGAGCAACGAGACGGTTTCCGGACGGACACGAATGATCTCTTTCACGGCCACTTCTGCCAGTCCCGGCATTAGTGGTGACCGGGTCGGGGCGGTCATGACCCCACGTCAACGAAAACGCCCCTGACTTCCCCTGTAGCCTGCGAATCCGCGAACACGCCGCAAATTCCCTTTTTCTCCCTTCTCGCCACTCCTTACACTTCGTTCATGGAATCCCCGCAACCTTCTCGTCGTTCCTTTCTCGGAACCACTCTTTCCGCCACGGTCGCCGCCGGTGCTGCCGCCACCACGGGCCCCAACCTGCTCCTTGGCCAAGCCAAGGGAGCGAATTCCCGGTTCCGCGTCGGAGTGATGGGCCTCGGTCGGGGCCGGGCTCACATCAAGGCCTATCTCGACGTGCCGAACACGGAAGTCGCCTACGTCTGCGACGTCGACTCGAACCGGCTCGTTACCGGTGCCAGCACGATCGAGGGCAAGCAGGAGAAGATGCCCGAAAAGGTCACCGATTTCCGCCGCATCCTCGACGATCCGAACATCGACGCCATCTCGATCGCTGCGCCGAACTTCTGGCACTCACCGGCTGCGATCCTCGCCATGAAAGCCGGTAAGAACGTCTACGTCGAGAAGCCGGCCAGCTACAGCGCCCACGAGGCCATGCGTCTCGTGGAGGTGGCCAAGGAAACCGGACGAACCATCAAGATGGGCAACCAGCGACGCTCCTATCCGGGGGTAAAGCTCGGCATTGAAAAACTGCGCTCCGGCATCATCGGCGAACTTCGCTACGCACGCTCCTATTATGCCAACGCCCGTGAGTCGATCGGCAAGGGCAAGATCACCGAACCGCCCGCCGAACTCGATTGGCTGATGTGGCAGGGACCGGTTCCGGACGCTCCCTACAAGGACAACCTCGCTCCCTACAATTGGCACTGGCACTGGCTCTACGGCGGCGGTGAACTCGCCAACAACGGCCCGCATGGACTCGATATCGCGCGCTGGGCCATGGGTGTCGACTACCCCGAACGCGTCTCCTGCACCGGTGGCCGCTACCACTACGACGACGATCAGGAAACCCCCGACACCATCACCGCGGTCTATGACTTCGGGACAGTGGGAATCACTTGGGAGGCGACCTCCTGCCACCAGCGCAAACCCGAACCCCTGGCTTTTGTCTCCGTCTTCGGAACCGAAGGCAAGTTCGACTTCAACGGTGGCGCCGGATGGATCGCCTACGACAAGGCAGGAAAGGAAATCGAGAGTCACACCGAATCCCCGAGTGATGTGCCGCATTTCACCAATTTCGCCGACGCCGTGCGCGAAGGAACCCCGGTGAACCAGACGATCGCCGACGCCCAGATCAGCACGATGCTCTGCCATCTCGGCAACATCGCCTATCGCTCGACCGGATCGATCCAGGTGGATCCCAAATCCGGGCACCTCTCCCCCGATCAATCCGCGGCCGACAAGTTCTGGGCTCGCGAAGTGTATCGCGAGGGCTGGGGCGTGTGAGGAGTTTGAGAATCCAGGGTTTGAAATTCCCCCTTCCCGGAGCGAGAGGAGAGCCGGATGACCTTTCGCCTTTGCTTACTCCTGCTTTTCCTTGCTTGGGCGGCTTTATATCTCCCTGCGCTTGGGAAACCCGAGCTCAGGGGTGAAGAAATACGCCGCATTCTCCCGGCCCAGGGGATACTGGAATCCGGAGACTGGGTCGTTCCACGAATTGCCGGCGAGGTCTACGCCAACAAACCTCCGCTCATCAACTGGGCGATCGCGGGACTTTTCTCGATTACCGGTTCACAATCGGAAACGAGTGCGCGCCTCGTCTCGGCGATTTCGATCCTCGTCCTGGCCCTCTCGGCCTTTTTTCTGCCTCGAAAAGTTTGGGGAAACGACGACGCCCTCCTCGTCGCCCTTGCCCTGCTGACCACCCTGACCTTGATTTCCAACGGTCGCCTCATTGAGATCGAGGCTCTTTTCACCGCCCTGACCGGCTTGGGGACGCTCTTCTGGATCCGTCTCTGGACGTCGCGCTCCTCGCCCTGGCTGGTCTGGACCCTGCCCTATCTCTTTCTCGGTTTCGCCTGCCTCGCCAAGGGCCCCGTGCATCTGCTCTTCTGGTTCTCCCTCGTGATTGGGGCGCTTCTCTTCACCAGAGAAATGAGATCCTTTTTTCACCCGGCGCATTTTCTCGGCATCTTCCTTATGGTCGCCATCTTCCTTCCCTGGATGATCCTGAACATCGAGGCGGTCGGAAGCGGCGACTCCTCAATCGGGAACTGGGTCGAAGAGTTCACCATGCGGGGCGACGTTTCCCGCATGGAGTGGGACCGATGGCTCACGAATCCTTTCAAGATACCCGGCGGATTCCTCCCCTGGACCGTGCCTTTGTTCTTCTCGATCTGGTTCCTGTGGAAGGGCAAGATTCGTTTTGACCGAACCGAACGGAGAGACGCGGTGATCGCCGGTTCCCTGGCTGCACTCGGAATCGGCTACGTGATCGTCTGCCTCCTTCCTATGGGTGTCCCCAGATACCTCATACCAGCCTATCCCCTTGCCGCTCTTGCAACCGTTGACCTGTTTTCCCGTCTTCCTTCGTCACCACGGATCGCTTACGAGCGATTCGGCCTCAAGGCGAACCGCCTCCTCTGGTGGGTTTTTTTGATCGCTCTTCCCGTGATGGCTACCCTCGTCTGGAAGCGGGGAGAAACCAGTCCCCTGCCCTGGATCGCCGCGGCCCTCGTCGCGGTCGCCTTTCTTCCGAAACTGACTTTCCTCCGAACAGAGAATCGCCGGGTTCTCCGGGACACGGCGCTGCTTATTGCCGCGGGCGGAATGGGGCTACTTCCCGCCATGCAGGTGTTCCAGGGGGAAAACGACCTGTTCCGGAAAGCCTCTGCGGAAATTGCCTCAAAATTGCCGGATGAGGGACGCGTCACCATCTACGCCGATGCCGAGTTCCGCAACCGCCTCACCAAACATCTCCGCCTCCTCTTCTATCTCCGGGACCCGGTAACCGGGATAGGCGAAAACGGCCATCTTCCTGATGATACCAGACTGTTTATGGGGCAGGAGGAAAAGAGGGAAGCCATGCAGAACAAGCTTGAAGGAAGGAGCATCGACACAGAAGAAACGCTGACGATCCGCGGCGTTACTTTCCTCCTTTTCCACCTTAAAGGGTGATACGGTCCGAGGAAATGCTCCTCAGAATCCGCTCTCCTGCAGCACCCGGCGCAGTTCGGTCTGGAAGGCCTGAGCCTGCTCCTCGCTGGGACGAAAATCCGGATCGGAAGCATCGAGACCCAGGCGCCCCATTTGATCGAGCCACCAGGAAGCCACCTGCCCTCCTCCAAAGTCGGCCTTGCCGCTGATGATCGCTCCGGGACGCAGCACCTGATCGACGGTGAGTTT
>JAGRPC010000364.1:0-11021 GCA_020439925.1 Verrucomicrobiia bacterium | reverse complement strand
CGTCCTCCTTCTTCGGCTCCGGTTCGGGAGTGGGAAGCAGTTCAATCTTGAGATCCTCGAGGAGAAAACGAGTCTCAAGATAAGTCACGCGCATCTCGAATTCCTCGCGAAGTTTTTTCTGGATCTCGGGAACGCCGTCGCCGCTCTCGGCCCAGCTTCGAATCTGTGCAATCTGCTCTTCGGTCAGCGATTTGGCTTTGCTCATGGAAAAGATCGAGTTCCATAGCACAATTCCTCCACTCATGCCACTTTCCGAATCCTCTCCCGACTGGGACGCCCTCTACCGCGAGAACGTCACCCCGTGGGACAAGGGAGCCCCTGCTCCGCCGTTGCTCGATTGGATCGAAGCCAATCCCGGACGCCTGTCGGGCAACCTCCTCGTTCCCGGATGCGGGCTCGGCCACGAGGTCCGCCTCCTTGCCTCCCTGCCCGGAGTCGAGATCGTCACCGGACTCGACCTCTCACCCACCGCCACAGCCCTTGCCCGTGAGCTCCCCGCCACCGGCCTCGAGCGTTATGTGACTGGAGACCTTTTCGCTCTCGACCCGGAACACCACGAAAGCTACGACTGGGTCTGGGAGCATACCTGCTTCTGCGCCATCGATCCCGACCGAAGGCAGGACTATGTCAGGGCGGTCCACGGAGCTTTGAGGAAGGGCGGCTCCCTCCTCGCGGTCTTCTACCTCGATCCCTACGATGACGAGCACCAGCCCGGAGGAGGGCCACCGCATGGCTGCTCCATGGACGAACTCACGGAAAGGTTCGAGGCGTCGGGAAGCTTTCGCATCGAGGAAAGCTATACCCCCGCATCCGCCTATCCGGGTCGCGAGGGGCTCGAACGTCTCGTTCGGATGACCCGGCTTTGAAGCCACCGATGGACCTCACGAGCCCACAAAACTGGTCCCGGGCCCCGTCTGTTCCTGCTCGACGATGGCTCCCGGTTCGAAGGTGATGGTGCAATCGGTCGCCGGATGGGCAAACCCGCGGAAGTGTCCTCCGCTCTTGATGCGATAACTGTTGCCCGTACCCGTGTGAGCCACGACGGAGCCACCGTTTTCCACGATATAGACACAGTCGATCCCCGCCGCCCCGATGATCTGCGCGCCCGCAGGCACGCGGTAGGTCACGCCCTTCTCATCCGGATAGAACATCGTTCCCTGCACCGTGACTGTCCCTCCGGATCCGGCAGGAAGCCCATCCATCGTCTCGCACTGGGTCAGCAGCACGGCGACGGCAAGCAAGGTCAGGACCTGAAATAGTTTCCACATGGAGAGACCGACCCGACGACCGGAATTCGGATTTGAAGCGCCATCTTGTTGCGCTTACTCGTTCCCTTCAAGTCCCAATTTACCCACAGAATGAAAGCCCTCACTCTCACCGCTTACAACCAGTTCGAATTTGGCGATGTCCCCGAACCCGAAATCGCCGAAAACGAGGTTCTCGTCGCGGTGAAGGCCTGCGGGATCTGCGGTTCGGACATCCACGGCATGGACGGGAGCTCCGGTCGGCGTATCCCGCCCATCATCATGGGTCACGAAGCCTCGGGTGAAATCGCCAAGGTTGGCCCGGCGGTTCGCCAGTGGAAAATCGGAGACCGCGTTACCTTCGATTCCACCGTTTACTGCGGCAAGTGCCCCTCCTGCCTTGCCGGCCAGGTCAACCTCTGCCCGAACCGCAATGTCCTCGGCGTTTCCTGCGGAGACTACCGCCGTCACGGAGCTTTCGCCGAATTTGTCCGCGTCCCCGAACACATCCTCTACCCGATTCCCGGCGACCTCTCCTACGAGCATGCCGCCTTCGCAGAGCCGGTCTCGATCGCCCTCCACGGGGTCAATCGGCTGCCCCTGAAGGCGGGAGACTCTGCCGTCGTAGTGGGTGCCGGACTCATCGGACTGCTCGTCATCCAGGCCCTCAAGGCGAAGGGAGCAGGTTTCGTGGTCGCCGTGGACATCGACGAAAAGCGCCTCGCCCTCGCCAAGGAACTGGGAGCCAATGCCTCCCTCGTTTCCAATGAGAACGTGCCCGCGCAGGTTCGCGAACTCGTAGGCAACCCCGACGGAGCGGATCACGCCATCGAGGTCGTCGGATTTGGTCCCACCATCAAGATCGCCGTCGAATCGGTCCGCAAGGGAGGCAGCATCAGTTGCGTCGGCAATCTCAAAGCCGAGGTCCCCTTTCCCCTCCAGGCTCTCGTCACCCGCGAACTCAGCGTCTTCGGAAGCTGTGCCTCGGCCGGCGAATACGCCGAGGCCGTCGAGGCCGTGGCAAGCGGCAAGATCAAGGTCGAGCCCCTGCTCTCGGCGGTCGCCGGACTCGCGGACGGGGGCGAGTGGTTCCACCGCCTTCACAAGAACACCGAGGGCCTCCTGAAAGTGGTGCTGAAACCGTGAAGCCCTGGCGCCATGGGCGCCTCAGTGCCAAGGTTCGCTCAGGCGCTTCGTCGCGACCGCCTGCCAGTCGTCCTGCAGCGGGTTGGGCGCCTCGTCGAGCTGCGCCTTCATGATGGTCTCCTCGACGAGTTCCTGGACCTCGCGCTCGAGATCCTCCAGCAATTCCGGACTCTCGAAACCATCCTCGAGGATTCGTTCGCGGGCAAGAGCGACACAGTCCCCGCCGTAGCGCCCTCCTTTGACCTCCTCCGGCACGTAGCTGGCATCGTCGTGCTCTCCATGCCCCGAAAGGCGCAGCAGCTTGCCCACCACAAGCTGCGGGCCTTCGCCGGCCCGTGCCCTTGCAATCGCGATACGAAACGTCTCGAGACAGGCCATCAGGTCGGTCCCGTCGATGGAATAGCCCGCTACTCCATATCCCACCGCCCGGTCGGCGAGGTCCTCGCAGGCATACTGCCGCCGTGTTGGCGTCGAGTAGGCAAACTGGTTGTCCGCGACCGCGACTACGAGGGGCAACTTCTCCACCGCCGCCTGATTGAGCCCTTCATGGAAGGCTCCCGTCGAGGTAGCGCCATCTCCCGCCGCGACGCCGCCAACGAAACTGGTTTCACCACGGAAACGCTTCGACATCAGCATCCCGTTGATCACCGAGACGGACGAACCGAGGTGACTGATCATCGCCGGCATCCCTTCGCGGGGCCGTCCCCGGTGAATGTTTCCGTCCCGTCCCCGCATCGGACCAGTCACCTTACCGAGATACGTACGGGCGGCATCGAGGAGGGGCTCACCGAAGGCGCCGCGTCCCGCCTGGTCGCGGATGAGGCCGGCAAAGACATCCCCGAGCCGTCGGTCGAGCTGCCCCCCCAGGGCGTAGCTGAAGGCTTCCTGCCCGCGGCCCAGGTACACGCCCCCGACGATTTTGCCACCCCGGTAAAGCGCCGCAATTTTTTCCTCGAAGAGGCGCGCCACGAGCATAGCCTGATAGGCGGCAACAAACTCGCCCGCGGTGACGCGGACGGAGGCGGCAGCGCTCTGGAAGACGCGGGCAGACATCGGAAGACTCCTGCAACCTAGCCGCGCCCAAGGCAGGGTCGCAACGAAATTTTTCCGCCTGTCCCTGGGCCAAAACGAGGTTACAGATGGGACCATGAAACTTGGAGTGATCGGTTGTGGCAAAATGGGACGGGCCCTCGTCGGGGGGATTCTGGGAGCAGGCTTGTGCCGCGCGGAGGACACCCTCGTGTTCGACAGCTACCCCTCCGCCTCCGAGGCCATGGCAGAGGAGCTGGGCGTGCGGGTCGCGGGCGACAACGCCGGAGTGGTCGACGGATCCGACGTGATTCTCCTCTGCACGAAACCACAGGGTTTCGGGACCATGCTGGGCGAGCTCGGGGGAAGCCGCGACCGGCTCCTCATTTCCATCGCCGCCGGAATCCGCCTCGCCGCGATCGAGGAGGCCACGGGAGGACGTCATCGGGTGATCCGGGTCATGCCCAACACTCCCGCCCTCGTCGGAAAGGGAGCCTCGGGTTATGCCTTGGGTGCCGGCGCCACGACCGCCGACGCCGAACTCGCCGAGACCCTCTTGGGCGCCGTCGGATATGTCTGCCAGGTCTCCGAGGACGATCTTGATGCGGTCACCGCGGTAAGCGGAAGCGGTCCGGCTTATTTCTTCTTCATGCTCGAAGCCATGATCGCCGAAGGCGTCGCCCAGGGACTTTCCCCAGAGATTGCCCGTGATCTCGCGGTACACACGGCCGCTGGAGCTGCCGAACTCGTTCTCACGACGGGCGAGAATCCCGCCACCCTCCGTGAGAATGTGACCAGCCCCAACGGTACGACCTTCGCCGCGCTCGAATATTTCCGTGGCCGCGAGTTTGTTTCGGTGATCCGGGGAGGAGTGGCGGCAGCGGCGGACCGCTCGCGCGAACTGGGACGATCCTGAATGTTCGATGATAGGTTCCGGAACTCCTCACACGAAGTTCGTCGTCACGAGGAGGGCCCGGTTGAGCTGCCGCAAGTATTCGTAGCGGGGAATCTCGCGACACCCGAATCGGCTGAGGTGGTCCGTCGTCCACTGGGTATCGAGAAGCTGGAAATTGCGCTCGCGGAGGCGTTCGACAAGGGCGACAAGGGCGACTTTCGAGGCATCGGTGACCCGGCTGAACATGGACTCGCCGAAAAAGGCGCCGCCGATCGAGACACCGTAAAGTCCACCGACGAGCTCTCCCTCCGACCAGGTCTCCACCGAATGGGCATAACCCAGTTCGAAAAGTTTCTCGTAGCTGGTGACGATCTCCCGGCTGATCCACGTGGTCCTGCGCGCGGCACATCCTTCCATGACTCCCGAAAAGGCGGTGTCGATGCGGATTTCGAATGGATCGCGTTTCAGGGTCCGTCGCAACCCGTGCGGAATATGGAATTCATCCAGAGGGATGACCCCTCGTGGATCGGGCGAGAACCAGCCGATCTCGCCCCGGTTGTCCATCGCCATGGGGAACATGCCCCCGCGATAGGCCGCGATCAAAACCGCCGGCCGTATGTAACCTTCCCTCGTGAAGATCGACTCTGACATTCCCTGGATGGCGGGAGGTTAGAATCGGCTCCGATTCTTGACAATCGAAAAACGGATCCGGTCCCGCCATTCTTGCAGCAAATTCAATGCAAATCCCCGCTTGAAAAATCGCCCGTGAAGCCGTAAGGAGCGGCACTATGCCAGTCGCCACCCCAGAACAATTCGGAGCCATGCTCGACGCCGCCCAGAAGGGTGGCTACGCCTATCCGGCCATCAACTGCAGCAACCTTGTTACGATCAACGCCGCGCTGAAGGCTTTCGCCGACCAGAAATCGGACGGGATCATCCAGTTCTCCACGGGAGCGGGTCAGTTTGCTTCGGGTCTCAATCACAAGAACATGGTCAACGGGGTGATCGCCCTCGCCGAACTCACTCACCGTCTTGCCGAGCAGTACGACGTCCTCGTGGCTCTCAACACCGACCACTGCCGCCCGCAAGTCGCCAGTGATTTCCTCGATCCGCTCATCGAAGCCACGGCCGCTCGCCGCGCCAAGGGTGAGAACAACCTCTTCCAGAACCACATGCTCGACGCGTCCGAGCTGCCCCTCGCCGAGAACATGGCCATCTCCCAGGAATACCTGAAGAAATGCGCCGCCAACGGCATCGTCCTTGAGGTTGAGGCGGGTGTCGTCGGAGGCGAGGAAGACGGAGCCGCCGGCACCGAAGACACACCTCACGACAAGCTCTACACCACTCCCGAGGACATGCTCGCCGTCTACGAGGCACTGCACTCCCTTGGTCGTTTCACCTTCGCCGCCACTTTCGGCAACGTCCACGGTCACTACAAGCCGGGAGCGGTCAAGCTCAAGCCCGAGATCCTCAAGCAAGGCCAGGAGGCGGTGATCGCCAAATACGGAGCAGCGGCCGAATTCGACCTCGTCTTTCACGGCGGTTCCGGTTCGCTTCTCGAGGAAATCCGAGAAACCCTCGGCTACGGCGTCGTGAAAATGAATGTCGACACCGACACCCAGTATGCCTTCACTCGCCCCATCGCCGACTTCATGCTGAAAAACTACGACGGAGTCATCAAGGTCGACGGTGAAGTCGGCAACAAGAAACACTACGACCCCCGCGCTTACCTCAAGCTGGCCGAACAGGGCATGGCCGATCGGATCGCGGTGGCCTGTGAAGACCTTCTCTCCTCCGGCAAGTCGATCGCTGGTCAGGTCTGAGTCGGGTGAAAACTCTCCTCCCCTCTTTCGAAGATCCCGGTTCGCTCGTCGGACCGGGATTTTTTTTACCATCCTATCCTATCTCGGCCGAAGGAAGGCGCTCCCGGATAGATTCCGAGAAATGCTTTTCCGGAGGACGTCGCCGGGTCCATCGGGACTCGAAGTTAACGTAGATCCATCGCGAAAGCACCAGCACAAGGATCAGCGCAACCAGCTTACCGATAAGCTTCACCACTGGGCTGTCGCTGTACTGGGCAACTCCCGAGGCCATGGCCAGGAGAACCATGTGATGGGAAAGATAGATCGAATAGGACCAGAGACTGATCGAAGTAACGGCGGGACGAATTCGTTCCGCCCAGCGAGGCAGGTTTGTCCAATCTCCCAGAAGAGGCATCAGAAGACTGAAACCGAGAGGCATCGCCAGCAAGCCCCACCGGAAAAATCCTTCCGCCTCCTCGAGGGGACGGGAGGCAAGGTGAGCGATGACCGTCACCAGCAGGATCATGGAACCCACTCCAGCCAACGCGGCACGTTGTCGCTGGGTGAAACGAAGCGTTTGCTGGGACACCGCCATGGCCACTCCGAAGGCGACCGCGTCCAGGCGTGGCAGGGTCATGACGCGGGCCTGCTCCGCGGGCCATCCCTGAAACGACCATTCCCGAAGAACGGGCGGAATCAGTACAAAGGCGAGGAGCGCCCAGAGGAAAGCGGACTGACGGGAACCGAAGATCCGGTGAACTCCCAGCACGACGAGGGGAAACAGCAGATAGAAGGCTTCCTCAACGCAAAGTGACCAGGAAACATCGTAGAACACCTCATTCGGCGAGAGGAGATTGGGGACAAAAACGAGATAGGAAAGCAAGTCTCCCCAACCGCCTTCGGGTGCTTCGCCGCGGAGACCATGAAAAACCACCGACACCAAGAGAAAAAGGTAGTAGGCAGGCAGGGTCCGCCACCAGCGCCGTTTCCAGAAATTCGCCACTCCCGCAAAACACCACTTTTCGTCCACGGGCACACAACGGAAGAGAATCCCGCCAATCAGGAAACCGCTGAGGGCGAAAAAGAGTTCCACCCCATAGATCCCGAGATCATGCGATCCCTGATGGGCATGCGCCAGCACGACAAGGCCGATGGCCAAGGTTCTGGCGAAGTCGAGACCGAAGATTCGCTTCATTTTATGGAATTTATGTCATTTTTAGAAAAATTCTCGGCCTATTTCGTTTCAGGAGGCAACTCCAGCACGCCAATCAGCTATTGCCGCTCCCTTCAATCCATGGCAGTCTCCCCGCCTCTATGAAACGATCTCTCCCCGCCCTGATCGCGTTGCTTTCCCTCGTCGGCGGCCTTGCCGGCGCCCAGGAGAAGAAACCCGCTCCACAACCCCATCCGACCGGCTATACCGACACCCCGTTCCTTCCGGGAGGCAAATGGCGGGTGCACGATGACAACCGCCCTCGCCCGGATGTGGTCACGCCGGGCAAAACCTCTTCCGAGGCACCTTCCGACGCCATCGTTCTTTTCGACGGTTCCAATCTCGACGAGTGGGTGATGGACAAGGACAACGCTCCCGCCGACTGGATCGTGAAAGACGGTTTCATGGAAGTTCCCTCGAAGGGCCAGGGTGTCGGTGGCTACATCAGGACGAAACGTGAGTTTCGCGACATCCAGCTCCATCTCGAGTTTGCCACTCCCGAAAAGGTCGAGGGCAACTCGCAGGGCCGCGGCAACAGCGGAGTTTTCTTCCTCGGGAACTTCGAGCTCCAGATCCTCGACAGCTACGAGAACAAGTCCTACGCCGACGGCCAGGCTTCCGCGCTTTACGGGTACAAACCACCGCTGGTCAACGCCTGTCGCAAGCCGGGCGAATGGCAGACCTATGACATCATTTTCGAGGCGCCAAAGTGGGATGCCGAGGGAAATCTCCTGAAAAAGGCCTACATCTCCGTGCTGCAAAACGGCGTCCTCACCCAGCATCGTCAGGCCTACTTGGGAGCCACCGGCCACAAGAGCGTGGCGAATTACAACAAGGTGATCGAGTCCGGTCCCCTCAAGCTTCAGGATCACGGCAATCCAACCCGCTTCCGCAACATCTGGGTGCGCGAACTGGACCTCGACGCGAACAACTGAACCAAGTCCGGTTGAATCCGGAAACGCGAAGACGAGTCCCGGAGGGGGCTCGTCTTTTTTGTTCAAAGGGCTCCTCGACCTGGTTCAAGGTCGAAGAGCGGTTCGGTGAAAACTCCGGCTCAGATTCCCGTCTTGCGGGGTTCTTCCTTGGAAGCTTCGGGATGGGCCTCTTTGGCTTTATCTCCCCCGTGGTCCTTTTCGACATGGCTCTCCTTGCCGTGTTCCCCTTCCTTTCCGTGACCTTCTTCCCCATGATGCTCGTCATGATGAGCCCCGTGCTCCATGTGAAGTTTCTGGGTCTCGTCGAAGGAATGGCGCTCGCAACCGATCAAAGCGAGGGCCGCGAGAGAGGTCGAAAAAGCGAACAGGCTCAAGGATTTCATGCGCCACTTTCTTACGCCTGCCCCCCCTCGTTTGCAACCGGCAAAGTCGCACTCAGCTCTCCGGATTCAGGCTGATCCGTTCGAGTTCAGGGCTTTCCCGACGGCTTCGAGAAAACGCTCCTCGGCCACGTCGAGAGGTCCCGCGAGACGGGCTCCGGCGGCAAGGGTATGACCGCCTCCGCCGAAGACGGCGCAGATCGCACCGACACTGTAGCGGGCATCCTTGGCACGGCTGCTCACCCGAATCTTGCCGTCGGGCAATTCCTCGAAGAAAACGGCCACCTGAACCGTGTCGATCGCCCGAATGACGTCGATGACCCCCTCGGTATCACCCGTCTGCAGACCGAGTTTCCTGGTCACCGAGAGAGGCAGCGTCACGCTGGCACATCGCCCCCCGAATTGCAGTCGCATTCCTTGAAGGAGTTGCTGCAGAGCCTCTACCCGGCGGAGCGGAAAACTCTCGTAGAGCAGCTGGTTGACCCGGCCCACATCGACCCCCAGGTCGAAGATCTCCCCGGCGATCCGCATCGTCCTCGATGTGGTCGACGGATAGCGGAAACTTCCCGTATCGGTGGAGATGGCCGCGAGAAGGTTTTCCCCGATGTCGGCATCGAGAGGCCACCCCGAGTGACGGGCCAGTTCGAAGACGAGCTGACCGGTGGCGGGGGCCTCGGCGTCGACATGGACGAGATCCCCGAACCGCGTGTTGCTGATATGATGATCGAGATTGGCCGTCACCGGGATCGCAGCGACAAAATCCCAGAAATCCTTCCCGATGCGGTCCTGGCCCGCCGCATCGAGAACGATGAGCAGATCGGCACTGACCGGCTCCTTGAGAGGCCGGATCTTCCCGCTCCCCGGAAGAAAGGCGAGCGACTCGGGAACCGGATCCCGATTCACGATGCTGACGGACTTGCCGAGCCTTTCGAGAATGAGTCCGAGGGCAAGGGATGATCCGATCGCGTCGCCGTCCGGCCGATCGTGACTGGCGATGACAATCGTGTCGGCCGCTTCGATCCGCTCCTGGAGATCTGACAGGGTCGCGTCCACAGTTGAAGAGGGTTTGGTTGTCGCCGCTTGGCGGCAAGACCATCGTTCAAAGCTTTTCGGTGCGTTGGTCCGGTTCCTCGGGAAGTTCAATCTCCCCGATTTCGTCGAGCAGATTGAGGATACGCACACCTCGCTCGACCGAATCATCGACCTTGAAATGAAGATGCGGAGTGTTGCGAAGGACAACGCGCTTCATCACCGTTCCCTGGATGAATCCCCGCCGCCCGCTGAGCTTGTTGATCACGGCCCTGCTCTGCTCGGGCGTACCGATCACCCCGATGAATACGGTGGCATCCTTGAGATCGACCGCGGTCTCGACCGCGTGAACGGTCACGAGGACGTCGGGGAATTCGAAATACTTCTCGATACAGGCGCTGATCTCCCGCCGAAGCAGTTCGTTGATGCGGTCGAGGCGCTGGCTCATGATCGGAGATCGGGATAAAGGTTCCGAGGACACCGTGAGGCTACCACGGGAACACGGCGATGGAAATCAGAGCGTCTGTTCGAGCTTTTCGAGCTCGTAACATTCGATGACATCCCCCTCGAGATAGTCGTTGAAACGACCGAGCTTGATACCGCACTCGAGGCCAACTTTCACCTCCTTCACGTCCTCCTTGAAACGCCGGAGAGTGGTGAAACCGCCGTCGTAGATCGGCACCCCGTCGCGAAGAACCCGGGCACGGGCCTTCCTGACGATACGTCCGTCGGTGACGGTGGAACCGCCCACCTTGCCGGAGGACAACTTGAAGACCTGGAGAACCTTCGCGTGGCCGATGACCTTTTCTCGGGTCTCTGGCGCAAGCATTCCAAGCATGGCTTCCTTCACCTGGTCGATGAGTTCGTAGATGATCGAAAAGAGTTTCACCTGAACGCCCTCGCGCTTCACCACAGGCTGGGCCTTGGCCTCGACCTTGGTGTTGAAACCGATCACCACGGCGTCGGAGGCGCTGGCGAGCAGGATGTCCGCCTCGGTGATGGGGCCGACGCTCTGACGCAGGATCTCGGCGGAGATCTTCGCCGACTCGATTTCGTTGAGAGACTTCTCGATGGCCTGGAGCGAACCCTGGGCGTCCGCCTTGAGGATCAGGCGAAGGTTCGCTTTCTTGCCCTGCTCGATGTTGTTGAAGAGGGTCTCGAGGGCGGACCGCTGCACCGGGGCCAGCTTGGCCTGACGCTGCTGTTCGAGACGCTCGTCGCTGAGTTTCTTCGCCTTGCGCTCGTTCTCGAGTTCGACCAGCTCATCCCCCACGTTCGGCACCGCGGAGTAACCCACGATCTCCACCGGAGTGGACGGGCCGGCCGATTTCACGCGCTTCTGGCTGTC
>JAGRPC010000363.1 GCA_020439925.1 Verrucomicrobiia bacterium | reverse complement strand
AAAAAAGCCCGGATCACTCCGGGCTTTTCTTGTTTCAATCGGGAAGGGAGACGGACGCCTCAAGCCAGTTCCTTGAGCTTCGCCTTGATCGCTTCGAAGTCGGGAAGGTCGCCCGGATTGTCGCTGCTCTCCGAGTATTGCACGATGCCCGCCTTGTCGATGATAAAGGCCGAGCGCTTGGGCACTCCTCCCATCTTGAGGTTCTTCTCGGGAAGGAAGCTGGAGTAGGCGACGTCGTAGGCGGCGGCGGTCTTGTGCTCGTAGTCACTGAGAAGCGTCAAGCCGATGCCTTCCTTTTCCTTCCAGTTCTGCTGGGCGAAAGGATTGTCGCCGCTGATCCCGAAGACTTTGGCGTTGAGAGTCTCATACTCGGCCAGTTCGCTGGTGACCGAACAGAACTCCTTCGTGCAGACGCCGGTGAAGGCCATGGGCACAAAAAGCAACACGATGTTGGAACTGCCGAGCTGGTCGACGAGGCGGACGATTTCGGGCCCGTTCGCCCCGAGGGTGGTGAGTTCGAAATCGGGTGCGTGGGTGCCTGCAGGAATGGCCATGATGTGATGTGGTTGGGGTTGGGCTGTGGTCCGGATCGCGCCGGACGGGAAAAAGGTTAAGGGAAGGCAGGCGGGGGTCAAGACGTGGATTCGTCCCGACCCGGCAATCAGGTGTCTTCTCGCGGACTGGACCCGGTCTCGACAACGAGCTGACCCTCTTCGGTGTAGACCGCGGTGAGCCAGGGAGCGTGGGTTTTCATCGCCGGATTCTCCGGATCGAGGCGGAAGAGGTCGAGAATGGCATAACTCTTCACGAAATCTTCCGGAACCGAGCCCTTTGCCGGGAGGATCGAGACCACACGGAAGGCGATGGTGCGAACCCGTAGATCGGGCTGGAAGACGAAGGTGCCGTTGAGATAACGGAAGCCTTTCTGAAACGGCCCTTTCCGGAGCGGCTGGGTCATTCGCGCGACGATGCCCTCGGGACCGATCTTCTCGATGCGGGTGTTTCCGCGGAAGTCCTTGGCAGCTTCGAGGGTCGAGATCAGGGTGTTGAGATCGGAGGCGGTGAAAAGGACCCGCTCGGAGCGCTCTTCTTTCACCGCCTTCTCGATGAGATGCAGTTTCGCGAGGGCAGCCTCCGTTTCGGCAGGGGAGGGAGATGGAGCGGCGATTTCCGAAGGAGTGTCCTCGGTGAACGTGCCAATCGTTCGATACTGGTAAATGCCGACGAAGGTGTAGAGAAGAACGAGCCCTCCGAAGACTGTGAGGATGGTCACAAGGATGGCGCATCCGGGCATGGGTGAGCCTCGGTCGGGTATGGCTTCGCTCGGGCTGGTTTCGGATTCCGGCATGGAGCGACTTTGGCGCGGGAGGGGGGGAAACGCAAAGAAATTGGGACCTCTCCGGCAGAGGAGCGGTTTCGCGGGACGCAAGGCGTTGACACTGGCCGGGGAGCCGGATAAACCTGAGAACCCCCGCATGAAGCGTATCCTTGGCATTCTCGTCCTTCTTCTTCTCGTTTACCTGGCGACCTGGCTGATGAGTGATTTGTTGACCGGTCGAAAGAGCTTCCTTTCGGCCTACAACCAGGAGAACCTGATCCGACGTACTGCGCTCTTCGGGATCATCGGGGTGGGGGTCGCCTTTGTCATCATCACGGGAGGGATCGACCTGTCGATCGGTTCCGTGGTCTGCCTGGTCGGGGTCGGCTTTCCGTGGCTCGTGTCGCAAACGGATCTGCCCGTGTGGATGGCTCTCGTCCTGGTTTTTGCCGCGGCCCTTTCCATCGGGTTGACGCACGGCCTGCTCATCACTTTTGGAAGGCTGCAGCCGTTTGTCGTTACGCTGTGCGGCTTGTTGCTCTATCGCGGAATCACGCGGGGCTTCACCAGGGATCAGACAGCCGGTTTCGGGGATGAACTCAAGGGATTGCGGTGGTTGGCGAACGGCGAGATCCCGGTGACCGAGGGTTTTGGGATCCCTGTGCCCTGTGTGCTCCTCATCCTCGTGGCGATCGTTTCCGGATTGCTTCTCAACCGCACCGTTTTCGGGCGGCATCTCCTCGCACTGGGAAACAACGAGGAAGCCGCTCGGTTCAGCGGGGTGCGGACCCGTGCCGTGACCATCTTCGCCTACACGATCTGTTCCCTGCTCGCCGGCCTCGGGGGGCTGCTTTTTGTCTTCGACACGAACTCGGCCCAGCCGGCCGATTTCGGGAACTTCTACGAGCTTTTTGCCATCGCCGCTGCGGTGCTGGGAGGCTGCAGCCTGCGGGGTGGATCCGGAACGATTCTCGGGGTCATCATCGGTACGGCCCTGATCCAGTTGCTCCGCAACATGATCACCCTCGTCGACTGGATCCCCCAGAACATCGAGTTCGCGGTGATCGGAGCCGTGATCCTGATCGGAGCCATCGGCGACGAGATCGCCAAGGGCATCGTGGCGCGGCGCCGTGGATCTTGACCCTTCGGGAACGGAGGGGGCAAAAGTTTTTTGCAACCGTCTTCGGGAGCACGGGTTTGAACGGGTGAAGTCAACCCGATTCAACTCATGAAAACCAGATTGTTCGTTATTGTCGGCTGCGCCCTGCTTCTTTCTCCGCTGGGTGCCGAAGATGCCCAACCCAAGGGTGAGCGCCCGAAGGGTCCGGGCGGGCCAGGAGGTCCGGGAGGCCCCGGAGGAAAAGGAGATTTTTTCCGTTCGATGGACAAGGACGGAGACAAGGCCATTTCAAAGGAGGAGGCCGGGGAACGCTGGCAAGGGCTTGGCCGTCTCGACAAGAACAGCGACGGAAAGGTAACGATGGAGGAACTGGCGGCCGGACGGCCGGGAGGCCCGGGCGAGGGCGGTGCTCCGAAGGGAGGTCCCGGGGGTCCTCAGGCCGGACGCGGCGAGTTCTTCAAGAACGCCGACAAGAACGGAGACGGGAAGGTCTCCAAGGATGAGGTTCCGGCCGAGGCGTGGGAGCGTTTCGGTAAGCTCGACAAGGATAACGACGGAGCGGTGAGCCGCGAGGAAATGGCGG
>JAGRPC010000362.1:1608-10194 GCA_020439925.1 Verrucomicrobiia bacterium | reverse complement strand
GGAGCCTCACCACCGGCTTCGTCGACACGAGCAGTGGCACCGTGCTCACCTGTCCCGATCCCGTCGCCGCCCTCGAGGCGGTGGAGGCGATCGAGGGCGACTGCCTCGTGCTCCTGCGCGACTTCGCCGCCCTGCTCAAGGACCGCGACCCGGTCCTCGTCCGCAAGCTGCGCGATACCCTCCGCCACGCCAAGGCCAGCGGGAAACTCCTCCTGCTCCTTGGGGTCTGGAAACCCCTGCCGCCGGAACTGGAGCGCGAGCTCACCCGTCTCGACCTGGCTTTGCCGGGTCCGGAGCTGCTCGGTGAACTGCTCGACCAGCTCCTCTCCAACGCCGGCATCGGCAACCCGCCTTCGGAGATCCGCGAGGCCGTCATCCGCGCCGCCACCGGACTCACGACGATGGAGGCGGAGAACGCCTTCGCCCTGTCGTTGATCGAGGCTGACACGATCCAGCCGAGTCTCGTCGCGCGCGAGAAGGCCCATGCTCTCCGGAGCGGTGGTTTGCTGGAGGTGATCGAAACCGAAGCCACCCTCGACGCCATCGGCGGCCTGGAGAATCTCAAGGCTTGGTTGATCCAGCGCGGCGAGGCCTTCACCGAGCGGGCCCGGACCTACGGACTTCCCGTGCCCAAGGGCATGCTCGTCCTCGGCGTCCCCGGCACCGGCAAGTCGCTCACCGCCAAAGCCACCGCCAGTGTCTTCGGCGTGCCCCTGCTCAAGCTCGACGCCGGCCGTCTCTTTGGCGGTCTCGTGGGGCAGTCCGAGGCCAATGTCCGTTCCGTCATCCAGACTGCCGAGGCCATCAGTCCTTGCGTGTTGTGGATCGATGAGATCGAGAAGGGTTTGGGGGGAGCGGGTGACTCCGGCGGTTCGACCGATGGCGGCACCAGCGCCCGGGTCTTCGGCACGATGCTTAACTGGCTCCAGGACAAAACCGCGCCCGTCTTTGTCGTCGCCACGGCCAACGACGTCAGCAAGCTCCCGCCCGAGATGCTCCGCAAGGGGCGCTGGGACGAGCTCTGGTTCGTCGACTTGCCCGACACGCGGGAGCGCACCGCGATCTGGGATCTCGTAATCGCCAAGTATGGCCGTCAGGTCACCGCCTACGATCCCGTCGTCCTCGCCCGCGCCAGCGAGCTGCACACCGGAGCCGAGATCGAGGCTGCCTTCGTCGAGGCCCTCCACCGCGCCTTCGCCGAAGACCGCGAGCCCGGCGAACTCGACCTGGGCGAAGTGCTCAACGAGTCGGTTCCTCTGGCCGTGTCCATGAGCGAGTCCATCGAGCGCCTGCGGCATTGGGCCAAGGGACGGGCGCGGCATGCGTCGGCCGGTGAGAAGCCGTCGAGGCGTCAAGGCCGGAAGGTCGAGCTCGGGTGAGACCATCGGGAAGCTCCAATCCAGCATCCCGATGACCACCGAAGACGACCCCAACGAGCCGCTCCTCCCGGACCTCATCCCCGCGGACGAGGTCGAGGCGAGACGGTGTTACGAAACCGTCCGCGACCTCGACCCCGTCGCCCTGGCGGCTCTTGGCCCGCGGGAGCTCCTTCTCGCATGGTGGAGCTTCTTCTGGCTCGAAGCCGCCCTCCATCCCGACGATGCGGAGGTCTGGCCGGAAGAGGTTGCCGAAGCGCTTCCACTCGCCGCCGAGGCCCTCCGCCGATACGAGGCGGGTGAGATCGAAGACAGTGAATACTACCCCGCCGAAGCCGTGCGACACCGCATCCTGCACGAACGGGCCAAGGCTTCGCAAACTCAACCCCGACAACCCAACCAACGCCCGCGAGGGCAGGCGGACATGTCCGAAACGTGACCGTTGCGACCGAATGCTCCCGAATGCGTGAGGGAGGTCCGGTCCGGGAAAACCCGCCGCTCCTCAGCACGGCGGGTTTTCTTTAGCTGGGAGTTCTCCTGCTAAATCGGTGTCGCTCTTTCGTGGGCACCTCTCGAGCGCAAAGGAGCAACGTGCCTTCGCATCCCGGCCTCATCCGCTGAAGTCGTCGGCATGGATGCGAACATCGACCTCGCACCAATGTGCTGGGACCGCACTTAAAGGAGTATACAGGGTGTCGGCAAGCGATGGTGTCAGTGTTGTCAGTGCCAAAGTGATCGACCAGAAGTGGCTCGCGGAACCCTGATGCTGCTCCGATTGCATCCAATTTTCCCAACGGGCATTTTCTGCCTCGATCCACTGCATAATCGCAGCGATTTACAGCAGCAGGTCCACGAAGGTCCCGGAACTCTGCCACAATTCCCGTGAAGAAGCCCACCTCCTCTCCGTGAGGACGGATGACTGCAGCCGTGGCCGCCGAAAGTTGCCCTTCAAGCCTCCTCACCCCGATGATTGTCAGTCCACATCGGCTCGGCGAAGAGCTACTTCACTGACATTCCTGAGACGCGAAGAGATCTGAAACCTCTCAGTTCACCTTCATCGCCTCAAGCTCACGCCGCCCCTGCTCGGTGAGTTGAAGGAGCCCCTTCTGAATTCTCCGGACCCGGTTCGTCTCGATCAAGTGCTCGAGCACCGGTTCGTGAAGGGACTTTCGCTGGATGTCATAGCGCCTCAGGAGGTCGCGGAATCGGCACGGCTCGGATTGGGCGAGCTTGCGGAGCATGTTCAGGCCGTCCTCTTCCATCGACTGTAGCCGTCCGGCCTCGAGCCCCTGCTTCACGAGACCGAGGTGTACCCGCATCGCCTCCTCGGCCAGATGGAAGGCCCGAGGGACGAGTTCCCCATAGGCGGACGCCGCCGACAGGTGCTGGAGCGACCACAACGCCGTGGCAGGGAGGTGGACGAAGCTCGCCGCGTAGGGCTTCAGGTGCGACTCCACCTCGTCGATCCGGTCCTGGAACTCGCGCTGTCTCCGGAAGAACTCCATCGCCACCGCGGGCCCCAGAATGGGTGCGACACCGGGGGCGTCGAGTCGGCGCAGTCGCAGGACGCTCCTCACAGCTTCCCGGTATTGCTTGTAGCCCTTCTCGATCGACTCCAGATCACAAGCTGCCCCGTCAATCCCTGCCGGATGCCCAAGCTCCACCAGCAAGGCGCGGCGGAGGTGGTCGTTCGTTCCCGAGCCCGCCAGCCACCCGGCGAGGCGGTCGCGGTCGATGACCGAGAGGAGGACACCGCGTCCGGGACTCACCCCTCCTCCGCCGACCGCTCTCGTGCTCCGGCCGGAGAGAAATCCCTCGATCACCTCGGCCGCCTTGTGACGGGGCTCCCCGAAGATCCCGGCGAGGAGACGACCGTCCGCATCGATGACCAGCGGCGACTGCCGGTCGACCTGGCCCATCCCGTGAAGCAGGACCTTCGCGTCCGGGCTCTCCAGCAGCACGAGGGGCTCACGCAGGCACCGTGCCTCGTTGAAGGGAATCATCCCCTCGTAGTCGACCTTCGCCAGCGGGGACATCGCGGCGAACATCGCCCGATTGTTGCGATCCTCATCGGACAGCTCCTGCTCCCGACGGAAGGCCGCCAGCCGATCCACAGGATGGCTCTCGGAGACGACCTGTGCCGACTTTCCCGCCCGACCCGCCACATGCCGCAACTCCGCCTCCGCACGCTCCTCTTCGCGCACCGGTCGGCGCTCTCCGTAACCGTGCGAATTCGGGTCCGCCAGCGTCGTCGACATCCTGCTCAGCCATCCGGGATCGACCCGCCGACTGTATTCGATGAGATCGTCCTGTAGATACCGGAGAGGGCTGACCAACAACTCCGTCAGTCGCACCTGCGCCGGAGACTCCGCACCGACGCTGATCATGCTCGTCCCGATCGGGTGAACTTCACCCTCGAGGCCCACCAGGCCGCGTCGCGGTCCTGCCAGCGCGGCAAGGAAATTGCAGGCCTGGACCGCCGCCGAGACTTCAAGGGTCCCCGAGAGTCTGGCAAGCGCGGCAATGGCATCCCCGAATTCGTGAACCTTTCGTTCAACACCATGGTTAGAAATTACCATGTTTCCCAGTATTCCTGAGAATTCGGGAGCTGCCACAAGATTTTTTGAGGCAGTTTACGAATTGCGAGCGTGTCGCAAGTTCGCGGGTGGGGTTCCAGGGCGAAGTGACCATGGTCGGGTCGTCACATTGCCACGCTTCGCCAACGGCCGGTTCACGGAAGCGCATGGCGCCAGCCCGCTCAATCAAGTTACCTCTGGATTCGGCCTCCGACGGCTCTCCGAAGGAACGCTGAACACTCCCTTGAGCAAGCGGCTTGTTGGGCTGAGACAGCGGATATTCTCGACTAATCTTGATCGTTCGGTGGGAGCTCGGAACTGCGTGTCGGCTGGAGACTTACCTGCCGATGACTTGATGTGTCTCCCAGTCGTCCCTGGGGTAGTTTGCTCGGGACGCTTCTCCGGCTGCGCCTCCGTCGCGCCCGCAAACATACCCCGGGACCTCCACAACGTAGGGTCGCAGGCTCCCCCACGTTGTCTCGAAGGGAACACTTGGGGAGGTGACGCTTGCTTGTGACGACGAAAGACGCTGTGGTCACGAGATGCTTGTGTGAGGAGCTTAGGAATTGCGAAAGATTTCGATGGAATTCGAGAGTGTAGCCAAGGGAACACCCCCTTCCCCGATGTCCACCATCGCGGGGAGGCGATCCGCCGGCAGCACATTCGACCACCGAAAGTCATCGAGCCAGAACTCCACGGCCGACACATCCCGTCGCATTCTCCGTAACTGCTCATCACCGACGCCGTTGAGGAAGCGGTAGGCGTCGAGGGGACGCATACTCCCCAAGTCTTCCCAGCATTCTGGATGCCTCTCGAGAATGGCAAGACAGCTCGACAGATCGAATTTGGCCGGACGGCTACCTTGCGGAATCTCAAACTGCCCTAGGACATCACGGTAGACGCTGTAACACTTGGCCAGCGAAAGGTCGGCAAGCGACACAGACTTTCCTGACCGCTTTGCAAAAATTGCAGCAATGCGCTTGGCTTGCTTGAGCTGCACTTCGACGCGCAGGCCGGTGGGAAAGTCGGGGACTTCGGTCAGGTGTCTGCAGACCTGGAACACTTTGTCGTAGAGGCTGATTCGCATGTAAGAACCATTGAAGACAACTGTATTTAGCGTGTCCATGCGGTAAGGGACCTTCCCCTTTCGTGCCAAGCCTGGACGGTCGTTGTAGTAGCATTCGGTCTCGCGGCGAATGCGACGGTGCCGCGCGTTGCGATGAAGTGGAAGCACACGACGGGGATTTTGATCCAAGGTCAGGGCGAGATCGATGCGTGTGAAAGTGAAATGCCGCAGGCGCATGTTCGGCCCAAGTGTCTCGAGGATCGTGAACAGGTTGTCCCAACGGAGGCTCATGTCAGATTCGCTGCGGCACTGATGCTCGGGGCACAACGGCACCAGTCTGGGGAAGGACCCTTCGATTCTCCTCAGAAAAGGTCCGCTCAGTACAACCCTCAAGCCCGTCTGCTTGTGCACGGCTACAACGCGGACTTCCAGGCGCTTCCCTACGAGCTTGCGTCCGTCGGAAATGAGGTTCCACTCCGGCATTTGACACTGGTTTAGAGCCTCCAACACCCCGGGATGGAGGCGAGCTTCAAGGTCTGCTGCGAAGGTGTCGATCATCGTGCCCTTTCTGTTGAGAGTGCGGAATCACGAGCATTTCCGCGTTTGAAATGGCGGGGGCGGCCGTGTCCGTGAGTGGGCGGATAATGTTGTTCTGTACTCCTGTTAGCCGGGTAGGTTTTCAGCACTGCACATCAGGTATGGACGGGCGTCTGTTGAAACTGGTGCAATCGGACACCCTCCTCACGCGACACCCCCGCCTCTTAGTCGGAACCTTTCGCCACGCCCTGATCCATTTTTTCGAGGAATGCTTTCAGGTCGGAGCGATACACAAATCGGCGCCCTCCGACACGAACGATGCGAAGCCCGGCCTTCTCCCATCGGAAGAAAGTCGCACGGGAACCAATACCCAGATTTCGGAAGTAGGCTTCCGGCATTGGGATTTCGACAGCCTCTTCGACAGCTTCTTTTGTCCTGCTTATCATGCTCATGTCTCGTTCGGGTGAACTGAAGGGGACATGATACTAAGCAAAGGCCCAACACGCTGAAAGCGACTACACTGTGCTCACAGTATTTTCGGGTAGCGGGTCTGGAACTGAAGCTCGTGCTGGCTTCCACTTTTCCTGGACCTGCTCTTGGTGCCTCAAACTGAACACGCTGCCAAACAGTGGTTCGGCAATCTGAAGGCGAAAATACTGTGCTCACAGTATTTGCCGCATGGGAATTCGCTCTTTCCTGAGGTCGAGTGGGATCACCACACAATCTACGGCTCCGAAGAACGGACCGGATCGCAATGACTCACTGAATGCTGTCGTTGAGCTTCAGATTGAACCTTGAAAAATCTTTCAGGATGGCTTTCAAGCCCTTCGTTGAAATTCTCGAGTTTCCGCTGGTCGGACAGTCCATGTCTAGCAGGGACAGCCTCTCCAACGACTCAGGAGTCAATCGCCAACTTGAGCGCGCCGGCCTCTCCGAGCTCCCCCACCCATTTGACTTCTGAGTCTTCAGATGCTGCCGTATATCCTCGGTCAGCACCTCCACCGAAGCACCTTCGTCGTACTCAAGGATGAGCAGCTTTCTTGCCCGGGAATGAGCCGCGTTTTTGAAATCACCCAATGTATAATCATCGAGCGCCTTTGTTCCCCAATCGTCTCGATTGCGATAGAATATGCGAGAAGCAACTTCCTCCGGCGGCAATCCGGGGACAAAAACCGCCGTGTCCGGGATGAGCTTCTCGTCATTGACGTAATTGAGGGCATTGCTGAGAAACTCCTTCAAGCCCATCTCAAAGTTCAGCCTAGCCGCTTCGCGAAAGCGATGCGGAACAGCATCGAACTCGCACGACCGCCCCGGTTCTTTCGCCTGACAAGCTTGATGGGGACTTGTTGGGTGGAGATCCTCCCAAGTGAGATGCGCGTATTCGACCAGCACCCCCATCAGAACTTCACCCCGGCCCTCCCATTTCTTGAGAAAGTTCCGGCGGGCGTGGAGCCATGCCTCAAATGCCGAGGCGGCACTTGCGGATTCTTGACGGGCTGGATCGGGATAAGGACCAACCTGCGAACGGTAGGCCATCAGAATGAACTCAAAATCAGGATGACGGCGCAGCACCTCCCAAAGCCAGGGCGCGACTCGAATTTGCCTCCTTTTCCGGGGGTCAAGCCGGGTAAGCAGACCGTTGGTCATATCGGTTTCCCGTCGCCTATTACTCCCGATCGGTCCGAGCCACCAAGGTTCCAGCCGGTAGGAGGGAGCCTCGACTCGCCGATACCAGAGCAAAGATTGAAGAGCGTTTGCGTCCATCACCTCTGGCGGACTAAAGGAGACGAAGGATTGGGCTCTTCTCGTTCGCGGGGCCCAAACGGGTCCCAAATGCAAATCGTCGAATTTCCAGAAAACTTGACAGCGAGCGTAACCCCTTGATAATAATGGCGGAGGGAGTGGGATTCGAANNTTTCCCTACACTCGATTTCGAGTCGAGCGCCTTAAACCGGACTCAGCCATCCCTCCTTTTTCGGACCGCCTCGCGGCGGCATGGAGTCGCCTGAAGAACCCGGTCCGGCGGGCCCGTCTGGCGGGCCGATAGTGTCCCGCCTCAACGGGGATTTTCAAGGGAGAAATTCAGACCTCGCCGACCTCCGGATTGTCCCCTTCCCCGACCACCGCGTCCCGGCCGTAAAACTTCACGAGACGCTTGATTTTCGGCCGTCCCTTGGACTCCCGCCACGCATTCGTGTCGCGCAGGCTGTAGACGCAGCCGCAGTATTCCTGCTGGTAGAATTCCTCGCGCTTCGAGATCTCGATCATGCGCTGGGCTCCGCCCTCCTTCCGCCAGTTGAAGGTCCAGTAGCTCATCCCCGGATACCGCGCCGCGGCCCGCTCCCCGCACCCGTTGATCTGCTCCATGTTTTTCCACCGGGAGATCCCGAGGGTGCTGGAAATGAGATCGAAGCCGTGCTCGGCGGCGTAGTCGGCGGTGACCTCGAAACGCATGTCGAAGCAGGCGGTGCACCGGATTCCGCGCTCGGGCTCCTGCTCCATGCCCTCGGTGCGGTCGAACCAGTCGCGCACGTTGTAATCCCAGTCGACGAAATCCATCCCGAGCTTCTCGGCGTAGCGGATGTTCTCCTGCTTGCGGATCTCGTATTCGTCGCGCGGATGAATGTTCGGATTGTAGAAGAAGATCGTCGTCTCGATCCCGGAGGCCGCGAGGGCATCCATCACTTCGGCGGCGCAGGGGGCGCAGCAACTGTGCATGAGGACGCGCTTCGAACCATTTGGCGCCTCGAGGACGGGGCGCTCGTAGGTCTCCACGGAGAAACGCGAGGGATCGTCCTTCCCCCGGTCCGCGCCGTCCTGTGATCGTCTGCCCATGTCAATATCGGCCCGCTCAGGGCCTCGCATACAGTAGGTAGGTCTGGCGGCGTTTCAAGAATTCCTCCAGCCCCGGCCGCCACAGTTCGCGGATCTCGCTCCGGTCCGACCCCTTGAGCACCGCATCGAGGGTCGGCTTGTGACGCAGCAGCACGTTGCCCTTGGACTTCAGCGTGAAGGTGCCCGGATACATCGC
>JAGRPC010000362.1:0-1559 GCA_020439925.1 Verrucomicrobiia bacterium | reverse complement strand
CGGTCGCTCAGGTAGAACCGCACCCCGGCGCAGTCCTCGTTCTTGTAGACGCTCGCCTCGGGCGTGAAACGGTCCGGCAGCACTTCGACCCCCGGAATCTTTTCCTGACGCATCCGCTGGGCCAGCTTGCCGTCGTGGATCCAGGGGGCTCCGATGTGTTCGAAGGGCGAGGGGGTTCCGCGCCCCACCGAGACATTGGTGAACTCGACGAGTCCCACCCCGGGATAAAGGAGGGCCTGGGTGAGACTGCGCATGTTCGGCGAAGGATTGACCCAGGGCAGGCCCGTTTCGTCGAGATGCATCGCCGGATGCCATCCCTCCAGCGGAACCACGTGGAGATCGGCCCCGACCTTCCGTTCCGCATTGAACATCCGGGCCAGTTCCCCGACCGTCATTCCGTGCTGCACGGGGATATCGTGGAAGGCGACAAAGTCGTTCCCCTCCCCCGAACGCACCGGTCCGTCGACCACGATTCCCCCGAGAGGATTGACCCGATCGAGGACCACAAAACGGATCCCGGCTTCCCTGGCCGCTTCCATCGCCAGGCCCATGGTGGAGACGTAGGTGTAGAATCGGCAACCGATGTCCTGGATGTCGAAGACGAGGGCATCGAGCCCCGCGAGTTGGGCCCGGGTCGGCTTCCGTTTCTCCGTCTGGTAGAGGCTGTAGACCGGCAGGCCGGTGGTCGCGTCGACCTCGTCGTCGATGATCTCCTGATCGAGCACCCCGCGGATGCCATGCTCGGGAGAAAAGAGCACCTTCAGTTCGACTCCCGGCGCGTCGGCAAGCAGGTCGATGGTGGATCGCCGCTCGCGGTTGATCCCGGTCTGATTCGTGACGAGACCGACCTTCATCCCCTTCAACAGGGAAAAACCATCACGCTCGAGCACGTCGATGCCGTTGAGGACCGTCCTGGGGTCTCCCGCCGCGGTCTTCGCCGGGACCGGGGCCGACGCGTCCGGAGCGGGAACGATCTTCGTGTAGCCCACCGCCTCCGCCGCAAGTGTGCCCACACGAATGCGAAGCGGCTTCACCTTGCCCTCCTCGGACGGATGGTTTCGGTTCGTCAGGAGAATCACGAAGGTCTCCGAAGCGGGATCGACCCAGATCGAGGTCCCCGTCCAACCCGTGTGCCCGAATCCCGAAAGAGGGAACTTTTCCCCGCGCTGGTGGGCGAACGACGAGGAGATGTCCCAGCCGAGTCCGCGGGCCACGCCGATCGAGGCGGGCAGCTGGTTGGAGGTCGCCCGGGCGATCGTCTCGAGACGCAGCAACCGCGAACCGTCCGCCGCTTTTCCCGTGAGAAAAAAGCGGGTGTAGGCGGCCACGTCCTCCATCGTGGCGAACAGTCCGGCATGTCCCGCGACCCCCTCCATGCGCCGCGCCGTGGGATCGTGCACCTGCCCGCGGAGGAGCCCATATTCCGCGATCACCGTCGTCGGAGCCACCCGGGGAATCCTCCCGGGATCGGGGCGAAACCCGGCCTCGCGCAGGCCGAGTGGAGTGAAGACATTCTTCGCGGCAAAGACCTCGAGACGCTCTCCCGAAACCCGCCGCAC
>JAGRPC010000361.1 GCA_020439925.1 Verrucomicrobiia bacterium | reverse complement strand
CGGAGACCTTGTCGGCCGATCCGGAGACATCCGTGTCTTCGAGGATGATGATGCGATCACCCTCGGGCTGGCGGCCGCCCTTGCCACGATAGTTCACCCCCTCGGCGACATAGAGCCGCCCTTCCTTGTCGAAGTCGATGTTCGTCGGATTGTGCAACATCGGCGTCGTCGCCCAGATCGTGACCTCGAGTCCTTCGGGTACGGTGAAGAGATCCGCGGGCACCACCTTCGGAGCATCGGGATCGTATCCGCCCGCGGCGGCGACAGGCGGCTTTTGTGTGTAGACACGGAAACGCACACTCGCCGTACTCGGCTTCCCGTCGCGAACCATGCCCCCGTCATCAATGGCGGCGAGGGCCTCGAACTTCGAGACGCCCTCGGGTAGAGCGAAGGTGATCGTCGAGGGGGCGTGAGTGCCGATGCCTTTCTCGTGGACCTCGCCCGCAACGGAGAGGGGTTTGCCACTCTGGTTGAGGCCTTTCAGGGTCTTCCCATAGCCGCTTTTCGCTTCCTTCCAATCCAACCCTGTCAGGTCGACGACCGAACCGTCTTTCATCACCAGCTTCGGCTCGATCCAGTTGGCCCAGTCGCAGGAAAGCCCACCTTCGTCGGAGACAACGAGATAAAGTTCCCTGGCGTCGGGAATCTCCGCTGAGACCGGCACGAGGCGGGATTGGCTTTTCGCATCGAGCACTGGGGTCTCCGCGACCGGTTTCACCTGCTGGGCAAGTGCGGTCGCGGCAAGAAAGGGAAGAAGACCGGCAAAACGGGAGGACATGGCGCGGATCCTAACGAGGAGACCGGATCCGGGCAAGGCCGGAAATCGGGGAGGCCGGGACATTCCTGCGTGCCGCAGGATTCGACAATCCTTCCCGACCGTGGCATCGATAGGTATCTCCACGCCGACGCCATCCCCTGCACCGCCTGCCTGCCGCCCGCGCTGGCGCTGCCTGACCGTGGTCTTTCTGCTGATGTTCCTCGCCCAGGCCATCGGAAGCGTCTTCAACATCACCTACAACCTGCTCCATATTCCTCCGCTCCTCACTCCCTCCCAGGACGCGGCCTTCAAGGCATCCATCGCGCTCTACAACCTCATCGCCTACCCTCCCCTCGTCCTGCTCTGGGCCTTCCTCGTCTTCCGGCTTCGCACCCCGGTCACAGACTCGGAGCGTCTGCGGGAACGGCAGCGACAGGTCCTTCGACTTCCGAACCAGGCCGCCGCCATCGCCGCTGCGGGGTGGATTCTCAGCATTCCGGCACTCTTCATCGGCCTGTATCACTCCGGTGAAGCCATCAATCCGCACGTCTGGTTTCACTTCCCGGTGTCGATCTGCATCGCCGCGGTGGTTGCCCTCACGATCGGCTATTTCTCGATCGACTGGGCGCGGCAGCGCCTCCTCTTCCCTTGTTTCTTCCGTGACCTCAGTCCCGCCCGGCTCGAGGGAACGTTCCGCCTCTCCGTGGCCGGCCGGGGAAAACTGTGGACGCTGGCCGCGAGTGTCTGCCCCGTGTTTTCCCTTCTCCTCCTGCTGATCGATCCCACGCCGGAACGCTCCGATGTGTGGTTTGCCCTGGCCGTGGCCGGGTCGGGCATCCTCTGCGGAGTGATCAGTTCGATACTCATGGCCCGACTTGTCGTGACACCCGTAGAGGAACTCCGTCAAGCCGCCGAGCGGGTCGGAAAAGGCGATCTGCAGGTCGCAATGGATCCGCTGCGGGCCGACGAATTCGGACTGCTGGCGGAGGAGTTCAACGCGATGGTCGCGGGCCTCAGGGAAAAGGAGCGCATCACCGGCACCTTTGGCCGCCATGTCGGCCGCGAAATCGCCGCACAGTTGCTTCGAAACGAAGAGGAGCTGCAGGGCGTCGAGCGAGTTGTCTCGGTTCTCTTTGCCGATTTGCGGGGCTTCACGACCCGTTGCGAGTCCCTTCCCCCGGTCAAGGCGGTGAAGCTTCTCAATCTCTATCACGAGCACATGACGGGAATCATCGAGGATCACGGAGGCATCGTGAACCAGCTCATCGGCGATGGGATCATGGCCCTGTTCGGAGCCACGGGACGCTCGGCGGCGCATGCCGGAGAGGCGATCGCCGCGGGTCGGGCGATGCTCCGGGGCTTGGACGTCCTGAATGCGAAGCTCTCCTCCGAGGGTTTCGAGCCGGTGAAAATCGGTGTCGGCGTGCATACCGGACCAGCCGTGGTGGGCACGATCGGTTCACCTCTCCGCATGGAGTACACCGCCATCGGCGACACCGTGAACAGCGCCTCGCGCATCGAAAGCCTCACCAAGGAACTGGGACATCCCCTCCTCGTCTCCGACTCTGCATGGAAGGCCGCCGATCCAAAACCTCCCGGCCAGAAACTGGAGCCTGTCGCCATACGCGGTCGCCGGGGCGAAATGGTGCTTTACTCGGTTCCCGTTTGAGGATTCGCTCATGCCATCGATGACTCGCATCCTCACGGGGTTCCTTTTCACGGCTTTCGCCTTCCTGGCGAGTTCCTGCTCCAACCGTCTCGGTCCTCACCGGGATCTCCTCGTGGGTGTCTCGGCCACCGGCGCACCGACTCCTCCCGCCAATGAAGTCAGTGTCACCTATCTCGGCGTAAACGGCTATCTCATCCGCTCGGGGAGCACCTCGATTCTCGTGGATCCTTTCTTCTCGCGCGTGCCGCTTCGCGACGTGATGTTCAAGATGCCGATACCGTCCTCGCCCGACGCCATCGCTTACGGTCTTCGCGAAGGGGCGATCCCCGAAAGGGTCGATGCCTTCCTCATCACCCACTCGCATTTCGACCATGCCCTTGATGTGCCGGCGCTTCAGAAGAAGCTGGGCGGCAAGGTCATCGCCTCGGAAACCGGAGCTTTCCTGTGTGAAGCGATGGGCACCCCACGGCACGTCCTGAGTCCCGTTCGTCCCGGCGAAATCCGTTCGGCCGGAGACGCCACGATCCGGGTCCTCGCGGCCCAACACGATCTCGTCCTCGGCAGCCTTCCGTATCCCGGCAGGATCGAGGCGCCGCTCGAGGCACCTCCCTCTCGAGCGTCCGACTGGCGACTCGGCACGCCTCTCGCCTTCCTTGTCGAACTGGGTGGCAAGCGGATCTATGTGGAATCGGGAGGAGTCGCTGGCCATCCTCCCGCCGTCTCAGATGTGGACCTCGCCATCGTCGGAACGGCGGTGGGCGATGGCAAAGGTCGTTATACAGAGGCCGTCCGAACCCTGCACCCGCGCTACGTGCTGCCCAGCCACCAGGACAACTTTTTCAATCCGCTGAAATCAGGATTCCACTTCTCGACACTCTCCGACTTCCCTAGGATCAAGACCATCCATGATGCCGAGAACCTGCCCGGCCGACTCATCCTGATGGATTATTTCCACACCTGGCAGCTTCCCTGAGCCCGTTCGCGGGACGAAATACCTGGGACTCGAATTTTCCCGCAGGACTCCGCCGCCAGGGTCCCCCCACCCTTGATAATCCGGGGGAAGGGTCCACATTGCGCCCCTCCTTATGAATTTCAGCGATCTCAGGGCCATCCTGCAGTACGTGCCGCAGTTTCGCGGACGTACTTTCGTGGTCGCACTGGACGGAGCGGTGATCGAATCGTCGGATTTTTCGAATATCCTCCTCGACCTGGCAGTGCTGCGTTCGCTCAACGTGAAGGTCGTCCTCGTCCACGGTGCCGCCGCCCAGATCGTTGCTCTCGGAAACAGGCGAGGGGTCGCCCTCTCGAACATCGACGGCACCGGCGTGACCGACGAGGCCACCCTCGAGGTGAGCATGGACGCGATTTCCCGCCTCTCCAATGCCGTCATGCAGAGCCTGACGACGGTGAAGATCAAGGCGGCCACCGCCAACGCGATCCATGCCCATCCTGCCGGGATCATCAAGGGCATCGACCACGGCTTCACCGGCACGGTGGAAAAAATCGATGCAGGGGTACTCCAGAGTTTTCTCGACCAGGATATTCTTCCTGTCGTTCCGCCGGTGGGGTTTGATGCCGACGGCCAGACCCTGCGGGTCAACTCGGATGCCGTCGCGCGAGAAGTCGCTACCGCCCTCGGTGCTTCGAAGATCCTGTTCGTCACCCTTTGCGACCCCAGGGATGAGACCGGCGGGCGGGAAAAGCAGTGGACCGCCGAGGACGCCCTCGCCTTCATCGAATCCAATCCGTCGCTCCCTCCCGGAATGATTTCGAAGCTTCGACAGGCCTCGAGGGCCACCCGTGACGGAGTCCCGCGGGTCCACCTCATCGGCAGCCGCAACCAGGACGCCCTCCTCGCCGAACTTTTCAGCAATGAAGGGGTCGGGGTGATGGTTTACTCCGACGCCTACCAGCGGGTCCGCCTGGCCTCGCATGCCGACGTCGACGAACTCTACCTCCTCATACACCGTGCCGTCGAGGACGAGGAACTGATCGAGAGGAGTCGCGCCGAAATTCACGCCGTGATCGAGGATTACATCGTCATCGAGATCGACGGCAACATCGTCGGTTGTGTCGCCGTTCATCCTGCTCCGGAACGAGACCGGGCCGAACTCGCCTGCCTTTATGTAAAGCGTGGACACACGGGCCAGGGATACGGAAGAACCCTCGTCGGCGCCGCGACCGACCGCGCCCGACAACTGGGCTGCCGTGAGATTTTCGCCCTTTCGACCCAGGCTGCGGGTTACCTCGAACGCGAGGGATTCGCGCGCAGCGGAGACCTTTCCCTTCTCCCCGAAGACAGGCGTGAAAAGTGGCTCAAAAACGGACGCAACGCGGTCATCCTGCACCGGGACCTGGATTGAGACGACTTCTGCCTCGGCAAGGCGGTTCAATTCCTCAACGTCGGATCTCTCACCTCGAGGGCGCCACCGACACTTTCGAGAAGGCGCTCGATACGAACCGGCTTGCTGAGGACGTCTTTTACCCGCACATCGCGGGAAAGGGAGTCGGGCAGGCGTGGATCATCCTTTTCCCGAATAAAAACCACGCCCGGAGCCAGAATCCTCGCACCCCGGCCCGCGGCACACGCCTTGGATATCAACTCGTAAAGCATTGGACCCGACAAATCCTCAAACTGCATCGCAAAGACAAAAATCCGGTAGGACCGCTGCAACGACAACTCGAAGGCGCGGAGCGGATCCGCCGTCGTGAAGACCCGGGCTCCCGTGAACTGCTCGAGTGTCTCACGGATCAGACGCGTCGTCGACGCGGTCGGATGAGCGACCAGCACGGAGGCTTCGTCATCACGTTCCCCCAACACGACGGGCGAAGCAGGGATCTCGTGGGGCATTTCTTTTACAGGAGCTTCAACCTCCCCACACGCTTCCCCGTCTACCGGTTCATCCACGGGTCCAGCAGACTCATCCCCGGCATCTCTTGTCGGGCGGGGAGGAATGCTCCTCAGATTCGTCCACTTGCGTTCCGGAGTTCCTGGCATGTTGATGAAAAGGATAACTCGAAACCAGAGGTTCGTCAGGCGCTTGATCGACAATTCTCTCAGGCTTCTTCTCCCTGTTCAACCTGCGAACGGAACCGGTTCTTCGCCGCTTCGATAGCCTTGAGGGTAAACAGTCCCACCGGTTCGCTGTCCTTGATGGAAAAACACCAGTCGTTCAGATCGGCGACCGATATTTCCACCGGACTTCCAAGGGTCAGTCCTTCAAGGGAAACCGGGCGGTTGCCCAGCTTTCCAAAAACGACCCCGGAGGCGATCCCGTCCACCTCGATCCAGATGAACTCCGTTTCCCCCGCCACCGTGACCGGAGCCTTGATGCTGAACTTGTCCCCTTCCCCGCGCCTTTCAAAGGCATCCACAAATTCACTCCATCGCCGCCTTGCCTCGGAAACCGCTGCCGCCATCTCCTCGTCGTCCGCCTCCACACGAATCACGGGCACCTCGTTCTGGACCCGATTGAAGCGTTCTTCACCCGAGGGCATCAGCAGGACCTCGAGGACGTCGTCCGACCACAAGTTCACCTGTCCCGTCTCCGGCCGGTAGACAAGGCTTGTCGTTTCATCCGACAATTCGTAGACCAAACGGATGATGGCAGGGTAATAGGCTTCAAGAGGAAGGGACTCGTCACCTGGCGAGAGCAGATCGACGGAAAGCCATGCGCGATGGTCGAGCACCGCCTTCCTGAGGCGAAGTTCTCCGATTTCCCCGGCCACTTCCTCGACGTCGTCAAAGTAGGGCACAGGGTGGTTGTGAACCGCAAACACCCCGGTTTTCGATTTCACGATAAAAAAAGGAGTGTGACCGACGACAAATCCGTCCCGTTCGTCCTCGTTCTCGCTGGTGTAATCGCCACCCCATGCCTCCTCGACGATTTCGGTCAGGACGGACTCGTCCAGGGATTTCGGCTCGCTGAGAAAAAGGACAATCGAGATCATCGGCTTCTCCTCGTCTGCGGGCGGATCCCCCCTGTCTTCCACGGCATCCCAGTTTCGCAGGGCCATCACGAACTTGTAGGCCAACCAGGCGAACACGAGGGCCGACCCGGCCTTTCCCACGGAAAAATCCGTCGCGAGAACATATATGCGCATCACCACCGCCAGCGAAAAAAGGACCGCCCCGGTGACGACCGCCCCCCGCCATTCCTGCCATGCCCCGGCAGCAATCCCCAGGTAGACCAGACCCAGCGGCAGCGTGAGAACCCGGCTCGGGGGGCTGGAGTAGGCCAGAAAGAAACACAGCAAACCGATCCCGGCACACCAGATCGCGGGTTCGGCGAGGCCATGGCGCGGTTTGAGACGAAACGACTTCACGGGGCGTTTATACGTGGCACATGCGGGACCGACAAGCGCAGAGGCTGACGAAAAGGGTGTAACCCTTCGACGGGTTCGCGGGTATTTCGAAACGGCCGGTTCCAAAGCCGTCCTTGCAGCGGCGGATTCTTCCTCAATCTTGTCCCCTCCCTTCGACCGAACTTTCCTCATGCGCGACGACGCGACGATTCGCATTCAGGGTGCACGCCAGCACAATCTGAAGAACCTGAATCTCGAAATCCCGAGAAACCAATTCATCGTCATAACGGGAGTTTCCGGATCGGGCAAGTCATCGCTCGCCTTCGACACTCTCTATGCCGAGGGACAGCGGCGATATGTC
>JAGRPC010000034.1 GCA_020439925.1 Verrucomicrobiia bacterium | reverse complement strand
CAACTCGAGCGTGCCAGAGAAGCCGAACGGGCCCAGCAAACCCAACGGGTGAGGGATGCCGAACAGGCCGAGGTGGATCTTTCGGAGAGGCCGGAGCCAGCAAACAGAGAGGATTTCAGATCGAAGATCCAGAGTCTCACCGCGCAGCTTGAGAGCGCGATGCGGGAAATCAGTCGGCTTAGTGCATTTGTTGCACGGGAGTCTCCCAGACCGATCGAGATGAACGGCCAGAGTGCGGGTCCGGCGAATCCGATCCAACCAATGGCAAGCAGCTGCGAAGAGCTTGCAACCCAGCGATCCGGAAACCTCGAAGGGAAGGGCATTCCGACGGGGCAGGAGCGTGCACTCTGCGAAGAGGATCGGGAAGAAGTCCGTGCCGAGAGCCGCAACCCTCCTCCGCTTCCACGCCAGAACGCCGAAAATGAAGTGGCGTTCGGGATCTATCGAAAACCCCCGATACTTTCCACCGCCCAACTCAGGCAACAGCTCGAAGCCGCCCGATTAGCGGGCAAGAGATTCGCTGGAAACGTGGCGAGGCTGTGCGGGGACAACGCCAGGCCGATCGAATGAAAGGAGATCCTCGGCAGGCGATTTCCCAGATTCGCAGCTCAAAGGAAACAGCCCGACACCGCCGAAAGAACTCCGGGAGTGCGGGGGAGTGTCAGTCCAAATCACGCCCCACCGGATTCTGTGCTCCCGCAGAGGCGACACCTTCCTGCGCAAGGACGGCTTCACTGTTCCTGCACCAACACGAATCGAAAGGCGTTTTGGCCCGCCCCCTGATTCCGATTCCCCACTCACCGTCTCCGATCCAGAAGCAAGGCGGACAAACGCGTCCGCCAAACGGCATCAACTTCTATCTCCGAATGAACCTCAGCTCTTCCAAGCCCGGATTCCGGTGATGCGATAGCGTTCGGTTCCGCCGCTTCCAAGAGGAAACTCGACTTCATCCCCGATCTTCTTGTCGAGGATGGCCTGACCACGCTCGGAAAGATAGGCGAGGATGCCCTGATCCGGATCGGAATCCCACGCCCCGAGGACGGTGTAGATCAGGGGAGCTCCAGCCCCCACCGAATCGAGGGTGACGACCGTACCGATCGAAACCTTGGAAGTGTCGGGGTTGGCGAAGTCGGTGGGCTGGGCAAGCTTGAGGTCGCGCTCCCAGTCGCCCTGGCGCTTCATGAGGACGCGCTGGTATTCCTTGGCCGACTTGTATTCGAAGTTCTCGCGAAGGTCGCCGTAGGACCGCGCGATCTTGATGTCCTCGCGGTTCTGCGGGATCTCTTCCTTGATGAGCCTGTCGTAAGCCGCCTTCTTCTCGGTGTAGCTGGACTCCGAAACGATCAGGGTGTCCTCCTGCTCCTTCTCGCGACCGCTGAGGAGATCCTGGATCTCGGGATGAAGCTTGATGATGCGTGCCATCAACGATTTCCGGGTCAACTCGTCGAAGGAGGCGGATCCGACAAGTCGGCTCGCAAAGTTGCGGATGGTGTTGATGTTGGCGTCGGCGATGAGGTCGGGAATGAGTCCGCCATCATCGGCGACCAGGTCGCGAAGACGGTTGGCGGAACGCACCGAACCCTCCTCGTTGAGCTGGTCGGCCTCGAGCGAACTCATCACGGAAAGACAGAGCGTCGGGGTGAACACCGGGGCGGCAAGCCCCTTGCGTTCGCGGCAGATCCAGGCCAGAGCGTCGGAAGTGATGGTGCGCTGCTGGAGACCGTTCTCCATGTAGGCGATGAGGGCATCCTTGCGATCCGCCGCCTCGAGGCAGCTGCCGATCTCCGCGATCGAGCGCAGATTGCAGGCGGGAATGAGGCCGAGCATCTTGTCGACCCACTCCTCGCCAAAAGCATCGGGGAAGCTTTTGAGAACCTGGCGCAGACGGGTAAGGGAAAGGTCTTCGAAAAGACCCGGAATCGCACTCTCGTCCGCGGCGAGAATCTCGGCGGCCGTGATCTGGCCCTCGGCAGGAGTGAAGCCCTTGATCTTGCCCTGGAGTTCCTCGCGAATGAGGATGAGCTCGACGGCGGGGGCGTATTGCAGCTTCACCCCTTTGCGGGCGATCTCGCTGATTTCGCCTACGAGTTCGACGAGATTGTCCTGGTGATCCTTGAAGGCGTTGATCTCCTTGATGATGGCCTCGACCGCCTTGACCTTGGCACGGAGGTCGCGAGCTGCACGGAATTGCTCGATGAGCCCCTGCGAAGGATCGAAGTCGTCCTCGCGCAACTCGAGCGGCTCGGTACGCTTCGCCGGCACGATGAACTGCATGTTCTCGCGCAGCTTCTTTTTTGTCGACTCCCACCAGCTTTTGTATTTGCCCTCGGGAATGACATGGCCTTTCAACATTTCCTCGAGCTGATCGAGGGAAAGACGGCCTCCGGAGCTCGAGAGCACCAGCTTCACGAGTTCGACGGGATCTCCGCCGGCAAGGGCTTTGAGATCTTCCGCCGCAGTGAACCGTTTCGCGAGGAAGGACTCCTCCTCGAGAGGAGTGAGGGACATGGCCGCGAACTTCATGCCCAGTTCATGACCTTGTTTCCCCTCGAAATCGACGATCAGCTTCACTCCAAGCCGATCCCAATCCGCGACCTTGCCCGCCCCCCAGCTTTTGTGGTAACAGAAAGTTCCGGGGGGGAGGAGATCGAGTTGCTGGGCCGTGGCCCGGTCGATTTTTTCTCGCTGAATCAGCTTTTCGAGATCGGGATGCATTGTTTCTCAACATAGGAAGAAGCACGCTCCCGCCAAGCGAAAAAAAATTTTGGTTGCCAATAATCTGGCCCCTGTCTACTCTTCGCCTCCAGTTATGAGAAAACTTCTGGCAGCCCTTTTGCTTCTCGGCATCGTCTCCGCCGCCGTCGCGGACATTCATGAACCGCCGAAAACCCGGTACACCAAGACCCGCAAGCTCGGCCGCGGTCTTTCCAACATCGTTTACGGCTGGACCGAAGTGCCGATGACGATGGCCCGATGGGGCGAACTCCACACCGAGCAGTCCACTGGAATCATGACGGCCGGTTTCCTCACCGGAGTGCAACGCGCCGGGGCTCGCCTCAAGTATGGATTCTACGAAGTGATCAACTTCCAGCGTCCGCTCTACAAGGACAGCTATCGTCCCTCGATGCCGGATATCGATTACCTTCCCATCCGCGGCTACGAAGAATTCCCGCCGCAGATCGGTTTCCTGACGACCACAGGCTACACTCGGGGTCGCACCTGGTAAAAAACCAACATTCTTTTCCTGAAAAGGCCGCCCCAATGGGCGGCCTTTTTTGTTTTTCTCCACTTCTGAGATCGAATGGAAAACTTCCCGCTCAAGACAAATAGGTTTCGAGGAAGCGCCGATAAAAATCGCAACCGGCTTCAAGATCGGCCACGGAGAGATACTCGTCCTTGGTGTGGGCCTGTGCAATGCTGCCGGGACCACAGGCTACCGAAGGAATGCCTCCTTCCGCAAGGCGGCCGGCATCGCAGTACCACGGTGCCGTGGTGAGCTTCGACCCGATTGAAAGAAGACGCTGCACCCCATCGCAGCACGGGTCGGTCAGGAGCGGCTGTGAATCCCCCAGGGACTCGAGACTCACCGTTCCCGCCCAGGGGCTGCGCTCCAGAAACTCGCGGATGAGACGCCCGCTTCCCCCGAACTCGAAAAGCGCCGGAGTCTCCCTGACATCGAGAAAAGCCTCGCAGGAGGAAGGAACGATGTTCGGACTGCTCCCCCCGTGCAGGGTGCCGAGACTGACGGTCGGATTCCCGAGAACCGGGTCCGAAAACGAAGGGAGCACCTCTTCGAGATAGGCTAACACCGCTTCCAGGGCCGGAAGGAGCTTGCGGATGGCATTTTCTCCTCGCTCCGGCGTCGAGCCGTGACAGGACTTGCCCCAGGTGGAGAGACGGTGCCAGAGACACCCCTTGTGAGCATGGACTGTCTCCAGGGAGGTCGGCTCCCCCACGATGGCGAAGGAAAACTCCCCGCCATGGCGACGGGCAAAGTGTTTCGAGCCCGGCTGCCCCGCCTCTTCCCCCATCAGCCCGACAAAAGCCACCGCGACAGGCATTGTGGACAGTTCTTCGCGGAGGGAATGCAACGCCCAGAGCATCGCGGCCATGGTTCCCTTGGTATCGGAAGCCCCTCTTCCGTGGATCCTGCAATCGGAGACCTCACCCCCGTAAGGATCGATGGTCATGCCGGCCACACTCACGGTGTCGAGATGCGGAGCGAAGAGCAGCCCGGGCTTCCCTTCTCCTCCGGGAAACCGCCCAATCACGTTGGGCCGACCCGGCAGCACCTCTTCAAAGACGACCCTCGCACCGAGCGCTTCGAGGATTTCACCCACATACCTTGCGCAGGCAGCCTCCCCGGGGGCCTCGCCGTCCGGAACACTGTCCGGATTGACACTGGGAATGCGAATCAGTTCCTGAAGCAGCGCCGTCGGAGACTCAGGAAAAGCGGCGGACATGGGAAGAAAAGAAGAGATTCGAACAAAAACGCAAAAAAGCTGGATTCGACACGCGCTTTTGATTATCGGTTTGACATACAGGGTCTTCCGAGTCCTTAATCACGCTCGGAACTTTTTAAAAGTTATTATTTCAGCCGATGAGTGACCAAGAACCACAAAAGCCTTCCGTCAGCACCTCCACGGTGCCTTTGAAAAAAGAGACGGTCCGCATCAGCCTTCGCGCTCAGACGGAAGACTCCGGTCCCGTGGCTCCGAAAGGTTCAACCGCACCCATTCCATCGGGAGGGCCCTCGACGGCACCCGTTGCGGCTATTCCTCCGACGGGCCCGGTGGCTCCTGTCGCGAGCACCGACCCCATCGCCGGAACCGCTCCGATCCCGGTTGGCGGCCCGACTACTGCTCCCATTGGCGGAGCGTCCGCGCCGACTTCACCGAATGCCCCGGCTGCCCCTCCCGCTCCGATGGCTCCTCCGGCCCCCGCTGGCGTAGCTGCCCCTCCGGCTCCCCCTCGTCCGAGCGTTCCGCCTCCGGCAGGCGTTGCCGGACCGCCCGCACCCCCTTCCGCTCCAGCGCCGCCGGCCGGTGCCAAAACCATTCCGCTTGCCAAGGGACCCGATCCGCTCGGCCCGACTCGCCCGGTCTCGACGGCTCCGGCCGGCGCTCCGGCCGCACCAGTAGCCCCTGCCGCCTCCCCGATTGGTGCAAAGACAATCCCCCTTGCGAAAGCACCCGGCAGCGCCGGCCCGGGCCCGGTTGGAAAGGTGACCACCCCTCTTTCACCCGGCGGAGCCAAGCCGTTGCCTCAGGCGACCGTGAAAATGGGCCAGACCCAGCCAATGGGCAGCCCTGGTTCGCCGACCAAGACCATTCCCAAGTCTCCCAACATTCAGTCCACCGCCGAGGAGGTCGAGGAAGAATGGGAGGAAGAATACGAAGAATCCGGACTCATGCCCTTTGCCATCATTGTTCTGATCCTCGCCCTTGCCGTGCTGGCCATCGAGCTGGTCACCAAAATGGGCGCCGGCAGCTGATTCCGACCTCCGGGATCCCCACTCGCCACCGATCTCGCCCTTCCAAAGGTCGAGAAATGCTGAGGTGCGCCTGAGTTCGACCGCCGCTTGAATTTGCCATCGTCCTGAATAGGGTGTCACGGTGGGTTCCGGCCCGACAATCAACGACCGTTACCGAATCGCCATGTCCCATCCCTCCATCGTCAATCTCACCACCGAAACCTTTGCCACCGAAGTCGAACAAGCCAGCGTTCCCGTCCTCATCGACTTCTGGTCGGAGCATTGCGGGCCCTGCAAGATGTTGTCACCCGTCCTCGACGAAGTCGCTGCCGAAATCGGCGATAGTGCCAAGATCACCAAAGTCGATGTCATGGCAAATCGCGACCTCGCGATAAAGTTCGGGATCCGTGCCGTCCCCACCCTGATCTTTCTGAAGGACGGAGAAGTCCGCGAGACCAAGACCGGCATCATGATGAAGGACGCCATCATCGAAAAACTGAAGTCCTTCGCCTGACGAAGGATAGAGCAACCTCATCGACTTGTTTTTCCCGTGCAGAACGCCATGAAATCTCCAAGGACCAGCCCACCGCTCACCGCGGTGCTGGCCCTCGTGTTCATCGGCGCGGCCTATCGGGTCGCGGCTCCCTCGCTCGGTTGGCCTGTCAACACGGCGCCTCTCATGGCACTCAGCTTCGGCGGCGCGCTTCTTCTGGGCTGGCGTTTCGCCTGGGTTCCGGTTCTTGCCTTGCTCGCGAGTGACGCGGCCCTTGGACTTTTCGGTTCCGGCGGGCTCGGTGGTTACACGCTCATGTCCGCCGGATTCTACGTGTGCACCGCCTTGGTCGGCGCCTTTGCCGGAGCCCGATTCAAATCCTGGCCGCTCCTCTGGTGTGGTACTCTTGCCTGCGGTATCGCTTTTTACCTCGCCGCCAATACCTACTCTTGGATTTTCTGGCCGGGATACGATAAGACGCTAATGGGGTGGTGGCAGAGCCAGACGACCGGCCTGCCGGAATATTCGCCGCCGACCTGGGTGTTCCTGCGCAACGCCCTCATCGCCGATTCCACCTGGTGTGGGATCGCCGGTCTCGTCTGGCTCGTCGCAGGACGGTATCCCTCCGAAACGCTCGCCGGAGCAGAGAAATCCTGAGGATTTTCCCGGCGATACGCTGCTGCGGGCTTTACGGGGACATGAGGCGGACTAAAGTCCCGCATGTCCAAGGCCTGCCATCCCTTTCTTGAGCACGATTTTCACCTGCGCTGGTCGCGTCTGGTTCCTGAGGCGATCGAGCCCGATATTCGGGAAGCCCTGAACCGGTCGCGGGAACGCATCGATGCCCTTTGCGGTGATTTCGACCCGGCTACCCTCACATTTGAAAACACGCTTCTGGAACTCGAGCGTGCCACCGAGGATCTTTCCATGGCCTGGGGGCGTGTCGGACATCTCGATTCGGTCCGAAACAGCGAGGCGCTCCGCGCCGCGCACAATGCGATGCTGCCGGAAGTTACCCAGTTCTTTTCCCGGATCCCGCTGAATGCCGCTCTCTGGAAACGGATCAAGGCTTATGCGGATTCGACGGAGGCACAAACACTCACCGGAGTGAGAAAACGCTTTCTCGACGAGACGGTGAAGGACTTCATCCGCAGCGGGGCCGATCTTCCCGAGGAAGAGAAAAAGAGGCTGGAGGAGGTCCAGTCGGAGCTGGCCCGGATCACGCAGAAATTCTCGGAGAACGTTCTCGATTCCACCAACGCCTGGGAGCTTGTCCTTGAAGACGATACCCGTCTCTCCGGCCTGCCCGATACTGCCCTCGGCGTTCTCAAGGCGGAAGCGGCGGCGAAAGGACTGGGCACCGCCGACAGACCGGCCTACCGCATCACCCTCAAGGCTCCGGTCTACTTTCCCGTCCTCGAATACGCCGATGACGCGAGCCTGCGCGAGGAAGTCTGGCGCGGCAGTATCACCGTCGGGAACAGCGGCGAATTCGACAACACTTCCCTGGTCTGGCAGATTCTCGCCCTGCGCCACGAACGGGCCGAATTGCTCGGGCATGTGCATTTCGCCGACCACGTGCTTGAGGAACGGATGGCCGGCAGCGGCGATGCCGCCTTGAAATTTGTCGAGGACCTCGCCGCGCGGACGCGCCCTTATTTCGATCGGGACATCGACGAACTCACCACCTTCCGGCACCGCCATGAAGGGGACTGGGACGGCCTTTTCCAGCCCTGGGACGTGGCTTACTGGTCCGAGAAGCTGCGCAAGGAAAACTACGATTTCGACGAGGAGGAACTGCGCCCGTATTTCGCCATCGGGCAGGTCATCGAGGGCATGTTCCGACTCACCGAACAGATCTTCGGATTTCGCATCACCGAGTGCGAGACTTCCTTTGCCCCTCCCGGGGAAACGCCGGCGGGGCTCGGCACCGAGGTCTGGCATCCGGAGGTCCGCTTCTATGATCTCCACGACGCGGATTCGGGCGAGCATCTCGGATCCTTTTATGCCGACTGGCATCCCCGCGAGGACAAACGCGGAGGAGCCTGGATGAACTACCTCCGCACCGGTCTCCCTCCCATCGAGGAAAAAGATCGCGAGCCCCACCTCGGTCTCATCTGCGGCAATCTCACGCCGTCTTCGCAGGACAAACCTGCCCTCCTCACCCACAGCGAGGTCGAGACCGTTTTCCATGAATTCGGTCATCTTCTTCACCACCTTCTCGGAGAAGTGGAGATCAAGTCGCTCAACGGAGTCAACGTGGTATGGGACTTCGTGGAACTTCCCTCCCAGATTCTCGAAAACTTCTGCTGGTCTAGGGTAAGCCTCGACTTTTTCGCGAAACATTACCAGACCGGCGAGCCGATCCCCGAGCCGCTCTTCCAGAAAATGCTCGGAGCTCGCAACTTCCAGTCGGCCATGACCCAGATGCGCCAGCTCGCCTTCGGCAAGATGGACCTCGACCTCCATATCAAGCACTACCGGAAACCCGGGCACGGAGACCTCGATCTCCTCGTCCGGGAGATCCTCGATGGCTACCTTATGCCGCTCGCGATCCATCCGCCGACGATGGCGAGGCGGTTCACGCACCTCTTTGCGAGTGCGACGGGGTATGCGGCCGGCTATTACTCCTACAAGTGGGCCGAAGTCCTCGACGCTGACGCCTTCACCCGCTTCGCCGGAGCCGGGGTCATCAGCCCCGAGGTGGGAAGGGAATTCAGGGAGAAGGTTCTCAGCCGCGGAAATTCGGCCGAGGCGGCGGAGCTCTTCCGGGATTTCATGGGCCGCGATCCAGAACTCAACGCGCTCCTTGTGCGCAACGGAATGGCCGCCGGATAAAAAAAAGAGCGGGGTCGGCGACCCCGCTCTCTGGCAGAAATGCGATTGCCTTACACCCGCCGCGACGAGTGCGCGATCCCCTCACTTCTTGCCCTTTTTGGCGGACTTCTTGGCCTTGCTCTTTGCCGTGCCAGTCCGACCCGGGAAGGTCAATTCGGCAATCCCAGACTTGTCGAGACCGCCAATGCCCAGATCGACCATGCGGTCGTACTGGGCCTTCGTCGCGTCGTTGAGAGGCAATGAGATCTTGGCCGACTTGGCGAGTCCCGCGGCGATGCCGGAATCCTTCGCGGCGTGCTCGGCGGAGAACCAGCAGTCGTGCTCGCGCGCGATCATGTCGGCACTGTCGGTCTCGAGAACGCGGGAATTCGCTCCCGTCTGGGAGAAGACCTCGCAAATCATATTGAGATCGTGACCCAGCGCGGCGGCGAGGCCGAGACCCTCGGCAAGACCCGCGGTGTTGATGTTCATGACCATGTTCACAAGTGCCTTGACCTCGGCGGCCTTGCCCACCGCCCCAATGTGTCTCAGGCTGATCGAGAGATCCTGGAGGAGTTTCAGGTTCTTCTCGTAGACCGACTTCTCCGCCCCGACCATCAGGTAGAGCTGCCCGTTGCGGGCGTGGCTGATGCTGCTCGCCATGCAGGCCTCGATCGTTGCGGCTCCTGCTTTCTTCGCGGCTTCGGCCACGGTCTGCTGGATGCCCGGGCTGAGGGTGGCACAATTGACGAAGGTGCGGCGTTTTGCTCCGGCGAGAAGGTTGTCGCCCTTCCCGAGGAAGATCTTTTTCATCGCCGCATCGTTGGTCACCACGGTGAAGATGACGTCGGCCTTGGCGGTGACGTCGGCAAGCTTCTTGCACGCCGTCGCACCGATTTCCTTGGCGAGGGACTCGGCCGCTTCGGTATTGACGTCGTAGACGGCGGTCACCCGGTAGTTGAGGTCATTGAGGCGCCTGGCCATGTTCGCCCCCATGCGGCCAACGCCGACAAAGGCGACGCGGGACTTCGGAGCGGAGGCTTTCGTAGCGGCTTTCTTGGCGGTTTTTTTCGTCATCTTCGGAATCGGTGGTGGATTGAATGGAGTCACAGGTGTAACAGAAACTCTCATCAAGCCAAGTGAATTATGAGGACGGGAGCGCGTCGTTATCGCGGGTTGCAGAGCTTCATCGATGCCGGTCGCGGACTCGTCACGGTGCTGCGTACGGAATGGAATTTCCGCATTCACGCGGTCATTGCCTTGCTCGTCACCCTTGCCGGTTTTTTGTTTCAGATCAGTTCCGGCGAGTGGCTCGCCGTGGTGCTGAGTGCGGGAGTTGTCTTCATGGCCGAGGTCTTCAATACTGCCATCGAGTACCTCGCCGATGCGGTCCACCCCGAGGCCGATCGGGGCGTCGGCATGGCCAAGGATGCCGCGGCGGGAGGTGTTCTCATCGCGGCGGTTGCGGCGGCTATCGTCGGGGCTATCGTCTTCCTACCAAAAGGATGGGCCTGGCTGACGACACTTTGACACGGGAGACCGCTCCGGCCTGGCTGCCGGAGTTGAAGGCGGCGATCCCCGAAGCCACGATTTCCACCGCGGAGGAAATCCGGCGCGAATTCGGTACCGACCGGTGGCACGCCGCGGCCCTGCCCGATGTCGTCGTCGAGGCAAGCAGCAGGGAAGAAGTCGCCGCGACGCTTCGTTTTGCCGGTGAGCGGGACCTCCCCGTTACCACGCGCGGAGCGGGAGTCGGATACGTCGGCGGTTGCGTTCCTGTCAGAGGGGGCATCCTTCTTTCGGTGCGGAAGATGAACCGGATCGTCGAGATCAACGCGGCCGACGGCGTCGCCGTGGTCGAACCGGGTGTGACCCTAGACGACCTGCAGGAGGCGGTGCGCGCGATGGGCTGGTATTACCCGCCCGATCCAGCGAGCCTCAGGGAATGCTCCGTCGGCGGAACCATCGCTACGAACGCGGGCGGTCCGCGCTGCGTGAAATACGGCGTCACCCGTCACTATATCCTCGGGCTTGAAGTCGTTCTCCCCGACGGTCGGATCCTCGAAACCGGAGGACGCTGCCACAAGAACAAGACGGGTCTCGACCTCATCGGCATGTTTGTGGGTTCCGAGGGCCTCCTCGGTGTCATTACCCGCGCCACCCTTCGCCTCATTCCCCATCCCGAGGCACGGGCCATGCTCACCTCGACCTTTCCCGATTTCGAGACCGCCGCGGAGGCGGTGCAGGCGATCCTGAACCATGGTTGGCAACCCTCCGGACTCGAGGTCACGGACGGCTTCACCTTGCAGGCGGCCCGGGACTACCTCGGGCCGGAGATGCTGCCCGACGGCGACGCCCATCTCATTGTCGAACTCGACGGGCGACGCGACACCATTCTCCAGGACCTCGCCAAGCTCCGTGAACTCGTCGAAACCCTCGGTCCCGTAACCGTGGAGGAGGCACGCGATCCCGAATCCTGCGAGGCCATCTGGAAACTCCGCCGCGAGTTTTCCTATTCCCTCCGCGCCACCGGACTGATCAAGCTCAACGAGGACATCGTCGTGCCGCGCTCGAAGCTCGTCGACCTCGTCCGCTTTGCCCGGCAACTGGAAAAGGATACCGGCATCCCCGTGGCCTGCTTCGGACACGCCGGTGACGGCAACATCCACACCAATCTCATGGTGAAGGATTACGAGACGGATCCCGTCGAGAAGGCGAAAGCCGACGCGGCCCTCGATGTGCTTTTCAAATGGATCATTGCCAACGATGGCCAGATCACCGGCGAACATGGGATCGGCTTGGCAAAGAAGCGTTGGTTCCACGATGCCGTCGGCGATGTCTCGGTGGAGGTGCACCGGAGTCTGAAAGCCGCGCTCGATCCGAAGGGGATCCTGAATCCCGGGAAGTTTTTGGGGTGAGGTGGTTTTCCGCAACCTGATGACACAGCGTTCTTGGCTCAAATTTGTGGCGTCTCCAGTTCCCACTTCACCTGCTGAATCGGGGCGTTCATTTCCAGATTCGCACTCCTGAACGATTCCTCTCCTCGTGTATAGTCCCCTTCCATGTCCGAAGAACCCTCCGACCTCGCCACTGAAACGTCCGATGCAAAGCCCTCCTCATTCCTCACCTTCGAGGAATCGCGCGTTCTGGGCTGCCTTCTCGAAAAGGAGGCGACCACGCCGGACCAGTATCCGTTGACCTTCAACAGTCTCCACTCCGCCTGCAACCAGTCGAGCAACCGCGAACCGGTCGTCGATTTCGGCACCGACACGGTGGAGGAAGCGATGGAGGGGCTGCGCTACAAGAAGCTCTCCATCCTCGTCCACCAGGCCGGGGCCCGGGTGCCGAAGTGCAAACACACCCTCGAGAACAAGTATCCCTATCTCACCAAGGGCCAGCAGGCCATCCTCTGCGTGCTCCTCCTGCGTGGTCCCCAGACCGTCGGCGAACTGCGCCAGCGCACCGAACGCATGCACGCCTTCGCCGATCTCGAACGTGTCCAGAAGGTCCTCGAAGAGATGGCCGCCCACACCCCGGAACCGATCGTGAGGCTCATTCCCGCGGGCGGCGGACGCCGGGTCGCCACCTGGATGCACACCCTCTGCGGCGACGTCGTTCCCGCCGTGTCCGCACCGGCCGAGTCAGCGCGAGGCTCCGAAGCCCCGGCCGCCAGCTGGCGCACGGAGATGGAGGAGGAAATCGCCTCGCTGAAGTCGGAGGTCTCCTCGCTCCGCGACGAGCTCGATTCGATCAAGGCGAACCTCGGCCTCTAAATCCGTCACGCAAACCCGCCGGATTCTGCGCAAACCTTGCAAGAAGCGGACAACTTCGCCACTATCGAACCCACATTCCGATCCCCGATGATGAAAACTCCGATCGTTCTCCTCGCCCTTGTCTTTTTGTCAGGACTTTCCCCCGCCCAGGAAAGCATTCGTCTCTGGCCCGAAGGCAAGACCCCCTACGCCCTGCCCGTCGATGCCGAGACCGGTTCCCCCTCGCTGCAGCTCTACCCGACGAAGGGCACGGACGGCCACACCGGCGCGGCCGTGGTGATCTGCCCCGGTGGCGGATACGGCGGCCTGGCGAAGGATCATGAGGGGCACCAGCCCGCGCAATGGTTCAACGGGCAGGGAGTCTCCGCCTACGTCCTCCACTATCGACTCGGCAGCCAGGGCCACCATTACCCGACCCAGCTTGCCGACGTGCAGCGCGCCATCCGCTGGGTCCGCGCCAACGCCGAGTCCCAGGGAATCGACCCCAACCGTATCGCGGTGATGGGATTCTCCGCCGGAGGACACCTGGCAAGCATGGCGGCAACCCTCTTCGAGGAAAAAGCCTACGAAGCGTCCGACGCGATCGACGAAGCGAGCGCACGGCCCGATTTCGCGATCCTGTGCTACCCGGTGATCAGCTTCGACCGCGCCGTGACCCACGGAGGTTCCCGCAAGAATCTCCTCGGCCCTGATCGCGACGGTGACGACGAACTCGCGAAAAAGCTTTCCTCAGAAAACAACGTCACGGAAAAGACTCCGCCAACCTTCATCTTCCAGACCGATGCCGACACGGTCGTGCCCTCGGAGAATGCGGTGCGCTTCTATCTTGCCCTGCGCGCCAAGAAGGTTCCCGCCGAGATGCACATCTACGAACCCGGGCCCCATGGGGTCGGACTCTACCTCGCCGATCCCATCCTCGGAACTTGGTCCGGACACCTATCGGACTGGTTGCGCAGCCACTTTTTCTTCGCTCCGGCGAAACCTCGCGTCGCCGTCTCGGGCGAGGCCTCCCTCGACGGAAAGCCGGTCAGCTGGGGCGCCCTCGTTTTCGAGCCCGAGAATGTGAATCTCCCCGCGACCACGCTGCGAGTTCGCAACGGCAGATTTTCCGCAAAGGCGGGCGAGGGTCCCGTCTCCGGCCCTACCTCGCTTCGATTCGAAGGCAGCATCTGGGAGGCTACCGGCGCACCGAACGACGAGGTCGTTCACCTGGGGAGCCTCACCCCAGACGGGGATGCGCTTTCCGTTGATCTCGCCGAAGGCAGCGCTCCGCTTCGCTTCGATTTCCGCTCACGCTGATCACCGGGAGGCACCTCCGCCTCTCTCAATCCTCGTCGACGAGGGCATATTCCTCGAGGATGCTGCGCGAGACGTATTGCAGCGCCGCCTCCGAGGTAGCTTCGAGTATGATCGGGCAGGCGTAGCCGGCGTCGAGGGCCTCTTTCCATCGTCCCGCGCAAACGCACCAGCGGTCTCCGGGTTGCAGACCGGGAAAGCCATACTCCGGAACCGGTGTGCTGAGATCGTTGCCAGTGGCCCGACTGAACGCGAGGAACTCTTCCGTAACGGCGCAGCAGACGGCGTGGCAACCGAAATCGTCCGGTCCGACATTGCACTTTCCGTCGCGGTAAAAACCGGTGAGCGGATCCGTGGAACAGGGGATAAGGGGGCCGCCGAGCACGTTGCGATTGTCCATGGGAGAAGGCTCGGACTTTCGGACAGCACCCGGAAAAATCCAAGGCAAAAGGGACCGAAATGAAGGGATTCGACGCAGGCTTCGTTTGGTCACGCAATTTTCGGCGTGAACTGGGTGCTTGTCATGCCGAACAGGGCTCCCTATCTTCGCCGTCCAGTCCAACCATGAAGAACCCACGCCTTCTTTCCCCACTCCTCGCGCTCCTTTTCGTCTCGACTCCGGATTTGCGGAGCGATGATGCCGTCGAGCGCGATTTCGTCATCTACGGGGGCACCTGTGCCGCCGTGGTCGCTGCGGTGCAGGCGAAGAAGATGGGCAAGTCCGTCGTCATCGTCAGTCCCGACAAACATCTCGGAGGCCTTTCCAGTGGCGGCCTCGGCTGGACCGACACGGGGAACAAAGCGGTCATCGGAGGTCTCTCCCGCGACTTCTACCACCGCATCTACCTGGAATACCAGAAGGCGGAAACCTGGAAGTGGCAGAAACAATCCGAATACGGCAACACCGGCCAGGGAACACCCGCGATGGACGGAGAAAACCGCACTATGTGGATCTTCGAGCCGAGCGTGGCGGAACGGGTCTTCGATGGTTACGTGAAGGAGTTCGGGATCGAGGTACACCGCGACGAATGGCTCGATCGTGAAAAGGGTGTCGTCGTCGAAAACCAGGCGATTCGCTCGATCAGGACCCTGAGCGGCAAGACCTTCGCCGGCAGGATCTTTTTCGACGCGACCTACGAGGGAGACCTCATTGCCGCGGCCGGCATCGACTACCATGTCGGGCGCGAAGCGAACTCGGTCTATGATGAAGAATGGAACGGGGTGCAGGTGGGAATCCTCCATCACAAGCATCACTTCGGAGCGGTCGACAAACCGATCAGCCCCTACGTCGTTCCGGGCGATCCCGCGAGCGGGGTCCTGCCACGCATCAGCACGGCGGATCCGGGAATCAAGGGCGAAGGCGACAAACGCGTGCAGGCTTACTGCTTCCGCATGTGCCTCACCAATCATCCGGAGAACCGCATCCCCTTCCCCAAACCCGATGGATACGATCCGAAGCAGTATGAGCTGCTCCTCCGCGTCTTCGAAGCCGGCTGGCGCGAGACTTTCGGCAAGTTCGACCCCATTCCGAATCACAAGACCGACACGAACAACCACGGACCCTTCAGCACCGACAACATCGGCTACAACTACGATTATCCGGAGGCCAGCTACGAGCGCCGCCGGGAGATCATCCGGGAGCACGAAACCTACCAGAAAGGCTGGCTCTATTTCATCGCGAACGATCCCCGCGTCCCCGCGGACGTGCAGGAGGAGATGCGCCAATGGGGACTGCCCAGGGACGAGTTCACCGACAACGGCAACTGGTCACACCAGCTCTACATCCGCGAGGCACGCCGCATGGTCGGCGACTACGTCATGACCGAGAACGAACTGCGCAAGAAAAAGCCCACGCCGGATTCCGTCGGGATGGGATCCTACACGATCGACTCGCACAACGTGCAACGCTACATCACGCCGGAGGGTTACGTGCAGAACGAGGGTGACATCGGAGTGAGCACCCGCGGTCCCTACGAGATCGCCTACGGTTCGCTCGTGCCACGGAAGGAGCAGTGCACGAACCTCATGGTGCCGGTCTGCGTCTCGAGCTCGCACATCGCCTTTGGCTCGATCCGCATGGAACCGGTCTTCATGATCCTGGCCCAAAGTGCGGCAACAGCCGCCTCCATGGCGATCGACGGGAAGATCGCCGTCCAGGATGTCGACTACGAAAAGCTGCGCGAGCGACTTCTCGCAGACGGTCAGGTTCTTCACTACGAGACCCCTGCGGCCGACGCCCGCGGAGCCGACCCCGGAAAACTGCAGGGAATCGTCGTCGATGACGAGGCGGCAAAGTTCGAGGGCCACTGGACGGAAAGCGGTGCGGCGAAGGGTTACGTCGGTTTCGGCTACCGGCACGACAGCAACACATCCAAGGGCGAGGCGAAGGCGATCTTCACCGCGACGATCCAGAAGGCCGGCAGCTACTCGGTGCGGCTCGCTTACCCCCCGAACAACAACCGGGCCTCGAACGCCCGCGTCGTCGTGAGCTATCCCGGGGGAGAAAAGGTGGTGATGGTCGACCAGAAAAAGTCTCCCTCGCACGAACTTTTTCAGGAACTGGGTGTCTTCGAGTTCCCTTCCGGCGCCACCGCTACGGTAATCGTGAGCAATGAAGACAGCGACGGTTACGTGGTGGTCGACGCGGTGCAGTGGGTGGAGGTGGAGTGAATCCGATCACTTCGCGAAAACCACTTCTCCTCCCATCACCGTCATAACCACCCCGATACCGCGGATCTCTTCCGCGGGACATTCGAGGTAATCCCGGTCGAGGACGACGAAATCGGCGAGCTTTCCGGGCTCGATGGTACCGAGTTTTTCCTCGTCGAAGCTGAGCCAGGCCGGCCAGGCGGTGAGGGTGCGCAGGGCATCGAGTCGATTGAGGCGCTGGTGATCACCGTAGACCTTGCCGCGGTCATCGCGACGATTCACCGCGACGTCAAGCATGAGGGCGGGACGAAAGGAGTTCATGGCCCGGTCGGGGTCGAAGCCGATCATGTGATCGCTGTTGAGCCCCACCGGCACTCCGGCTCTGACCCACTCGCCCAGGCCCATGAAACGGTCGGCCCAGTCCGGTCCGTAGATCTTCGCGATGAAATCGGCATCGCGCTCGTAGAGGTATCCCTGGGTGTCGACACCGGCGTTGAGCGACTTTGCCAGCGCGGCCATTTCCGGCGAGGGAAAATAGCAGTGGATGAGATTGAAGCGCCGCCCCCGGATGTCCGGTTGCGTCTTCGCGACGGTCTCGACAGCGTGAAGCACGGCCATGGCCCCTCCGTCTCCGGTGACGTGAGCGCTCATGGGCCAACCTTTCGCGTTCACCGCTCCAAAGATCTCCTCCATCTGCCCTGAAGTGTAGTTCTGACTGCCGGTGTAGGCGGGATCGGAATTTCGGTAAAAAGCGGTCCGCTTTTCTCCGTGCGGCTCGCTCAGCCAGGTGGTGCCCCAGTGGATCCCTCCATCGACGGTGATCTTCAGGCAGGTGGCGCGGACCTTGTCGTCACCTTCGCCGGGTTCGATTCCCAGGCGCTCGAGATAGGTTTCCACACCCGCCGCGTCCTTCGCGGAAAAGCGGAAGGTTCCCCGGACACGGACCTTGAGCCGACCCTTCGCGGCCTGTTGACGGAAGGTGTCGAAGCCGGCCCGGTCCGTGGCCCGTTCGAAGATCGTGGTGATCCCGACCGAGTTGTAGACTCCAACCAGTTCCTCGTGTTTCTCGATGACGTCCTCGACCGGGTGCACCTTCGGTGCCGGCATGAGCTTGCGCAACGAGGCCTGACCTCCCCGCATGAGGACGGGCCGGCCGTCTTCCCGGAGCACTTCGCCGTCGGGAAGGGCGGCGTCGGGACGGTCGAGTCCCAGCGCTTTCCAGCCCGGGGAATTCAGGACCGTTTTTGTCACCGAAACAAAGACCACGGGATGATCCACGGTCGCCGCGTCGAGTTCCTCCGGAGTGGGAAAACGCTGCTCGA
>JAGRPC010000360.1 GCA_020439925.1 Verrucomicrobiia bacterium | reverse complement strand
GAGCCAGCAAGCCTATCTCAAGGCCTCCAACACCGGGGCACTTGACAGTTTCGGCAAGTCCGTGTCCGTGTCGGGCGACACCGTGGTGGTCGGGGCAACCGGGGAAGACAGCAACGCCGCCGGTGTCGACGGGAATCAGGCCAGCAACACCGCTCTTGCTTCCGGGGCGGCCTACGTCTTCGCCCGCAGCGGGGTGAGTTGGAGCCAGCAGGCCTACCTCAAGGCTTCCAACACCGGGGCATTTGACTTTTTCGGCTCGTCGGTCTCCGTGTCGGGCGACACCGTGGTGGTCGGGGCTGCCCTCGAAGACAGCAACACCACGGGAGTGGACAGTGTGCCCGACGACGACGGCTCGGCCAACGAATCCGGGGCGGCCTACGTCTTCACCCGGAGCGGGGCGACCTGGAGCCAGAAAGCCTACCTCAAGGCCTCCAACATCGGGGCAGCTGACCAATTCGGCGGGGCCGTGGCGGTGTCCGGCGACACCGTGATCGTCGGGGCGAACGGGGAAGACAGCAACACCACGGGAGTGGACAGCGTGCCCGACGACGACGGCATGGCCGACAACTCCGGGGCGGCCTATGTCTTCACCATTTTTTCCAGCCCTCCCACCCTGCGAGTCACCGGGAAAAAGACGATCATCACTTCGAAAGGCCGATACACCCTCAAGGGCAAGGCGGCAGATGCGGACAGCGACCTTCTCCGGGTCGAGGCGCGAGATACGCGGCCTGCGGGTCGAAAGAAATACCGTTCCGCCCGTGGAACGACTCGCTGGAGTTACCGGGTTCCGCTCAGATCGGGCCGCAATGTGGTGAAGATCCGCGCCGTCGATGCCACCGGCAAACTGTCCCGGATCACCCGTGTGAACATCAGCAGGCGATGAGCCTTACCTCCATTCGAATCCAGTTCGGTTCAGGCAGACTTCCAAAGGTTTCCGGGCACCAGGACCGTTTAAACCAGGCTTGTGAAAACGAGATTCTTCCCCACTAACACTACGCCTAAAAACACCGCCATTCATGGCGGTGTTTTTGTTGGGACGCGTTGGGACGGGAAAGAGGCGTCTGCCTCGCTGCAATGAATGGCGCGCGGATGGCGGTCCGGGAAAACCCGGGCCACCCTCAATCCGCCTCGGGTCTTGTCTCGCGTTCGAGCAGTTCGCGGAGGGCGGCGGCGGGTGGTTTGCCGTGAAAAAGCACTTCGTAGGCCTGGTCGATGATGGGGGTGCGGACCCCGAGCTTGCGGGCGAGTTCGTGGGCATTCTTGGCGTTGGGCACGCCCTCGGCGACCTGGCTCATCGCGGCGATGGCCTCGTCGAGGGTCATCCCCGATCCGAGCATGCGTCCGACGCGGTTGTTGCGGCTGTGGACGCTGTAGCAGGTGACAATGAGATCGCCGATGCCGCTGAGTCCCCGGAAAGTCTCCTCCTTCGCCCCCATGGCGACTCCGAGGCGGGTCATCTCGGCGAGACCCCGGGTGACCATGGCGGCCTTCGCGTTGTCGCCGAGCCCGAGGCCGTCGATGCAGCCCGCGGCGATGGCGAAGACGTTCTTCACGACGCCGCCGAGTTCGATACCGACCACGTCGGAGCTGGTGTAGGCCCGGAACCAGGGCAGGGTGAAGACGGCCTGCACCTGGGTGGCGATGTCAGGATCGGAGGACCCGATCGTGACGAGGGTGGGGATTCGCTTGGCGACCTCCTCGGCGTGGCTAGGTCCGGAGAGGACGGCCACGGGGTTGTCGGGAAAGAATTCCTCGAGAAGGTCGTGCATGAGCTTGCCGCTGCCGGGGTCGATGCCCTTGGTGCAGGTCACGAGGATGGTGGAAGAGGGAATTCCCGCGTCCCTGAGTTGCCCGAGGACGAGACGGGCGACCTGGGAGGGAACGACGAGGAGGATGAGGGGCGCGTCCGCCACGTCGGCGATCTCGGTGGAGGCGAGGATCCCTGGAGAAAGGTCGATTTCGGGGAGGTAACGGGAGTTCCGGTGGGCCGAGTTGACCTCGTCGCGGATGGAGGTCTCGTTGCCGTAGAGGACGACGTCGAGTCCGCGATCGGCGAGGGCGATGGAGAGGGCGGTGCCCCAGCTCCCGGCTCCGAGGACGGCTGCTTTGGTGATCATGTCAGGATGCGGATGGGGGTGTGCCGGCGGAAGAATCCGCGGTGTCGACTTTCTTTTTCCCGAAGCGGTTCTCCTCGCCGCGGCGGAGACGCCCGATGTTGCTGCGGTGCTTCCAGATGGCGAGGACGCAGACGAAGAGGCCGAAGGCGAAAACCGCGGGGTTCCACTCCCCGGTCAGCCAGGTCTGGACGCCGAGGGTGAGGGGAATGAGAAGGGCGGCGGCGATGGAGGCGACGGACACGTAGCGGGTCACGAGGAGCGCCAGGATCCA
>JAGRPC010000359.1 GCA_020439925.1 Verrucomicrobiia bacterium | reverse complement strand
ACCCCCTCGAGTTCCTTCACATCGCGCACGATGGCGTTGGTGGGGACGATGGGATACTTCCCGTCGAGATTGATATTGCCCGAGGGGCTGATGGTGTTGCCCCGGGCCAGCGCCTGCACGATCTCGTCGGGGGACAGGCCGGCGGAGCGCATCTTGTCGGGATCGACGTTCACCACGATAGCCCGCGAGGATCCACCGAAGGGCGGAGGGGCGGAAACCCCAGGCAGGGTGGCGAATGAAGGGCGGACCCGGTTGAGCGCCTGGTCCTGCATCATGTTGAGGGTGATGTCGGGATTGTCGGTGGAGAAGACGAGGTGCCCGACCGCGACACTGCCGGCATCAAACCGCATAATGAAAGGCGCGACGGTGCCGGGTGGCATGAACGCGCGGGAGCGGTTGACCTGGGCGACCACCTCCGACATGGCCTGCGACATGTCCGTGCCGGGGTGGAACTGCAGCTTCATGATCGAAGCCCCCTGGATGGACTTCGACTCGACGTGGGAAATGTTCGAGATATAGAGGAAATGGTACTCGTATCGGTAGGTGAGGTAGCCCTCCATCTGTGCCGGATCCATCCCTCCATACGGCTGGGCCACATAGATGGTGGGGATGCCGAGCGGCGGAAAGATGTCGCGCGGCATTCGCTGGATCGCGATGATGGCCCCAAGCACCACGGCCACGGCCAGCACGACGATCGTGAGCGGACGGCGCAGGGCGAGGGTTAGAAGGTTCATGGGATCAGGGCGTGGACCGGGCGATGAGGAAAAAGTCAGGGGAGAAGAGTCTGCCCGGCCACGAGCTCACCGGTGATGACGGAGTTGAGCCCTTCGACCGCATGAACGGTCACGGGGACCTTCTTTTCCCCCTCTCCGTTTCCGACAAGCACGTGACGACTTCCATCTGACGAGGTTTTCACGCAATTCGAGGGAACCAGGGCGGCGGCTTCGAGCTTGACCAGAGTCATCGTCGCGGATCCAAAGGTCCCGGGAAGGAGCCCGGAACCGGCCAGGTCCACCTCGGCCAGGACGGTTCGCGTGACCGGGTCGAGGGAGCCCGAGACTCGGGCGAGCTTTGCGGGGAATTGCCGTCCTCCCAGTTGAAGGATCACCTCCTGCCCGGACCTGGTCAGGGCTGCGGCATGTTCGGGAACGTAGAGTTTGACGCGGAGAGGATCGGTCTGCTCGAGGACGAACAGTTCTGCTCCTTTCCCGGGCGATCCGAGGAAATCTCCCAATTCGGCACGTCGCTGCACCACGAGCCCGTCGTAGGGGGCCTCAATCCTTGTGTAGGCAAGGGCAGCTTCCGCCTCGGTGGCCCGGGCTGCGGCTGCCAGGGCTCCGGCTTCCGCGGAGGCAATTCCCGCAGTGGCTTCCCCGACTTTCGCCTTGGCGGATTCGAAGCGTGCCTCGGCCTCGTCCCTTGCCTTGTTTGTGACCGTGCCGGTTCCGGCGAGTTCGCGGAGTCGGGCAAATTCCGATCCGGCGGCTCTTGCGAAGGCTTCGGCCGACTCCACGACCGCTTTCGCCTGTTCCACCAGTTGCTTGGCGGCACGGGCTTCCGCATCGCGGGCGTCGCGGGCGGCCACGAGCTCGGGAGCCCGGATTTCGGCGAGAAGATCTCCCTTTTTCACAGGGGAACCGGCGTCCACGTGGATCGCCTCAACCCATCCCGTGGCGGTGGTACCGAGGGAAATGCGGAAGTTGGGAGCCGCTTCGGCCGGCAGGGTGACGGTCTTTTCCCAGGGGACCAGAGTCACAGTGTGAGGAGATTGCGCCGCCAGGGGGTGAGCAAGAAAAATGGCGATGAAAGGAATTAGATATCTTTCCATGGAAGAATTCCGTGTGGGGCGATCGGCGAGGCGCGCAAGCCTGCCAGTCTTAGGGCTCGCCATGAATGGCCGCAAGCCAAAATGGAGATCGGGACTCCCGCTTTGAAGCCAGTCGTCAGCGAGACGAGTCCGGGTCAGTTGAAGGTCACCCGACCTTTGGCGATCTCTCATCGAGCCTTCCGGCCGCATAGGCCTGAAAGACGGCCTGAATTTCATCACGAACACGTCGGAACACGGCGAGCTTTTCCTCCTCGCTGCCATTCGCGTGCGCGGGATCGTCAAAGGGGAAATGATGGCGGTTCACCAGGCCCGGGTAATAGGGACAGGCCTGGTCCGCATTGCCGCAAACGGTGATCACGGTCTCCACGTCCCGGTCGAGGAACTCGTCGGCGTGCTTGGAGGAATGGGCGGAAAGATCGATCCCGATTTCCTCCATCACGCGGATGGCCAGCGGATGCACGTAACCCGCCGGTTTTGAGCCGGCACTCTCGACCTGGTAGTCGGGACCCAGGGCCCGCCGCAGGATCCCTTCGGCGAGATGGGAACGGCAACTGTTTCCCGTGCAGAGGACGAGGATGAGGGGGACGGAATTCATGAGATCAGGAATCAGAGGTTTGGGTCCCGCAGCAACCCGAGCCCCTCACTCCGAGGCAGAGGGGAATGGCGAGAAGGGCACCGATCACGGGAGCAGCAAGGTAGATCCAGAGATGCCCGGTCTGTCCGGAAGCCAGGGCCGGGCCGAGGGAGCGGACGGGATTCATGGAGGCGCCTGAAATCGGGCCGGCGAACATGGCCTCGAGCCCGATCACGGCCCCGATCGCGATCCCCGCCGTGATCCCTTTTTCCTTGGCTCCCGTGGAAACGCTGAGAATCACCAGCATGAGGATGAGCGTCAGGACCAGTTCGAGGAGGAAACTCTGGTATGTCTCGCCGGCCGGGAGGGTGGCGCCAAGGGAGGAGCCTCCTGGAAAGAGGGTTTTGAGGAAATAGCTGGCACAAAGCGCGCCCGCGACCTGCGAGACGAGGTAAGCGGGGACCTCACGCCAGGAGAAGCGTCGGGCGGCGGCAAAAGCGAGGGTGACGGCAGGATTGAGATGGGCTCCGCTGATGTCGCCAAAGGTGTAGATCATCGCAAGAACCACCAGCCCGAAGGTGAGGGCGATTCCGGGATGCCCGATGACCCCTCCGCTCTCGGCGTTGATGATGATCGCGCCCGTTCCGGCAAAAACGAGGGTAAAAGTGCCGAGGAACTCGGCCAGGGCTTTCTGTTTCATGAATGATACCGGGGTCTGTCGATCAGATTGGCGGAAAGCCGGTTCGGGAGAGGGCAGCAGGATTCGGCCCGCCGGGCGATCCGCTCTGCTGCCTTCTGTGAGTCACGGTCAAGAATTGACCGTTCTTCAGACGAGGCGGGAAAAGTCTCGGCCAATCCTGCGAGGAAGGAGCGGTGGCGGGCAGCGATTGCGTAATACACCCACTTTCCGCAACGTTCGCTATCGAGGAGACCGGCCTTCCGGATGATCTGGAGATGACTGGACACCGAGGACTGGGGCATCCCGAGGATATCGGCGAGTTCGCACACGCACATGGGCCCTCCGGAAAGAAGGCAAAGGACCCGCCAACGGGTCTCGTCAGCCAGTGCATGGGAAACCTGGACGAGGTGTCGCATCGGGAAAACTCGTAACGACATTTTACGATTCGACAAATGAATCTTTCGACAAAAAAGCCCGTCCCTGTTCGGGGCGGGCTTTCGCTGAAAAAATCTCCGCTGCAGGAATTACCAGCTGATCCGGATGCCGGAGCTGAGGCCCCAGCCGTCATAAGCCCCGCCGTCATTCGCGCTATCGGAAGCGGTCGTGTATTCCACCCCGGTCTGCCACTTCAGTTTGTGCCCGCAGAAGTAGCGGTTCACGCCGAAGTAGAACTCGTGAGCCTCGTCGGAGCGGCCCGATTCGATGCGGCTCTCATAGCGGTCCAAACGGACTCCATTGGGATCGTCACTGGTGATGTAGTTGTAGCTGGCGACGAGTTGCCACTCATCGCTGATATTGTAGTAAGGCATCACCGAAAACCCGTTCAGGTCGCTCTGCGTGCCCCAGCCTTCGGCAAAGAGCAATTCGCTGCGAAGACCAAAGGCGCCCTGTTCGAGCGTGGCGTTGAGGGAGATGACGTCCGTGAGGTTGCGCGTGTTGAGGGTTCCGCGGCCCGTGGGATCGTTGTGAACGTAGTCGACGCGGACAATGGCGGTATCGCAGGTCAAGGCGTCCGCGAAGTCGTAACCGATCGAGAAGAGACCGAAGTAGCCCGCCTCGAAGTCGCCGAACTCGGGTCCGCCGTCGGACGAGAAGACACCGACATTGTAGAGCCAGTTTCCGACTTCGCCGGATGCGCTGAGCCCGGTAAAATACTCCTCGGGGAACCACATGTTGTGGGAAAGGAGGCTACGCTCCATCCGGATGAGGCTTTTCGATGAGGTGGCACCATCGAGGGTGAAACCCGCACCGTGTTTGCCGAGCTTGATCTCGAGTTCTTCGCTCTTCGACCAACCGATGTAGGTGTCGGTGAGTTTGTTGTAGAGGGGGTCCGAGTCGACCAGGTCGATGTCCGCCTCAGCATGAAGGATGAAATTGTCGTAGTGCTTGCTCTTGAAGCCGAAACGGAAACGACGCCATTCGAGGCTGTCGTAGTCCCCTTGATCCGCGTCGAAGAAGGCCGCATCCGCCTGAAGACGTCCCGTAAGGGCGAATTTCTGGAGGGGAAGGAAGTCGTCGTTCTTGTAGAGAACGGCCTTGTCGAAGAAGTCGCACAGGGAAGAACTGGCGACGGGGGCCTTGTCATCGATGATGGCTTTGCCATAATCGCCGGCCTCGAGGTCAAGGCTGGAGCAGAGAGGCACAAGTGAAACGAGGGCGATACGGAAACAGGCGGATCGTTGGTTCATGGGGCTCGGGAACGAAGCGGTGTTGGTTGGGAGCGGAAGGGGGAATGTGACAGAGTTGACAGAAAACCCCGGACTGCGCCCCATAGTGTTTCCTGAAGTCACTTCCGCAAAAGGTTTTCTGTGACAAAAATGACACCTGAGTTGCGCATTTGTCACAGAGACCCGATCTCTCGGAACCGCGAATCGGCGTTCGTGGATTGGCCAAAAACCAAGCTTTGTTCTGGACACCGGGGCCCTTGCTGCGCAATCTTCCCGCCCGGTTTAGAACCCTGTAACCCCCAAATCCCAGTCATGCCCCACGTCGAAACGAACGGAATCCAGATGTATTACGAGGAGAAGGGAAGTGGCGATCCCGTCATCCTCATCATGGGAATCACCGCCACCGGCGACGTCTGGCAGGCCCATTCCGACTTCTGGAGCGAAGAATTCCGCTGTATCATGGCCGACAACCGTGGAGTTGGTCAGTCCGACAAGCCTGCCGGCGATTACTCCAGCGCGATGATGGCGGATGACTACGCCGGTCTCATGGATGCGCTTGGAATCGAACAGGCGCGAGTTGTCGGAGTTTCCATGGGATCCATCATCGCCCAGCAGCTCTGCCTGAGGCACCCCGAAAGGATCAAAAGCGCCGTCCTGATGTGTCCGTGGGCCCGGGTCGATCGATACGCCCGGGGGGTTTTCGAACACATGAAAGCCTGCAAGGCCCACCTCGACAACCAGCAGTTTCTCGAGTGGATTCAACTCCTCATTTTCACCAAGCCTTTCTGGGACAACGACGAGGCCTACGAAGGGCTCATCACGGGGCGCCAGGATTTCGACACCAATCCCAGGCCGCAGCCACTGCACGGACTTCGGGGACAGGCTGCCGCCTGCGTCGAACACAACGTCGTCGAGCGTCTTGGACAGATCTCCCAGCCCTGTCTTGTCATCGGGGGCAAGGATGACATCTTCACTCCTCTCTGGATGGGGGAGGAAGTGGCACAGGGCATCCCGAACTGCGACACTCACTTCTACGACGGGGCCGGACACGCCTTCCACTGGGAAAAGCTCGATGATTTCAATCCACGGGTTCGGGAATGGCTACGTGCCCACTGAACGGACCATCAAATTCGACTCACCACACCTTTCAACGACTGACAGCGAACTATGAGCAAAATCCGATTTGGTTCCCAGGTTTACACCTGGTTCATGCAAGGCACCGGCAAGGGCTACGACAACAAGCTCGACCACATGATCAAGGTGGCTTCCGAGGCCGGTTTCACCGGGATCGAACCCATGGTCCTCGAGATCTCCGAAAGCGCCCTTGGCTGCGGCAAATACTGGCTTGGGGACTTCTGCGATCCGGTCCGCCTCAAGGATGCTCTCGATGCCCACAACATGAGCCTCTGCGGCCTCGCTCTCGTTTGTGCCTGGGATGGCGATGAAGAGACGCCGGCAGAAAGGGAAGCGGCAGATTTCACGATCAATCTGCTCAAGCATTTTCCCGGAGCCATGCTGGGCACCGTCACGCTTCCAAGCGGCCGCACCCAGGATCTGCAGCGCCGTCGGCTCAATGTGGCACGCAATGTCAACGCGGTCTCGAAGCGCGGGGCTGACGCTGGCCTGGTCTGCTCCTACCACCCCAACAGCCCACCGGCCTCGCTCGTTCGCACGCAGGAGGATTATGACGTGGTTCTCAGCAGTCTCGATCCTTCCGTGACCGGTTGGACCCCCGATGTGGGCCACATCATCCGGGGTGGGATGGATGTGATCGAAACGCTGAACAAGTGGCAGCACCTCGTCAATCACATCCACTACAAGGACTTCTCGGGGAACGGTCCCGAACCGTGGGCCCAGATGGGCACGGGCAAGCTGGACTTCCATCGCATCACCGAATGGCTGGTGGCCCGCGATTACCAGGGCTGGATCATCTGCGAGGACGAGGCCCATGTCGCGGTCGATGATCCCGATGGGGTCACGATGCAGAACGGGACCTGGTGCAAGGAAAATCTCTATCCCATCGCGGGACTTTGACGCCGGGCGAGCGACAGGGTTGGCTAGCTCATCTAACCCTGTCACATTTCGTTCTCACAAGATAAAGCACAACTTCACTCCCTGATCATGAGGGGGTAAAGTGTGTTTTTTCTTTTTTGATGAAACTCGAACCTCTGGCTGCAAAAGGGCGGAGATTCCTTTCGGATCTCTCCTGGGAACCGTGCGGGCGGCGGTTTCGAGTCGTCACGGAAATGCTTCTCCCGCTTGCCGTGGGATTGCTGCTTACCTGGTGGATTCGGACCTCCGGATTCGACTTGGGGGCTCAGCAGTGGATTCACCGGATCGGAGGCGGAGAGTGGACTCTCGGTGACCACTCGTTCTGGAAGTGGCTCTATCGACTGGCTCCGCTTCCAGCGACGGTGGTCGTTTTGGGAGCGATTTCCGCTCTGGCGCTGAGCTGGGCGAAACCGGCGTTGAGACCGTGGAGGAGAGTGTTTGTCTTCCTGATTCTTTCCGGGCTCATCGGGCCGGGGCTCATTACCAACGCGCTCTTGAAGGAATATTGGGGACGCCCGAGACCCAGGGAAGTGATCGAATTCGGTGGGCGGAGTGAATTCGAGCCGGTCCTCACCTACGATGGCACCAGCGAGGGACTGTCCTTTCCGTGCGGGCACGCCACGATGGGGTTCTATTTTTTCTCCCTGTATTTCCTTCTGAGAAGGCATCGCCGCTTCGAAGCGGAGGCGGTTGCGTTCGCTTCGATCTCTTTCGGAGGTCTGCTCGCACTAGCCCGTATGACCCAAGGCGCCCATTTCTTCTCCGATGGCCTCTGGGCGGGCCTGGTCTGCTGGTATACCCCGATGGCGCTTTATTACGCGCTTGGTCTCGACCGTCGACTTCTGAGGCCCGGCCACAGAGATGCCAGCCGGATGCCCCTTTCGCTGAAACTCGGTCTTGGTCTAGGCGGAGCCTGTCTTCTTTTTCTTGTGCTTCTTGGTTCCCCCTACGACGAAAAGCGGACCTATACCCCGATGAACGAATATGTCAGATCGGGCCCTCTTACCGTCAGGCTAGAACTGGCGAAGGGGCGGGTTGAAATCGTCCCCGGAAGCGAATTCCGGATCCATGGGGAGGCAAAGGGGCACGGGTTCCCCACTTCAAAGATAGGGAGGAATTACCTTGAGACACAGCAGAAAGACGGCGGAGCCATCGCCTATACGGAGCGAATCAGTGGCTGGCTGAAGGAACTTGATGCCCGGCTGACGGTGGAGCTCCCGTGGAATCGTATGAGGCGCCTGAAGGTCGATACGGGAGAAGCGGAAGTTCGGCTCGTTCTGGGAGAAGGGGAAGGGCGGACGTTCCTGGAAGTAAATTCCGGCGAAGGTTCCGTTTCGATCGAGTCGGGTGGGGCGATTGTGAGAGGCGCTGAGGGCGATTCCCGTGTCGAAAGACCGGCGAGGGTCGGAGGAGCAAATTCGGAGGAATCGGTCTATCGACTTGAAGTCGGGGAGGCCTTCCGTGGAACCATTCGTCTTGTGGAAGGCAAGGGCCGATAAATTCGCAAAGAACGGCTCGCAATCCGATGGCGGACGGTTAGGTTTCCCGCCCGATTTATGGAGACCGAATTCCGCAGCAAGGAGTCCAGCTGGCTATCTTTCAATGCGCGGGTTTTGCAGGAGGCTGCGGATCCTTCGGTGCCTCTTTACGAACGGATCAAGTTTCTCGGGATCTACAGTTCGAACCTCGACGAGTTCTTCCGGGTGAGAGTGGCGACCCTGAAGCGACTCGCTTCGTTGGGCGACGGATGGAAGCGCCTTGACATCCCGGATCCGAATCTGACCCTGAAGACGGTGCGCCAACTTGTCTCGAAGCAGGGAGAGGATTTCAACAAGGCTTACGACCGGATGCGGTCGGACCTGGAAAGGAACGGTATCCGGCTGATTCGGGAGACGGAAGTTCCGCCAGCACTGCGCGACTATCTTCGTGACTATTTCCGTCGTGAGGTGAGTCCCCACATTTTTCCGATCCTTCTCAAGGCGACGGCCAAGTTGCCGAAACTGAAGGATCTGCCCATGTATCTGGCAGTGAAGGCGTCGAAATCGGACGGAACCGGGCGTCCGATGCATGCCCTGATCGAGATTCCGCAGAATCTGCCCCGTTTCATCCCGCTTCCGAAGAAAGGGGAGACGCAATTGGTGATGTACTTGGACGACATCATCCGCTTCGGACTCGACGAGGTCTTCGCCACGTTTCCCTACGATCATTTCGAGTCCTTCGCGATCAAGTTCACACGCGACTCGGAACTCGAACTCGACGACGACTTCACGGAGAGCTTCTACGAAAAGCTCGCCGACAGTCTCAAGGCGCGGGAGGAGGGGCTGCCGGTCCGGGCGAACTTTGACGCAAACTTTCCCAAGGCTTTCCTCAACCTCATTCTCCGGAAACTGGATCTCGTCGGGGCCGATTCGCTATATCCCGGCGCCCGCTATCACAACCGGCGGGATCTGCTCTCGTTTCCCGATTTCGGGAAACCCGATCTGAAGTATGACAAGGCGAAACCCGTTCCGGTTCCCGCTTTTGCCAAGCGGCAGACGGGAATGTTTTCGGCGATTCGCAAGCGCGACGTTCTGGTCCACGTTCCCTACCAGTCCTTCCGACATCTCATTACTTTCCTCCAGGAAGCCTCGATCGACCCGCTGGTCCAGAGCATTTCCGTGACCCAGTACCGGCTGGCGAAAGGGTCCTGCATCGCCAAGGCGCTCCAGGCGGCTGCCCGCAACGGAAAGCGGGTCTTTGTGCTCGTGGAACCGCAGGCCCGTTTCGACGAGGAAGCGAACATCAAGTGGGCGAACCGTTACCGTGATGCGGGCGTTCAGGTGCAGCTGGGTGTCCAGGGACTGAAAGTGCACAGCAAACTCATCCATATTGTCCGCAGGGAATCGGGGCGTTACCGGAGCTACACGGTCCTGGGTACCGGAAACTTCAACGAGGACACGGCATCGATTTTCGCGGATCACCTTCTTTTTACCTACCATCAGGGGATCGGGGAGGATGCCGCCGAGATTTTCCGCTTCTTCAGGCAATCCTACCTGAAGCCCCGCCTGAACCACCTGAAGATCGCCCCTTTCGACCTCCGGAACTTCCTCCGTGAGAGAATCCTGCGCGAGATCGAGAATCAGGCGGCAGGGAAGCCTTCCGGGATTTCCGTCAAGCTCAACAACTTTTCGGATCGCGCCACGAATGAATTGTTCCAGGAAGCGGCGGCCGCCGGAGTGCCGGTGCGCCTGATCGTGCGAAGCATGTATTCACTCGTTCCCGAGGAGAACTCTCCGATCGAAGCGGTGAGCATCGTTGACAAATATCTCGAGCACTCGCGAATGCTGATCTTCGAGAACGGTGGCGAGCCGGAGGTGTGCCTCTCATCGGCGGATTTCATGCCCCGAAATTTCGACACCCGGGTGGAGACGATCTTTCCGGTTTACGAACCCAAGTTGAAGCAACAGCTCATCGATTACTACAACGTCCAGTGGAGCGATACCACGAAGGCCCGTCTTCTCGATCGGAACCTCGAAAACGCCTATCGCTCAGGCAAGCGCGGAAGCAAGCGGGTGAGGGCTCAGTTCGACTTTGAGACCTATCTGCGAGAGCGGACAGCGGGTTGAGGAGAGCCATCGGCTCAGAAGACGGTGATACGAGCGGAAAACCTCGATTCGGGGGAAGGCTCCGTGAGCACCAGTGATCCCGAAACAAGCCTCCCGGCTTCGTCGGTGATCCCGTCTTCCTCAGTCAGATCCTCGGTCTTGAGGATGGCGAAGGAGAGGCTTTTACCCGGAGCGATGCGACGCTTCAGTTCCAGGGCGACGAGTCCCATGGTGTGCCTGGGGTTGACTTCGCAGACGGGCCGGAGGGAAAGGGCTCCGCTTTCTTGGCATCGATGCACATACGCATCGACGCCGAGCGGCCCCTCGTAACCTGAGTGCGAAGCCCATGCAAGCAAGTTTGAGGCGAGTTCTCCCTCGGGCGAATAAAGCGGCAGGACCTTTTCCATCAGGAAGCGGGCCAGTTCGGGTTCGAGTCCCTTGCAGAACTTCGTGCGGCAGATGCTGCCCCGGTAGCCTCCCAGTCCGCGAATGACCTGCTCGACAAAACCCGAGAGGCGAATGGCACCGTCAACGATTCGGTATTGGACGGAAAAGTCGAAGACGCGCTCGTGTTTCGGTTCCAGGAGAATGCCGCCTTCGCCGACAACGGCGTCCGAGAGCGGACGGGAGGTCAGATCATCGAGGACCTCCCGGCGGCACCTCTGCAATCCAGAACCTGCCGTCGAGAAGGCTCGCTTCAGGACAAACTCCCGATGACCGAAGGCTGAAAGATGCTCGGCTGCGGAGCGAAGGTCTTCACTGTCACGGCAAGGGAAGGAAGGTCCCATCCAACGGGCGAGGTTCTCGCTCTGCGCGACCTTGGAAAAGAGGCGACTACGCTCGACATTCCAAGCATCTTGCGACCTTCCCGGCCGCGCAACCTGAGTGAGGGCAGAGAGGCGATCTCCCAGGTCCGGGGCAAGAGCCCAGGGGAGAAGACGGTCGATTTTGCGTTTGGCGAGCAGGCTCGAGGGATCCACGAATCCCTCCGGCGTGAGCATTTCAATTTCGGGCAGCGCCAATCCGAAGGCAGCCAGTTTGGCGAGGTGAATATCGGAAGGGCGGCGGCGCAGGAGAATGACATCGTCTCGCCGGGCAAGAAACCCGATGAGAATTTCAAGGTCTTCGACCACGGCAAGGCGGGCCGCGTCCGGATGGTAAGGAGCCGGCCAGCGTGCAATGCGATGTTCGGCTTCGGGATTGAAGCAGAGAACATTTGGAGTCCGACCCTTAGAACGCTCGAAAAGGGCAAGTTGCCGTATGTAGTCTTCGTCAAAGCCTGCTGCGCGTCTTCCTTCCTCGTTGAATCCGGTCCGGTTGCCCTTGGCCCGGCTGGGTGAAAGGGGAAAGGGGAGTCGCTTCTTGAGGGCGCTCCAGTCGCTTTCCCCTGGGTTTTTCCACTGACGGAACCAGTGGAGTCCGTAACCGACGTGGAAGATTTCGTCCTCGTAGATTCGTCGGAGGATCGATGCACTCCGGGCGTCACCGGCTTCGGCGAGAATTTCGCCATAGTGTCGGGCGTAGTCGAGATTGGCCTGTTCGAAGGTGAGGCTGAGCCGCGAAACATAGTCGAGCGGAGTCTCCATGGGAGAGACCGCATCCCAGAAATAAGGGCTCAGGGGATACTCGCCGAAGGTGACACCGCATTCTTTCATTCGGGCCAGGTACCAGCGGGTATGACGTTGCTCTTCGCGCAAGGTGGAGGCGAGTCCCCGGCGGAAATCGGGAGGGGCCTCGGGGAACTTCAGAAGGGCGAGGGCCATCAGCTCCGCGGCGAGAAGTTCGTGATTCGCGAAAAAGTGCAAGAGGACTCCACGACTCTTATCATCAACAAGACCGGGACGCCCCGGCAAGGAAGGACGAGCTTTCGAACTTGAGGCAAAACGGAGTTCGTCGGGGCGGGTCGGAGTCAGGATGCCCTTGACGGTCCGGGCCCCCTGTTCCCGTGATTCGTCGGGCGCCGATGCAAGGGGGGCGGGGCGCAGTTTCTCGCGAAGATCGGTGCTGAAAAGGACCCGCTCCGCCAGTTCGAGCAGAGTTTCACTTCCGGGAGACTCTGAAACATCCGCATCTTCTTCCGGAAAGGCCCCATTTTCCAACTCGTTTTTCCAAGCAAAGCTGGGGCTTGACCGTTTCATCAGATATGGCGAACGTTCACCTCTTTAGGTGGCGTGGATTTTCAGGACATCTTCTCCAATCGCCGACACCATTATCACTCATGAACGAGATCCTGACAAGGAACCCGGTCATCCGTTTCGCCGGCCGGTGTGTATCCTGGCTCGGTAAGACGGTGGACAGGATGCGTCATGTTCACGACAAAGGGGGTGCCGTCCTGAGGATCTTCATGGGAGGTTTTGCCTTGGGACTCGGACTCCACTTTACAGGCAGCGTCCTCGACTACCTGCAATTGTCAGAGCGGATTGCCGAAGACGCCGGTGACCCGGGTCTTTCCCTGATCCCGAGTGTTGTCCCCCTCGTGTTCCAGGGACTTGGTTTGCTCCTGGCGCTGGTTGCCTTCGTGGTCAGTCTCTGGGTAAGGGAAGGCAATTCGCCGGAACGCCGGCGTGGCCTGGTGGTTCTGACTCTCTCGATTGCCGCGGTTTCCGCTCTCGCTGCGTGGCTCCCCACGGATATCAGCGAAACTCTGGCGGCGATCCGGGGAAAAGCGCCTGCCGGTGAAACGCCTTCGATCGCTGCGTATTTCGGCCTCCTCTTTCTTGTTTCCTCCCTGATCCTCAGCATCCCGGTTGCCGCCCTGGTTTATTTTCGCCTGAGTCTGATGGATCGCTATGTGGTTCACAACTTCCTATCTCCCTTTTCGATCTGCATTTTTGCCTTCATGGCAATCTGGGTCCTGCAAAGCCTCAGTGACGATGGGGCCACGCTTGCCGGCATGCCCTTCGCCCGGGTGCTAACCTTTTATGTAGTTCAGGTTCCATTCATTGTCCTCTTCGTGCTTCCCATCGCGGTCCTGCTTTCCGGGCTCTTCGCTCTCGCCAAGATGTCGAAATCGAACGAGTTCATCAGCATGATCGGTTCGGGTCGTAGTGTTCCCCGGATTCTCGCCCCTCTTTTCATCGCGGGCGGTTACGTCTCTTTGATTGGTCTGGCCTGCAAATACGAATGGGCACCCGCGTCGGTTGGCTACAAGGAGGCGATCATCGAGACGGCAAAACGAGAAAGGTGGGTGCAAACCCATGGAGACACGGGAAGAGACGAAATCTGGTCGGAGCGCGGATGGATGCACGTCAACGATGTGGATCGGCGGCGCTGGTTTGTAGGCCGTGTTCCTCTCGAATTGAGTGATGAAATGGCCGAGGTCATTGTCGCCCAGGTCGACGAGGAGGGCCAGCCTCAGGTCATCTGGCTCGCTCGACGGGCAAAGTGGGTTTGGGATTCATCTCCGCCAAAATGGATATTCACGAATGTGCGCATCTACACCTACGATTCCAATCACATTCCCCGGATCGAGAGCAGGACGCGCCTTGAAATCACCGACTGGTCGGAAACTCCCTGGAAAGTTCTCAGTTCTTCACAGAATCCCGAGTATCTGGGGATTCCGGGACTCACCATGTATCTGAAGGCAAACAGCGATCGGGATGCCCGCAGTCTCGCCTCGTTCCGGACGAACTGGTGGTATATTTTTGCCGAGCCGATGTCCTGTTTCGCGATGATCCTGGTCGCGGCACCTCTTGGTATCGTTTACTCGCGTCGCGGGGTCATGGGCGGAGTGACCGGTGCGATCTGCATCTTTGCCCTGATGTATGTGATGCGAGGGACGTTTCTCGCAATGGGGCACAGCGGGCGTATGCCTCCTTTTTTCGCCGCGTGGCTCACCAACATCCTCGTTACCGCGGTCGGACTGGTGTTGCTGTGGTTCCGGGCTCGCAACCGGGATCTCCCGAAGATCCGGTCCCTCTTTCAGTGGAAGCGTGGGCGATCCTCTTCCTCTGCCAATGGGGTGGGAGCCCCCACCCGACCGGCGGCCGCCTGACCCTTGGGAATTCGTCGAGGCTTCGGTTGCTTCCTGTTGTTTTTTCTCCTTCATTCCGCCTCCTTTCAACACAATTCATGGCTATCAATCAGGAGTGGAAAATCCGGGCGACCCAGGCCCGCTGCGAAGTGACCGGCGAGTCGTTTTCCGACGGTCAGGAGTTTTTCACCTGTATTTTCGAGGATCCCGAGTCCGACGGTTTTCTCCGGCGCGACTATTCCGCCCCGATCTGGAGGGATATACGGAAAACACTCGATCCCGCGCCCTATTCTTTCTGGAAGTCGGCTTACAAGGCTCCGATTCGGGAGGACGCGGACACCTCCTCCGAGGAAACCTCGGTCGAGGGAATGCTGCGTCGGTTCATCGAGGAGGATGATCCGCGCACGGAGAATGCCCGTTATATCCTGGCGCTCATGCTCGAGCGGAACAAAACCTTGATCCCTGTCGACTCGAAGACGACCGGGGAAAGGACGATTCTATTTTACGAGCACGCAGACAACGGAGACGTCTTCATTGTTGCCGACCCGGGGCTGCGCCTTGATGAGATCGAAACGGTACAGCGCGAAGTTTCGGAACTCCTGGCAGAGGAAGAGCGGCGAGCGAAAGAGGTCGGCGGTTCAGACGGCGGGGAACAGCCACAGGATGAAATAGGCGACAATCACGAAGAAGAACCCGAGAAGAGCGGTGAGGATGCCGCCGAGACCAAAGATGAAGCGGTTGCCTTTGCCGGTGAGGAAACGGCGGAGGGCTTCGGAGCGAATTCGGGAGTATGCGCCGGGGAAGAACTCTCCGACGAGGTAGAGGACAACCTTGAGAAGGCCGATCACCGCGAGGAGCCATCCCCCGACAATGACGAGTTTGAGACCGATGGCCGGGTCGATTAGTTTCATCACGATTTCAGAGTGAGTTTCCTGAGATTGGCCTCGTAGATGGCTCGATCGGTCACGGTTTCTGAGACCTCCAGGGGGCGTCCCACGAGAATTCCCGCGTGGGCACTGAAGTCGGACAGGTAACCCGAGATGGATTTGTCGAGGGTGATCTTCTTGTAGTTTCGAGAGGCGTGCATGAATCGAGCCACTCCATCGTCGCCTCGTGAAATCAGTCCGACGTGCGAGCAGAATCCGCCGTTGTATTTGGTTGCGATTCCGATGACGTCCCCATTCTGCAAAGAAGGCTCAATTTCGGCGACCTTTGCTTTTGGAATGTAGAAAACCGGGAGTTGTTCCACCCTGCTCTCGATCTCGCGCATGGGGGGGCGAAGTTCGGGATTGTTGCGGAGGTATCGGTAGCTCTTCCAGAGCGTAGTCATCTCCGTGACTTTGCGATCGTTGATCCGCTCGGCGCCGGGGAGTCCGGGAGTGAGATGACGGCAGGTTCCACGAGCGTCATTCTCAAAGAACCATTCGGCGAGAAAATGGATGCGTTCGAGGTAGTTGCCAGAGCAGTAACCGGCGCGATAACGAGTCAACTCGATCTGGCGAAGCAGGTCCGCCGGTTCGTAGGAATCCTTTTTGAAACCGGTCATGCGGGCCATCCCCAGGCATTGCTCGAAGAATGTCCAGCAGTCGAACTCATCCAGGTTCACGGAGGGAGACTCGATGTGATCGTCGATCTCGAGGGTGAAGTTGACGTAGGGGAGCCCGATGAGTTCCCGGCCGAATCTCACGACCCTCTCTCCGATGGGCAGGGCGGCCCAGTCCTCATCTCGGGCTTTTTCCAGGATGGCTCCGAAACGCGCTTCCCCTTTGAATATCGTGGTCATCGGGAGCTTTCGCTTTTTGGCCACGGTGTCCTCGGCGGAAACCGTCCTTCGTGGAAGGAACAGCGAAGACAGGAAGGCGATGCCTCCCATGGCGAGGCATGACCGGCGGGTACGGAGAGACATGCCGTAAGATAGCGGAAGGGGAAAAGGAATCCAAGGCAAGATAAGTCGGTGAAGCACCTTGCCCTGTCACTTGGATATCAATTTCAACAACCTGGGGGTGAGAAGCAGATCGGCAAGAAGAGCCGTGGAGATTGCGATCGCGAAAAGCACCCCGATTTCGGCATTCACTCTCAGGGGACTGAAGGTCATGGTCAGGTATCCCGCACCGATGATGGCGGAGGTTGCGACAATAGGCCGGAGTTCTGCATCAAAGACCCTCTCCATCGCCACGTCCATGGAGAGGCCGTCCCGAACGACTCGATTGTAGCGGAGGAGGAAATGGATGGTGTCGTCGAGGGCAATTCCGAACGCGATGTTAGCCACCGGGAAGGTGGCGATGCTGAGGGGAATTCCCAGCCACCCCATCGCGCCAAAGGTCAGGGCGACCGGGAGCAAATTTGGGATCAGGGAGATCAGACCTTTTCGCAAAGATCTCGTGATCAGGGAAATGAGAATGGCGACGACGGTCCCCAGTAGGGCGAGGTTCCTGACGAGGTGGCTCGTGACCAGATTGCAGAGTCGGGCCGTCAGGACAGTGTCTCCTGTCACCGTGACCTTTGCCCGGTCTCCGAAGTTCTCTGAGGCAAACGCCTTGATTCTGCGGTCGAGGTCAAGAATCTCCGACGAACTCATCGCCGCAGTGCGCAAAGTTATTGCCGCTCTCGAAGCATCGTGGTCAAGGAAAGGTTTGAGAGCACTTTGAGGGAGTTGATCGAGGAGACTTTGAAGTTCAGAGGCAGGGATGGGCGCATCCGGGGTCAATGGGGATTTTCCTCCGGCCTTCCGGATGGTTTCGACGAGATCGGGAAAGGCGATGGGAGATCCGCATTCATTTTCGAGGAACTCGAGAAGACGAAGAAGGTTCCTGTATCCTTCCTCACCAACGACCCCATTGTAGGATTTGGTTTCGAAAACGACGGTCAGGGTGACTGCATCCGGGAAGGCAAGCTTGTAGCGATCAAAGTCCCGGGACACGGGAGCATCTTTTCCGAAAAATCGCAGGTAGTCGGTATCGGTTTCGAGTCGGGTTAGGCCGGCAACGAGGAGCAAGGCAACAGCCGTTGCAGCGAGGAGAATGGGTTTCCCCCGATGGCTGTTCACTTTCGAAACCATTGCCCGGATCCATTGGAGTCCGAAAGGACTGCAGGGAAGCTTCTTAGGAGCGGGAACGAGGGCAAGACAGGCTGGCACAACCAGCGACGTGACCAGGAAGTTGATCCCCAAGCCGAAGGAACTGGCGATCGCGAAGCGACGCATTCCCTCAAGTTCCGTGTAAGTCAGGGAGGCAAAGCCAAGCACCGTCGTTAAAGCAGCGAGAAAGAGGGCCGTGCCGGTGGACGATCCCGTGTAGGCAATGGCATCTTGCCGACTTCGTCCCTTGGCCAACTGGTCAAAGTACTCGGAGAGGATATGAAGATCTTCGGTCGCTCCAAGCACGATGACAAGGACGAGAATCGTCGAGAGGAAGACGTTGATTTCAAATCCCACGTGTCCCATGAACCCAAGCGTGGCCGCGCATGAAAGAAGCCCTGTGATAAGCGGAAGCAGGAGCGCAAGGAAGTGTCTGAAGAAGAAGGCGATCACCGCCCCGACGACCAGTATGGAGATGGGGGTCAAACGTGTAAGGTCCCACAGCATGCTGTCCTCGAGATCCTTCTTGATTCGCGGGGCGCCCACGAGCGCGCAACTGACACCAGGTATCGGCTGACTGAGAATCGCTTCTGCCCGCGAAAGGATGATCCCGTGTGGATTCTCGCCGTTTCGTTCGGGAGCCAGGTAGTAGAGGAACAAGGTTGCGTCGCCTCGATCATTGACCAAGTGGCTTCGAAGAAGTCGATTGGACAAGATTTCCTTTCGTTTCGACGCTAGGACTGCAGGCGATGTCGGAATGGGATTCAGGAGAGGTTCCGGTCTCAATTCCCCATTGCTTGACACGGGAAGGAAGAATCGAAATAAGCTGCGTGAGCCCTCCACCCCCTCGATTTCTCCCAGCGTCTGATCAAGCGACTGGAGTGCACTGAGAACCTCCGTGGAGAACAGATCCCGTGATTCCACCAGAACCGCAAAGAGAGGTCGATTGTCGAAATTCTCCCTGATTTCCCGCAGTTCGACAAGGAGAGGATCGTCTTCTGAGAGCAGATGCTCGAAGGAGGCGTCGATGCGAAGGCGGAAAACTCCGCTGGCCAGAAGAAGGCAAACGGCGACACAGACAAACAGGCTGAGAATCGGATTTCGACTGCTCCAACGGAAAACGGTTTCCATTTCAGAATTGTGCACCAAGGCCAACGAGTTTAGCCGGGTGGACCGAAGATCGTATCATGAACTGGTTGTTACGGAAGCGTATGCAACATCGGAACCTGGCAAAAATTGCTGAACGGTTTGCATCTATTGGCAATTTGCTCGAAGTGGAAGACGAACTGACTTGCCAAATTCTCTCGAAAGCCTAGTCTAGAGTCATGGAATCCCAAGTCATCACTTCAAAAGTTACGATCGGGCTATCCTGCCTGATCTTCGCAATGGCCTTTGGCTTTGTTTCCGACGCGACTGCTCAGTTGAACGAAAAGAAGATCGAGCGTGACGCTAGCGGAGTCTACAAGGGCAAGGGAAGGGGAGGACGTGTTTATGTCTCCTACGATTCCAATCCCGCGGGAAACTTCAATTTTGTTCCCGAATCGGGGGACGGTAAAGTTCGCGTTCCGGTCAAGGATGGTAAGCTTGCCACTTCCATGAATGACAACGAACTTCCGGGAGACGGGGACGCGAAATGCAAAGGGAGCGAACAGAAATCGAAGGTAACCCGGGGAGGAAAGAAGATCGTTGTCGGAGCGAGGGGGACAGTGGTTACCGACGAGGGACCGACTCATGGGCCATGGAAGGGTGGGAAGATCACCGGTCAATTGCTCGACCGTGGGGCCAAATGGTCGGCTGACACAGCTTGCGGGGCGTATCAGCGCAACGGCGATCCCCCGGATCACACTCGACGCTTGGTCGGAAGAATGCTCGATGGAAAAGGGTGAACCACAGGTTTGAAATCCTCATCGATCCCCGGCGATTGTTCTCGGTTCTTGGTCCGGTCTCTGTCGAATGAGAGAGACCGGAATCTCTTTTCGGTGCATGGAGAGTGGTTTCCGAGAACCTTGATGAATCGACCGATACGCGAAGGATTGGTTCCGCTTCTCGCCCTTGTCTTCGGAGCGGCAGTCGGATGGGTCATACGTGGCCCCTTTTCTTTCGGGGATGTGAAACCACCGGGGGGGCACCCTCCATCGGCCTTCACTTTGGACGAATCCGCGGTCGTGGGCACGGGGGCGACCGCACTCCCGATCAATGATCCCCGAATCTCCTTTCGACAGCTGAAAGCGGCAGCTGGTCGACTTGCATTGAAAGATCCTGCAGAGGCGGTTCGTCAAGCCGAGAGCATTCCGGGCCATGACAACCGTGAAGCTTATCTTGGCGAAGTTTTACGGACCTGGGGAGAGACGAACGGGCTGGCCGCCGCGGCTTTTGCTCTCGATTATTTTCAGGGCGAAAGGCTTACGGACGCGCTTTACTACATCGCCGATGGATGGGCGGAATCGGATCCAAAGGGTGCTGCCGAGTGGTTCAAGGAGAACACGACGGGGGCCGTTCTCGACGACGCGATGTGGGAGGCGCTCGAAGCTTGGGGCAGGAAAAACCCAGGAGAGGCTTTTGCTTGGTCGGACGGCCTTGACGATTACGTGAAATCCACGGCGATGCAGGGCCTTGCCGAAGGCTGGGGGGCAGTGGATCCCAAGGGGGCCGCTGAGGCGGGGATGACGATGAAGGACAATGACTACGGTGAGGATTTTGTCGTTTCCGTGACCACCCAGTGGGCGGGCGCCGCGCCGGGACAAGCAGCGGAATGGGCGGGGACTCTCGTGAATGAAAGGCTTCGTGCGCTGGTCGTTAATGAACTTGGAGAAATCTGGGCAAACACCGATCCGGGCAAGGCCGCCGAATGGGCGGACGGTCTGGAGGATCCGGGAACGAAAAGGGCGGCGGAAGTTGGGATCGCCGTCGGGTGGTCGGAGCATGACCCGGCCGGCGCGATCGAATGGGTCCTCACAGCAGTCGAGGACGAAGCTCAGTTGGATGAAATGGTGGGAGACATCACCTTCAACTGGAGCAATCTCGATCCACGCGGGGCGACTCGCTGGCTTGAATCCCAGCCACCCGGTGAAAAGGGCGACCGGGTGCTCTCGGCCTTCAGCGAAATGGTCCTCGAAGACGATCCGGAATCCGCTGTCGCCTGGGCTTCGCGCATCAGCGATCCGGCGGCCAGGGAGAGCAAAGTCAGAAGTCTCCTCGACAGCTTGGTTGCCGACTACGGGGAATCCGCTCGAAAAGCGATTCAGAAGTTCGCGATACCGGAGGAAACCAAGGAGTTATACGCCCCCTTGGTTCAGTAAGCGTGAACGGCTGCCGATTTCAGGCCAGAAGCCCTTTGGCGACTTCGCCGTGCACGTCGGTGAGGCGGAAATCACGCCCCGCGTAGCGGTAGGTGAGGCGCTCGTGGTCGAGGCCGAGAAGATGCAGGATGGTGGCGTGCCAATCGTGGATGTGCATCTTGTCTTCGACCGCCTGATATCCATAGTCGTCGGTAGAGCCATAGCGCATCCCTCCCTTGACTCCGCCGCCGGCCATCCAGATCGAGTATCCCTTGTTGTTGTGATCCCGACCGTTTCCGGTCTGGCCATGCGGGGTACGGCCAAATTCTCCAGCCCAGACGATGAGCGTATCCTTGAGCAGATCACGCTGTTTCAGGTCGGCGATGAGACCGGCGATGGGTTTGTCGATCTCCGAGCAGTTGCGTTCGAGGCCGTCTTTGAGGTTGCGGTGATGGTCCCAGTTGCCGTGATTGACCTGGATAAAGCGAACGCCGGCCTCGGCGAGACGCCTCGCGCTCAGGCACTGGCGGGCGAAGGTGGCGGTGGGTTCCTCGTCGAGTCCATAGAGCTTCTTGACGGAATCGGGTTCTCGCGAAAGATCGAGAACCTCGGGCACTTCGTCCTGCATGCGAAAGGCCAGTTCGAATGACTCGATGACCCCTTCGACTTCGGGGTGATGCTGGTCCTGCGCGAGTTTGGCACGGTTGAGACCGTTGACGAAATCGAGTTGTACCCGTTGCAATTCATTGCTCAGCTTCGGGTTCGAAAGATTGCTCATCGGCGCCGAGCTGTTTTCGCGGGCAAACCGGTTGCGGACCTCCCGCCCGAGAGGAGTGCCTTGGTAGATCGCCGGAAGAAAGGCGCTTCCGTAGTTCTGAGCCCCATTGGGAGGAGCGAGGGTGACAAAACCCGGAAGGCTGTCGTTCTCGGTCCCGAGTCCATAGAGGGTCCACGCACCGAGCGACGGACGAACAAACTGGAAGTTACCCGTATGCATTTGGGTGGTGGCTTGGGGATGGTTCGGCAGATCCGTATGCATCGAGTTGATCAGGCAGAGGTCGTCGGCATGATCGGCGAGATGGGGGAACAGCGACGAGACCATCAGCCCGCTCTGCCCCCGAGGCTTGAACTCGAAGGGGGTGCCAAGAAGGGTGGCGATTCCTCGCGAAGAAGGCTTTCCAGTGTCGCGAGTCAGGAGGGGCTTGTGATCAAAGGTGTCCACGTGAGAAGGTCCTCCCTGCATGGCGAGGAAAATCACGCGTTTTGCCCGGGGCGCGAAATGGGGTGCACGGGGAGCGAGGGGGTTTCCTGCCTTTTCCGCAGCGATGGTACTGAGGGCCGAAAAAGCCAGGTAACCAAATCCGCTCGAGAGCGTCTGCAAGGTCTGGCGGCGAGTCATTCCTGAAAGTTGACCGGATGAAGGATCGATAGTGGCCGTGGTTTTCATGACGTAGAAAGTAAAGAGAGTTTGGTATGGCACGAGGGAGGGTCAGTTCAGGTATCGGAACTCGGCGCTTGCGAGAAGGGATTGACAGAACCCTGTGAGGGCGAGGAGGCGAGCCTCCGAATCGGGGAGTCCTTCCGCCTTTGCCTTGGCCAGAAACTCTTCGACAAATGCCTTGGCTTCAGCGGCCTCGTCCGAGGTGGGCGGGCGAGAAAAGGCTCGAAAAAAGGCTTCACGAGCGAGTTCGGGGCCCCGCAGTCCCATTTCCTCCGTGAGAAGCTTCGCGAGAGCGTTTGATGAGCGGATCACGAAGGGAGAATTCATGAGATACAGTGCCTGAGAGGGAACCGTGGTGATTTCCCGCTTTCCGGAGGTGAGGCTGGGGTCGGAAAAGTCGAACAGGGCCAGCGACTCGGGAACGGCCCCACGGACAACGGGCAGGTAGACGGACCGATGGTTCGTATCGGTTTCGAAGGTGGACTCCGGAATGTTCCGTCCGACAAACCCAACCCCCGCTTCGGCCACCGCCGATCCCAAAGGTCGGTCCGAGTCGAGGAGACCGCTCACCGCGAGGGTGGCATCACGCAGGGATTCGGCGTCGAGGCGGCGGGGATTGGCGCGCCAGAGGAAGCGGTTCTCTGGATCCTTTTCGTAGTCTTCGGCATCGAAGGTCGACGCCATGCGGTAGGTGCGGGTGGCGGTGATTTCCCGTATGAGATCCTTCACTGACCAGTCGAGTTCGACGAGCCTGACGGCAAGGTAGTCCAGCAAGGCCGGGTGCGAAGGTTTTTCACCGGTGGTGCCGAAATTGTCCACCGAGGAAACGAGTCCCTCACCGAACAACCAGAGCCATACCCGGTTAGCGAGAACTCTTGCAGTGAGAGGGTTTTCGGGCGACGCCATCCATTCGGCAAGCTGGAGACGACCGCTCTGTCCGGCTGGAATGGCTTTCGCATCGTCGGTCTTCACCACCTGGAGAACACCCCTGGGCGCACGTTCCGCGGTCGCCTGGTCCTCTTCACCCCGGATAAGAATCTGGGAGTCAAATGCATCACCGTTCTCCCGCATCCCCATGGCGAGGGCGCGCGCGTTGCCTTCATCGTCATAGAGAAGAAGCTTCCCTTCGGCTATCCCCAACTGATTGCGGGTCTGCAGAATGCGGCCGACAAACGCTTGCGGATCGCCCCCGCTTCTCCTCGCTTCCGCGGCTTGTTGCTCGAGGGAGGTGACTGCCTCGGAGAGTACTTCCCGCTGGTAGGCAAGTTCGATGATGCCCGCGAGTCCCACGCCGGGGAGGTTCGGAGCCGTGGAGGGGAGTTCAACCAGTTCGGTGGCCCGGCGACTCTGCAAGCCGTTGGGTGTGCCGTAGAGCGTCTCGCTGCTGAGGAAAATACCGGCAAGGGCGTAATAATCCGACATCGGTATGGGATCGAACTTGTGATCGTGGCACCGTGCGCAGGCGGCTGTCGTTGCGAGGAACGCCTGGGTGGTGGTATCGATCTGCTCATCGACGAGGTCGAAGCGGAACTGGCGCGAGTTCTGTTCATTCAGGTTTTTCGTGCCCAGTGCCAGAAACCCGGTTGCCACGAGATGTTCGGAACGCTCTTTGTCCGTCTTCGCAGGAAGGAGATCGCCGGCGATCTGTTCGACGAGGAATTCATTGTAGGGTTTGTCGGCGTTGAAAGCATCGATCACGTAGTCACGGTAACGCCAGGCTTGCGGGTAGGTGGCATTCACCTCTTTCCCTGACGATTCCGCATATCGGGCTACGTCCAGCCAGTGACGACCCCATCTCTCCCCGAAAGCCTTGGACGCGAGAAGCCTGGCGACCGTCTCGCCGATGGCGGAATCCGCGTTCTCGGCGTAGGCGGCGATGAACCCCTCCACCTCTTCGGGAGAAGGTGGGAGCCCCGTCAGGTCAAAGGTGAGTCTCCGGATGAGGGTCTGCGGTGAGGCATCGGGCGCCGGCGTGATTCCTTTCGAGGCGTGCCCTTCGGCCACGAAGGCGTCGATCGCGTTTCGTGTCCAATCGGTGTTCGAAAACTCGGGTACCTGTGGCTTTTTGGGGGCTTGATAGGCCCAGTGCTGGCGACCCTTCTCAAGGTCAATCGTGTTGGTGTATTCCGGGACTTTGCCTCCTGTAGCCGCCGGCTCCCTCGGATCCGGCGCTCCCATGGCGATCCACTTTTCGAAGTCGGCGACGAGGCTGTCCTCCAGCCGGTATTTCGGCGGCATTGCAAGATCCTTGTCGTTGTGTCGGATCGCGGCGATGAGCAGACTTTCCTCGATCTTGAAAGGAACCACTGCCGGTCCGGAATCACCTCCGAGACGTGAACCGTCACGCGTGTCGAGGATGAGGCTGCCCTTGATTTTTCCGCTCTCCTTCGAGTGGCATTCGTAGCAATGTTTGACCAAGGCGGGGCGGATCGTTTTCTCGAAAAAATCGAGGTCTTTGGCAGAGGCTTGAGTCTCCGCAGTCTCCACCGCTTGTTGGGCGTTGACGGAGGAAGCGACAAGGAAAAGAAAGGCGAGTGTGGGAAGGGGATTCGAATTCATCACGAAACGGGATTCAATCCGGAACTTCGGATTGTAACCCGTCCGCGTCCCGAAGGTTTCGCGCGTGTTGTAGATTTGTCCTTGGAAGGACGGGTAGGATCCGGTTAAGGACGGAGAGCACGCAATCCATTTACCTCCCTGCGACCGTCCCCGGATTCTCGTACCAGACCACGCCGAGCCCTGCGCGCTCTTCACAAGTAACAAGATCAGAATCTCCGTCTTCATCCAGATCGACCCAGTCGACGAGGTCGAACTTCACTCCCTCTTCACCGCCGATCGCCGACCACTCCGATGAGAGCGTGGCGAGAAGAAGTCCGCAGCGTTGTTCGGTGGCATTTTCACAGGTGACAGCGAGGACGCCTCCTTCTGGAGAGCCTCCGGGGGTGTTGTGCCAGCGGAGAGCCTTCACCGTGCCAAAACGATCCCAGGGGAGGGGGGCGAGCTCGTGAAGAACTCTCCACTCGCCATCTGGTTCCGTCTGATCTGCCGATGAGGCGTAGACGCGGATGGTAGCGGGCCTTATCGCCGCAAGGATTTCCGGGGAATCATCCCCGTCGATATCGGCTATATCGAGAAACATGACTTCCTCGCCGGCGGCGGCGACGCGACGCGGAGTCTCCAGCCATGGAGCCTTCGGCAGCAGCGGGGCGATCCAGATTCCGCTCGCTGAGCCTTTCCGATCGGAGTAGACGAGGCATTCCTTCCCGGCGAATCGGGAGAGGGTCAACGACATGATCCAACCCGCAGAGGAGATCTCGTGGATCTGCCAAGCGTTAAGGTTGCGGGCTTCGTTCCCGCCAGGGTTTTCAAGCCAGGTGACCGATCCTGCGGTGTTCTTCGACCCGGCGATGAGATCGGTGTCTCCATCCCTGTCCATGTCGTGAGGAAGTATCTGCATCCACCACTGGGCCAGTTCAGGGCTCGCATAGGTATCGGTGATCCAGTTCGCTTCCTCGAGAAGCGGACTTCCAGGTGATGGTGCCCAATGAACATGGAGGCGACGTTCCTTTCCCTCACACGCGGAGACCACATCCAGGTTGCCGTCCTGGTCGAGGTCGGAAAAGACGGCGTCTTCGGGACTGGGGACACGGCCCACGGTAATGGCTGGCCAGGGTTGCCGGACCTTCTCCTTGCCCGGATTCAGGCAGATTCTGACTTTCCCCCCTTCTTCCCACCCGGTCACGAAATCGACGAGGCCGTCTCCATTCAAGTCTCCGAACTTGACTCCATCGGCCCCGGAAAGGTGTCGCTCCTGATCCGAAGGGTCGATGGCATGACGAGTCCATAATGAATTAGGCTCTGCCGACAGGGATCCCTTAGCTGCAAGGACGACAAATAAGGACAGCGTGCCGCGATGACGGAGGCAGCGGAAAAAGAGACGGCTTTTCATTCGTGAAGGGAAGGCTTACCATGACGCCCGGCAGTTGTCCCGTTTTTCCCGCATGAGCAATCACTCAGTGTCTCTTGCCGTTCTCGTCGGAATCTTTCTATTTCAAAATGGGGCCGGGCAGGAACCCGTTCCCTCCGCATCCAAGGAATTCGACCCTTTTGCCGAAGACGCCAAGAATGCCCTGGAATCCCTTGTGCCGCCGACTGGCGAGGCCCGCGATTTTCTGGATCCGGCAAAGGTGACGGCCCTGACGAAGGAAGTGAAACCGGCTCTTGTCACCGTTCGCCAGATCGGTCGTGACGGCGGACAACGGGGCACCGGTTCTGGCTTCGTTATCGACGAGGAAGGATTGGTGGTGACGAATCTTCACGTGATCGGAGAAGGCCGGCCCATCGAAGTGGAGTTCGCCGACGGCTCCAAGTTCACGGTCAGCGAGGTGCAGGCATCAGACCGTCATTATGACCTCGCCGTTCTGAAACTCGATAATCCGGAAGGAAAGCGTTTTGCGAAGTTATCGGTGGGGGATTCTGGTGCCATCCGACAGGGGGACCTGGTACTGGGATTCGGTGCTCCGCAAGGACTCTCCTTCAGCGTGGTTCCGGGAGCGATTTCCGCGATCCGAAAGCTCGAGCCGGGCTTTGCGGGAGAAGGCGAAACACCCGAGTTTCCGATGTTGCAGCTTGCCATGCCGATCGAGCAGGGGAACAGCGGAGGACCGGTCGTCAATCTGGAGGGTGAGGTTCTCGGCATCGTGACCTTGCGTCACCGGGTCACGGAAAACCTCGGTTTCGCGGTTCCCTCGAACGATCTGAAGTCTCTTCTCGAAAAACCGAATCCGGTGCCGATGTCGCGCTGGAGCACCATCGGTACTCTTGACCCCAAGCAGTGGACTTCGGTAATGGGGGCTGACTGGAGGCAGAGAGGGGGAGTGATCACGGCTCGACATCCGGGGAACGGGTTTGGCGGACGGGCTCTCTGCCTTTCGTTTCTGGAGGTTCCTCAAGAACCCTACGAAGTCTCCGTGAGGGTGAAGCTTGATGATGAAACCGGAGCAGCCGGTTTGGTCTTTGCCGCCGACGGTGGGCAGGTTCACTACGGATTTTATCCCAGTGATGGGAAAATGAGGCTGACGCGTTTTGAGGGGCCCGATGTCTACAGTTGGTCGATTCTTGATCAGGTGGAGGCACCTTCCTATGAAGTTGGCGGATGGAATCTCCTGCGTGTCCGAGTCGAAAAGGAGCGGATCATCGCCTGGGTCAACGAAGAGAAGGTCCTCGATCTCGAAGACTCGGAACTTCGCGGGGGCCGTGTTGGACTCTGCAAGTTTCGTCAGACGGTCGCCGAGTTTCGCGAATTTCGGATTGGCAAGGATCTGTCGGTCAAGTCCTTGAGCACCGAGGCAAAGCAACGTCTTGGCGATGTCCTGGCGCGTCATGACGAACAGGGAAGCAGCGAAGCGGTCCTCAACGAACTTGGTCGCAGCACCGAGGAAAGCCGCCGATTCATCAGGGACACGATTGAATCGCTCGAGGAACGCATCCAGCGCCTAAAGGTTCTCGAATCTGATGTCCATCTGACGACGGTAGAACGGGAGTTGATCATGGCTCTAGACCGTCCGGAGTCGGAGATCGATCTTTTCGAAGTGGGATTGCAGATTGCGCGGATCGACGATCCAGACCTTGATCTCGGACATTATCGGGACGTTTTTAGCCAGTTGGTCAAGGAGGCGGGTGAATACGTGGCCAAAGCCACGCCTGAAAGCGGCCCCAGGGAAAAGGCGGAGGCTCTGCGGGACTTTCTTTTCAAGGAGTATGGATTCCACGGCAGCCGGGGCGAGTACTATCATCACGCCAACAGCTACGTGAACCACGTTCTCGATGACCGGGAAGGGCTTCCCATCACGTTGAGTGTCATCTTTGTCGAGGTGGCCCGGCGCCTGAATCTACCCGGCGTTTACGGGGCTCCTTTTCCCGGGAAATTTATGGTTGGCTGGAAACCTCGAGACCGGGAGACTGATGAGGAAACAGCACTCGTTTTTGATGTCTTCGAAGGAGGCAAGAGCCTCACCCGGGATGAGGCTGGCCGGGAGGCCCGGGAGTTGACCGGTGTGGCGCCTGATGACGAAGTTTTTACCGCGGCCGACGCACGGACGATCGCCGTCCGCATGCTGCGGAA
>JAGRPC010000033.1 GCA_020439925.1 Verrucomicrobiia bacterium | reverse complement strand
GAGGAGCCGGAGATAGAGGAGCCCCTGGTGGAAGCTCAAACCGAGAAGATCGCCCCTCCTCCTTTGCCCGAACCCACGGAAATCCACGAGCCTCTCGAGTTTGGAGAGCCCGAGATCATTGTCGAAGCCTCCGAGCATCCTCCTTTCGCCCCTCCAGCCTTGCCGGTTCCCGTTGATTCCCCGTTTGAAGCGGAAGAAGACGAGGAGGAGGAACTTGAACCCGAAGTTTCGATAAGCGAGCTGGATGACGAGGAAACGGAGTGGTACGAAATCGAGGAAGATACTCAGGTTTTCGAGCTGGAAGAGGACGATGATTCGATCCTGCCTGTGACCGAAGAGAGAGAGCAGGCCGAAGGAAATTCGGAAGCGGTGCCGGGAGCTCCTGCGTCCTTGTTTGAATTCGACGGCGAAGAAGAAGAGGAGCCTGTCATCGAAGAGTCGGTGGACATGGATGCGCCTTCTTCGGTTGTCCTGCCGAGACCGGACTCCCTCTTCGAACTGGCGGAAGACGATGATTTTGAAGACGAAGAGGACCTGGCTCCTTTCGAGGCCTGGGACGGTGAAGAAGAAGACGGGGACGAGAAGGACGAAGGTGATAATGTTTTTGAACTGGATGACGACGATTTCCAGGATGAGGAAGACGGTGTGACCGAAGAACCTGACGATGGCGATTCCGGCGATGTCGACGAAGAAACCTTCGAAGAGATGATCGCCGAAGAGGAGTCGGAGAACGAAATTCGAAATTCGGGGCCGTTTTATTTTTGATCGTGTCGCGGCCCGGCCCTCGCGGGAAGAAGGACCCATTCATGGGGCGAACAAAAGGAAAAGGGACTTCTTGACGCCGTGAGGATTTTCCGCACTAACCCTTGTATCGTTGAGCGGGATCGTTGACACTTCCCGACCCTCGTTCCTGCATGGCCGCCTACTTTATTCGACGCCTCCTCCTCATTCCTCCGACGCTGATCGGAATGACTCTGGCGGTGTTTGCGTTGATTCAGTTCACTCCCGGCGGCAGGCTCGAGATGGCCTTGATGGAAGCCCGGATGAAGGAGGGCGGCCGGGCCAGCAATCTCCAGTCATCGGGGCTGACCCCGGGTCAGATTCTCAAGCTCGAGGAACAGTTCGGGCATGATAAGCCTTTTTTCATCGCTTATCTCTCCTGGCTCGGGGTGGTTCCCCGGGAAACGAACCGCTCCCGCGCAGAGTTTCCGGCCGATGCCGCGGAAACGCAGGTGAAGATTCCCGGGACTGCCAATGTGGTGAAGGTGAAGCGGTTGCCGAACGACCGTGCCGAGATTGGCGATGGCGGAGAGGTCGATACTTCTGCCTGGCGAGCGCGTATTGTCACTCCGGAGGAACAACGTCGCCGATGGGAGAAACGCAATCCGGGGCAGACTCTGGAGGCTCAGCAGCCTTACCTTGCCATCCTCTACCAGCCGAAATTCAGCGGACTGATGCAGGGTAATCTCGGTGACTCGACCCGATATTCCGAGCCGGTCTGGGATATGATGAAGCGTCGTTTCCCCATTTCGATTTTCTTTGGAGTTCTCTCGCTGGCGCTCACCTACCTCGTCTGCATTCCCCTGGGAGTGCTCAAGGCGATCAAGCACCGCACGGTCCTCGACAACGTCACCTCCATTCTCATTTTCACCGGATACGCGATTCCCGGATTTGTGCTCGGGGTTTTCCTCGTCGTGATCTTTGCCGCCCGTCTCGGATGGTTCCCGCTGGAGGGATTCGTCAGTTCCAATTTCGCGGATCTCTCTCTCTGGGGGAAAGTGACAGATCTTGCCCACCACGCCTTTCTTCCGCTGGTGTGCTACATGGTTGGCAGCTTTGCCAGTCTCACCATGCTGGTGAAGAACAATCTCATGGACCAACTGGCCTCGGATTACGTGCGAACCGCGGTGGCGAAGGGACTGGACTTCAAACGGGCCGTCTTCGGTCATGCCTTGAGGAACGCATTCATTCCCGTGGCGGCGACGATGGGTCAGGCTCTTACCCTCGTGGTTGGAGGAAGCTTCCTCATCGAACGGATCTTCGATATCGATGGTTTCGGTCTTATGGGCTTTAACGCGCTTCTCGAGCGCGATTCTTCCATCATCATGGGGACAGTCACCATCGGGGGGCTTCTCCTCATGATAGGCAACGTGTTGTCGGACCTGATCGCCGCTCGCCTCGATCCGCGTATCCGTTTCGAATGATCCGACGTCTTGCCATCCTGAGCCTTCTCGTTGGCGCCCTTTCCCTGCTCGGGGAATGGCTCGGCCTGGACCTGCCCTCGATTTCCTGGTTCTTCCGGATCGGTCCTGCTTTCGGATGGGCCGGTTCCGTCGTCCTGGTCATCGCGGGGACCGGAGCGCTGTGGTTTCTTCCCGCGTCGATCAACTGGACCCCAGTCACTCTCCAGCGCTTTCGACGTTTTCGGAGAATACGCCGGGGCTGGTACTCGCTTCTCATCCTCGGCGGACTCGTCCTTCTCGCTTTACTCGATCAGTCTGTCGTCGGGAAAAGGGCTCTCATTGTCAGGCACGGGGACTCATGGTTCTTCCCCGCCTTCATGAAGGAGCGCTATACCGAAAAAGTTTTCCTGGGAGAGGAGGGGAGCGAGGCGGAAATGGACTATCGCCGACTCAAGTCCCTGATGCAGGATGGTGAACTCGAGGGGTTCGTCGTCATGCCTCCGGTGCCTTGGGACCCGGTGCTTGATTCGGATGACCAGCAGCGCCTGACGTTGGAAACCCGAGACGGGCTCCTTTACAAACCGAGCGAGGAGCGTCCCTATTCGGGGCGGGCGGTGCGTTACTATTCCGATGCCGGGGGACAAGGAGCCCGCCATACCGACGCTCGCATTCGTCGCGGATTGCCGGACGGGGAATGGCTGGGTTATGCAGTCGACGGTGGCCTGGTCGTGCGTGCTTCCTACCGAAATGGGGAAAAGGTGAGGGAAGAGTTCACCGGCGAAATGCCTCCGGAGGCGTTTGCCAAGGCTGCGACAACGGAATGGATCGTAGTCGTTTATCCCGCGATTCCTCCGATGTGGAAAGCCGGGCATTTTCTGGGAACCGACAGCCGGGGCTGGGACGTGCTCGCACAGATGTATGGCGGCTGGCAGTTGAATCTCAAAGCCATTCTGATTTATCTAGCCCTCACTTACGGCGTTGGAGTTCTCATCGGGACTCTCATGGGATACTGGGGCGGCTGGTTCGACCTGCTTTTCCAGCGGGTGATCGAAATCCTCGAGAACCTCCCGTTCCTCTATATCGTCATGATTGTCGTTGGAGTGGTCGGAGTGGCGAACATGAACCTTCCCCTGCTCCTGGGCGTTATCTGCGTCTTTTCATGGACCGGTTTGACCTACTCGATGCGCGCGCTTTCCTACAAGGAGAAGGAGCGCGATTACATCGCGGCCGCGCGGCTGCAGGGAGCCGGAACCTTCCGTATCATCACCCGCTACCTTGTGCCGAACGTTCTCGCGACGCTGGTCACCGTGGTGCCCTTCAGCGTCGTCGGGATCATGACTTCACTCACGGCCCTCGCCTTTGTAGGATTCGGCCTGCCGGAGACCTATGCGCAGTGGGGAGTGCTTTTCGACGACGGGCTCAACCATCTTTCCGCTTCGTGGATTACCGTTTCCATGTTCGCGATCATGGTTCTGATCCTCCTGCTAGTCACCTTTGTCGGGGAAGCCCTTCGCGAGGCATTCGACCCGAAGAAATTCACGACCTACCAGTAACCCCGCTCCTTTCCCGTGCTGAAGCATCTGCTCATCCTCCCGGTCATCGCTGCAGGCCTTTCGGTCCGTGCCGCAGATTTTCCGCCTTACGACGGAACCGCCGAGCGCGAGGCGTTCTGGGCCTTTTACAACGAGCGGGTCGTGGGGCAGCTTCAGGCGCAGGAGAAGGACCTGGTCGAACGCCAGGCCAAGGAGACCGATGAAGTGGTCAAAACCACTCTTTCCGATGATCTGGATGCGCTTCGCAAACGGCTTCTTCAGCCGGAGTTCTTCACCTTTGCCACTCCGGAGGATATACCGGCGGGGCTCGTCTGGGAAAACGGACTCGATGAGCCCGAAATCGGCGATCCCAGCGCTCGCAAGGGGGGCACGTTCAATGGGTCCATTCCCTCTTTTCCCCCGACCGTTCGAACCCTCGGGGAAAACGCGAACAACGCTTTCCGCGGATATCATTACGACGATATCGAAATGGGTCTCGTCAATCTTCACCCCGAGACCGGCAATGTGATTCCTGCCCTGGCCGCGGAATGGGCGATATCGCCGGATAATCGCACGGTCTACTACCGCCTCGATCCCGGGGCAGCCTACTCCGACGGGGTCCCAGTCGAGTCCGACGACTGGTTCAACACTTTCTACATCCAGCTTTCGGAGTATCCGCAGAATCCCTTTGGCAACGAATGGTATTCCTCTCAGTACACCAACATCACCCGTTACGACAAACACACCTTCTCCATCACGCTTGCCGAACCGAAAGCGCTGGCACCCTACTGGACGAGCCTCTCTCCGATGCCCCGGCACTTTTACAGTGAATTCGGTCCGGATTTCGAGAGCCGCTATCAATGGCGCCCGCGTCCCACCACGGGTGCCTACGCCATCCTCGATGGCGACATCAAGTTCGGTCGTAGCATTACCTTGACGCGGGTGAAGGACTGGTGGGCGAGAGACCACAAGTTTTATCGTCACCGCTTCAATCCGGACCGGCTCGTTTATCGTGTCGTGCGACTTCCCGAGAAGGCACTCGAGCTCTTCTTCCAGGGCAGCCTCGACAGCTTTCTCGTTGGTGTTCCCGATCACTGGTACGAGCGGCTCGAGATCCCCCAGGTGCACAATGGATATATCCACAAGGCGAAGTTCTACAACGTGTGGCCGAGTTCTTCCGCCGGACTCTATCTCAACACCGCGGTGCCTCCTCTCGACAATCGAGATGTGCGGATCGGCATCTGCCACGCGATGAACTACCAGAAGGTGATCGATTTTGACCTGAGGGGCGATTATCGCCGTCTCAACGCCTTTTCGGAAGGATATCCCTTGCTTGGCAACCCGCCCATCAAGGCGAGGGAATTCTCGCCTCAGAAGGCGAGGGCCGCTTTTGCCGCGGCAGGCTACACCAAGGCCGGACCGGACGGGGTTCTCGTGAACGCCAAGGGTGAACGGCTCGTCCTGACCGTCACCCACCGGAAATCACCCGTGATCGACAAATACATGCAACGTCTCCGCGAGGAGGCGCTCAAATGCGGACTGGAGGTCCGACTGGAGAGCATGGATGGATCCGCCGCCTTCCAGAAGGCAAGCCAGAAGCAGCATCAGGCCGTTCAGGTGGCCTGGGGGACGACGCCGCCGTTTCCGGATCATTTCCAGCATTTCCACAGCAAGGACGCGTATCTCGAGGACGGCAAGACTCCCCGCCCCAACACGAACAACCTGACGAGTTTCGCCAATCCGCGCATGGATGCGTTCTGCGAGGAACAGCGCAAGGCGACCACCGTGGAAGAATACAGGCGGACCGTTTTTGGAGCTGACCAGATCGTTCACGATGAAGCCATCTGGGTTCCCGGATTCGAACAGAATTTCTACTGGGTCGCCTACTGGAGATGGGTCAAGTGGCCTCCGGGCTTCAACGTCGCCGTCAGCCAGGATCCCTATCAGAACCACGTTCTCTGGATCGACGAGGAGGCTCGCGAGGAGACATTTGCAGCCATGCGCGACGGGCGCACCTTCCCCGAAGTAGACGAAGTCTTCGACCAGAACCTGCAATCCATCAGTCAATCCGGCGGCACGCGATGAACGAACCCCTCCTCGAAGTGCGGGATCTCCGCGTTGGATTCCAGACCGACCACGGTCTTCTCGTCGCCGTCGACGATGTCGACTTTTCTCTCGAAGGTGGGAAGACGATGGGACTTGTGGGGGAGTCCGGATGCGGTAAGAGTGTCACCGCGCGCGCGATCATGCGATTGCTCGAGCAGCCTTCCGGACAGGTCCTCAAGGGCGAAGTTCGACTTGAGGGAAGAGACCTGCTGCAGTTGCCCCTGGAGGAGATGCGCGCGGTCCGAGGCAAGGAGATCGCCATGATCTTTCAGGAACCCATGACCGCCCTCAATCCGGTCCATCGCGTGGGTCGGCAGATCACGGAGGCGATTCTTCTGCACGAGGAGATGACTCCGGCCGCCGCCTTGAAAAGGGCGGTCGAGTTGATGGAATGGGTGGGAATCCCTGCTCCTGACAAGAGGGTTGAAGACTACCCTCACCAGCTGAGTGGGGGGATGCGACAGCGGGTCATGATCGCCATGGCCCTTTCCTGCAATCCGAAGATTCTTATCGCCGACGAGCCGACGACGGCACTCGACGTGACGGTGCAGG
>JAGRPC010000358.1 GCA_020439925.1 Verrucomicrobiia bacterium | reverse complement strand
GAAGGTTCGAATCCTTCTCTGCCCACCACCTTCTAAATCAAGGAGTTGTGGATTTACAAAGCTCATCGTCGGCAGCTTTGAATTTCAGCGCTTGCACTCTGCTTGCACTTTTCCGGTTCCGAAGAAAGCCTTCTCTTTCTGTTCTCTTCATTCTCTGAATCAAGCGCTCACGGTGCACCGCCTCACCTCGCAGTGAGCGGGCGCGTTCGTCGGCCAGGTCGTGATGAAGCGATTCATGAAACCGGCGCCGACCGTTTCGTCAGGTTCCGCCAGCCTCATTTCGATCGCGTGGATGACGTAGCCGTGGGCAAAAACGGCAACCACTTTGCCCGTATGCGCCCGTATCCGGGCGATCGCCGTATCGATACGGGCGCAGAACTCAGTGAAGCTCTCCGCCCCCTCCCCGTCTTTCCAAAGGGGATCGCAGCGGCTCCAATACTCGGCGACGGCTGCACCCCTCTCCGCCTCCGTCGTTCCCGCGTGGCGTCGGATGTCGAGGTAGGTGAACTCTTGGACCGGCCAGATTTCGTCCGGGACTTCCGGATGTCGGCGAATGAAGGGTTCGGCCGTCTCCTGAGTCCTGAGGTAGGGCGAGGTGACGATCAGGTCCGGGCGCTCAGTAATCTGTTCCGCCACGGCGGCGGCCTGCTCACGCCCCTTCCTGGTCAGGCGGATCTCGGTCGGCGATGGAGTGGGGAGGCCGGCGTTGGCCTCGCTCTCTCCGTGCCGGATGAGGAGAAACTGGGTAGTGGTCATTTCGGGTTCGGTGATTCTCATGCCCTAAGAAACCGTGTCTCAGGGCGGGAGAAAATCACGATGATCGTTGCCTTCCTGACTGGAGAGTCAGGGACTCGCCGTCCGGGTCAGACACTCGCCGATCTTCCGCAAGGTCGTGGGATCGACGGCCCGGGTTTCCATTTGCCGGGGATTCCAGTGCAGCACCAAGGTGCGTCCATAGCTTGCCAAGGGCTCGAAGGGCAGGACGAGGATCTGCTTCTCATTCAGTCCTGGCAGGGCGGGATTTGGCAAGACTGCGGCACAATCCTCTTGCATCACGAGCTGCCGCACTTGCAGGATCGACCCGCATTCGAACCGAGGGCTGAAGTCAACGCCTGCCTTTTCCATCGCCTCTCGGATCGCACGGTCGAGTTGCCCCCCGTCGCGGCCGGCGGCGAAGGGGAGTTTGGACCACAGCGCAGGGTCGCCCGGATCGCCGGTGTTCTTTCCCTTGGGTAGGAGGCGGTAAGGGATGCAGAGGTGAAAAGAGAGCTTCACCAAGGGCTGGCAGTTTTTCTTCGAGGGGTCGGCGATGGCGTCGCGTCGCACCACCGCGAAGTCCACCCGGCCTTCCTGCACCGCTTCGACCAAGGCACGGCTACGATGGGATTCAGTGCGGAGAAGGGCTCCTTCCAAGGCCTTGGCCAAGTCGGGAAGCCGGGGGGCGACCATCATTTCCAAGGTGCTGGCTCCCGCGCCGAGCACGAACACTTTTGGCCTCCCCTGTTCCTCGCGCCGGAAGTCATCGAGGCCTTGGAGTTGAGCCCGAATCAGGTCCGCCAAGCGCCGGCCCGAGGGTGTCAGGACGAGACTCTTGCCCCGTCGCCGGGTCAGCTCGGTGCCGAAGAACTCCTCCAGCTCCCGGATCTGGCGGCTGATCTGGCTCTGTCTCACCGCGTCGCCAGGCGCGGCCTTGGCAATGCCTCCGGCCTCGGCCATCTCGAGGAAGCTGCGGAGCCGGTCGAGGGAGAGGCCGCTTTTGGAGAAGAGGGATTCAAACATGACTTCTCAGTCAGAAATATACCACTTTGGCGCGAATCGCAACGAAGCGTCGAGGCAATGGGCACCATCGAATCCAGGTCACTTGGCCTTTTTTGCCCCATCGCGTTTTTTCACCCTTACCCGGCCCGTTGCCATCTCCTCGACGAGGTGAGCGGCCCGGAGGATGGCCTCGAGCGAATAGTCGGATGGCGGTTCACCCTGCAAGAGGAAGCTCGATAGATAGGACGCCGATCCGATGTCGAGGTGGAGCCGTTCGCAGACGAGGTAAGCCACCGCTTCCGCCTCGAACTCTCTCGTTTCACGGGAGACTTTGTCGCGCTCTGCCCACAGCCGCTCGCCCGTGATCCCCAGGTGACCACAAAAGACGTGGGCGAGTTCGTGCGCCAGGGTGCCGAATTGTTGAGTCTCCGAATGTTTGGAGTTCAGCGTGACCACAAAATCGATGTCGGGCTCCGCTCGAGGGAGAACATGACCCGCCAAACCGGTGCCACCATCTTCGTACTGGATCCGGATGCGCCGACGCGGGGCGTTTTTGTGTATCCGACGCATCACCTCCGGGGGAACGGACCCTTTCGCAGGGAAGGGGTTCTTGGCCGCTTCGGGGACCACGTCCCAATTTGGATCGATGGGCTCGGTATCGCTGAGGTCAAAGACCAACTGGATCGGGGACATCGGCCACAGGATGATGTAGGGCTTGGCACCGGGCCGGAGACGCCGACCGTAGCAGATCCTCCAATCGCCCGCTCTCAAGACATACTGCGCCCCCGAGTTCTGGATGTGGACGAGCATGGCATTGAAGGGGGCGAGGTGCGGGAACTTCCTGACAAAGTCGAGGAGTTCGCGAAGCTCCGGGCCGTCGCTGTAGGTCCGGGCATGACGGACGAGCTCGTCAATCGACTCCCTCGCCGATCCGGAGGTCAGGCGTTCGTGGGGGCGGTTCATTCGGATGACAGGGAGGTTTGGATGAAGTTGGCCCGGTTCAGGATGCGCTCCCCACTCCATCGGTAGGCCGTCGCTGGCCCTCCATGACCGAGGCCAAAGTCGAGCGTGGCGATGTTCGCGGCCTGGGGAGCCGGTTCGTGATTCTTGAGCTTGTAGTGGCCGAAGAAGACCGGTGGCTCATCCTGACCATAAGCGAGGATTTCTTCGAGACCATTCAACCGCGCCCTTCCTTCGGGCAGATTCGCCACGAAGGGGAAAGCCAGCTCCCGCCAAGAGAGATCGGCGAGGTCTCCCCACCAGCGGATCCTCATGGCCGAGCGCGGGATCCCGTTGCTGTCGGAGATCTTCATGCCGCCGGGCATCTCCAGTTCCACCCCCTTGAGCACCCGTCCGATCGACTCCCAGGCAGGGCTCTTGCGACGGTGCGCCTCGATGAGGAATGCCCGGTCATGGAGCGACTTGTCGGCGAGATAGGCGATGTCACCCGGCACCCACGAGGCGTGAACCGCCCGCAGGTCCCCGAGGTCGAGAAAGAAGGGCAGGTCCTTCATCCACTCCACCCATCCGGGGATTTCGTCCTCGTGGCCCTCGAAGGATCGGAGGGTCTCGGCCACCTGCGTCGCATGGTTGTCGCTGTGGCTTCGGAGGAAGCGGCCCTTCTCGTCCCGTGTGTGGTAGGACACGAAGTTGATCTCGTGATTGCCCATGATGGCGAGCGCGATCCCCTCCTCGACGAGGCGGCGGACGAGGTACAGCACCCCCCGGCTGTCCGGTCCGCGGTCGATGAAGTCACCGAGGAAGAGGAGCTTCCGGCCACCCGGTTGGGAGAGATTGCCGTCCGAGTTGCGGTATCCGAGTATCGCAAGGAGGCGCTCCAGTGCCTCGCGTTCGCCGTGGATGTCACCGATGAGGTCGTAGTGTTGATTCGATTGGTTGTCCATGACGGTCTCAGAATGCCAGGTCATCATGACTTTAAAACCTCAATTATTGCATGAGCCATGACTTCTCAATCAGGTTTTGTAATGGGCACTGAAGTCAATCCGTACAACCGCCCGTTGCCCCGGCCGGCATCAAGCTCCGCCCCCTCTACGAAACGGTTCGACAATTCCTAGGGAATTCGATAGGAAGCAATCATCGATCACAATCCATGAAAAAGGCAGCCACCGTTTCAACCAAACGCTCAACATCGGGAAAAAAGAAAACCTCCGCCACCGGAATGCGGAGGCTACCTGCCACAGCGAGCCCGACTTCAGACGATGCGACCAATTCCGCAACCCCCATATCGGACCCTCTGGTGATCGTTTCTTGCGATCAACCGCTGTCCGGCTATGTCAATCTGACAAATTCGGGATCCGCGCCGGTCACCTTAAAGGTCTGGACGAGGGACGAAGGGCGCCCCGGAGTTCCGGAAGGTGGACTTCTGCTGGAGGTTCCTCTCTATAAAGGGGACACCATCACACACAGCGCATCTCAGGTGATCCGATACCAGTTTGAAGCGGAAGGCAGCGAGTCCCAGCGTCGCTATATGTTTTATGCAAAGTTCACTGCTTCTGGCGGAGCCTTCTCGCCGTCGGAATTTCGGGTCAATTCTACGAAGGTGGGAAAACTTGAAATCAAGGTCTCCAACAATGCCCGCACCAAGTGGGCCACTTCACTCTCGGTCCTGAATCCGGGCCAACCACGCTACAAAACCCGGATTGATGCAGATGTCGATGGAACCCTGAAGAGAGAGGGTGTCGAAGCGACCGTCCGATCGCATGATGGCGAAGGGGGATTTCCCTACCGATACGTCCAGTTCGAATCGTAACGAGGGCCAACCTCAAAAGGCTTTACTTAAAATACTTTCGAGGGCCTTCCCGATCACGCCTATCCAGCTCGGCAAATGCGCGCACGGATTGATGGCATAGATCCAGGCACGCTTTCCGGAAGTCTGGGGTCACGGTGAAAAACCACGGCTCGTCGCCGACTGTGGAAACATGAAACCATTGAGTCCAGTTTTCATCCCGGATCATACGGGCGAATCGCTGCCTCTCCTTCAGGGGCCATTCAAACCCGCTGTGAATCATTTGATTCCGGTATTTGAAGATTGCATCGAGCACTTGAGTAAAGTTGGGGACCATGCAACGCATCAAGCCTGATCCTTCGAGAATCTCGCAAATCATGGTGGCCATCTTGTCCCCCTTCGTGGTCGGTTTGGTCGGGTCCCAGAAGCTGGAAACCGATTCACCGTAGCGTTGGAATCGGACTTGGTCGCGCTGGTAGCTTCCCGTGAATTTCTTGCCCATCACCGGTAGACATTCCTTGAAGAAGGACTCCACAAATGCGGCCGTCGTGGTGATGAACGCGAGGCTTTGCGCCACATCGGCGAAACACATGTCCGCGAAGGCAGGGCGCACAAGATCGATCTCGGGATCTCCTTCCATCTCGGCATCGATCGCGTTATCGACGTGAGTTGCGTATCCGGCGTTCCAGTCGGCAAGGCACGAAGCCAGGCTGCAAAGCGCCCTCAGGTGGGCGTCATGATCGGAGATCACTCTCGTGTTTAGTGAAGGATCAGAGTGATGATCGGAGTCGGACATCGGCTCAAAGTTTGTGAGGCGTAGACCGGCGGCCTTTCTCTATGGCGTATCGACGGAACGAGAGCGCCTCCTTCAAGGTCTCTTCGTTCGTGAGGCCGCCGGGGACCACTTCACCTTTTCGATCAACCGGATGTGCCCCGGGGTGTTTCAGGGGCATCCCCCCGCTTGCAAGGGCCGACTCCATCGCGTCCAACTCTACCGAAGCCTGCGCGTAGATGTCACGGGCAAGAGCGGTGCAGAGAAAGGAGGTGAGGGAGGGAGACTTGTCCTTCTTCCCATTGGGCGCGATGTGGAAAGGATTTGCGGCGACTTCGGTGGTGAAAGTCTCGAAAGCGGTGTCGAGTTGACCAAAATGCTCCAATCCAAAGGAAGAGGCGGGCCGCGGATAGGGTGATTCGAGATCCGTGCCGCGGGTGAGATTGCGCAGCATGTTGCCGATCATGTACATGCCGGGATCGGTCTGCAAATAGACGACCTCGCGCACTCGGGCGAGGGCCATGATGCCCGAACACTGCGAGCAGGACTCGAGGGTCGTGTAAAGCGTGACCTCCTCAAAGGTGTTGTAGTCGCTCAGCACGGGGTTTGCCTCGGAGGTCACATTCCACGAGTCGTGGATCTGGTTCAGGCCAAAGATCCGCCGGACGAGGCGGGCCTCGGCATGTTCCGCCGAGCTGTTCATCAGCTTGTTGTGGTTGAAAGCGAAATCCATGACGAACCCGAGCTTGTCCACGGCGAAGGCAGCGATGTTGTGGCCGATGTAGTCGTTCCGAAGATATTTCCCGTCGGCCGATCCAGGGTCGGGATTCCAAGGGTAGTCGCCGTCCCGGCCGCGCTTCAGACCATTCCAGTAGTGATGAGTGATCGCCATCAAGGTCAGAGAATAGATCCGGTGCCGTTCGCAAAGCGCTTCCGACAGGGGCTTGTCGTCTTCCGCGGGGTCGATCGTGGCGAGAGCGGAGACGGGTTTGTTCCAGTATTCGGCGAGTTGTGGGTTCTTGATCATGGCGAAGCGATTCGTAAGACGGGACGTGCTCTGCTCGATGTTGGGGCCGTTGTTAGGGAATTGGCAATCATTTTGTCCAGTCGCGGCACGCGGCCTTGCCTCCTCACTTGACCGGCACCGCATCGCAAGGCACCCAGATCCAGCCTTCACCTTCGGGAGTTTCTGGAGGCGGCGGTAGAAGGGTTTGGGGGTCCGTGCGGAAGAGATGGGCGACCACGGCGCAGACACGGGCATCCCGCAGGTCGTCATTCTTCAGGTCAACTCGTCCCTCGATCAGGGTTTTGATCTGCGAGGAAGACCGACAGGGAGCGGGGTAGGTCTCGATGACGGTAAGACGGTCTCCGTCGGTCCATACCCCTGTGGAGGCGGGATGCGGCGCGAACCTTGCGCGCAGATGGATGCCCTTGGTCGCCTGGCTTCCGATCATCTGTTCCACCGCGGACATGGGCGTCCAGCCAAGGCCGAAGAGATGCCGTTCCGTGGCCCGGAAAAGATAGGGATTGCTCTGGCGCTCGCCGACGGTCCGAATCGGGTCACCTCGGTCGGCGAGCGCGAGGAGTTCGGTGGGAAAACCGAGCGGGGTGTCGATGGCCAGAGTGACGTGAGCGCTGCGGTCGGGCTCGACTCCACACAAGGCGAAGAGGGCGTCGATCAGCTGCCCCGGGTTTTCCGCTTCGTTGAAACATCGGCGGAGACCGCCTCGAAAGGGTCGGCCTAGGTCTTTGCCCTCTGGATCGAGAACGAAGATGGCGTCCCGACTCTTTGCATTCTTCTCGCAATACCAGGCACCTACGTCCCAACCGATGGAGTAATGAGAGGTCATCGGATCAAGTCTCCCGGCCCATCCTGGAATTACCAGCGAGATGGACGCTGTGTTTGCCTTGGAACCAGAGGCCGGTTTCCCGGCTTTGCCGGTAGGTCCCGAGGTAACCGATGGCTCGGTCGAACACCTCGATGTGCCAGGATCGACCAGCTAGGTCAGGAAGCGACCGGCCGAACAGCTCGAGTTGCCTTCGCCATGAGCCGAAACTGGAGGCGACGAGCACGGCGCGTCGGGTGACTCGGTCGTGCATGGTCATCGGCTCCTCCGCCGGTTCATCGAGGCCCACGGAGTCGCTGTGGCCGAGGTGAAGCGGATTGTAGCCGCCTCCCCACGGGGATGGCTCGGAAAAGGGAGACCGTTCGCGCAACTCGTTCCACCATCCTGGATGAGGTTCGTAGGAGTCAGGGAAATCGAGGGGGCCGTCATCGGTCATGCCGGTGCAGCCGCGCGACTCCCATTCCCGAGCGGCAAAGATATCGAGTTCACCGCGCGTGTTCCATCGATCACGCACGAGCTGTAAACGCGGGTCGTCGAGGTGGGGCTGGCAGTTCTCATACCACCAGGCTAAGCCGGCAGGCAGGTTGCGCCAGCCGACGAGGCTGCGGAAGAGGTAGCGGAGGGTTTCCCACCAAGCGCAGGTGTCCTCGAAGTTGAGGGAGACGAAACTTCGGGGAAGGCCAGACTCGATGCATGGATCGGCCAGCTCGCGGTGAAGGGCTGGCAGAAACCGGCACCAAGTGTCGCTGCTCCATGCGGTTTCGTTCATCCGGTTTTTTTTATCAGAAGGAACTGATGGGATTGGGCCGAGATGGGTATTCGAGAGGCCGGTTCGCTCCGTGGAGCACTGGGTTTGGGGAGGGAGCCTTGTCTCCCCCCATCATCCCGCCTTGCGCAGCTTCTCCCACAGGTCGGAATGCTCCAGGAGGATCTTGAGGATGCCCTTCTTCACCTCGGGTGAGTTGAGCGCCTTGGTGCTCATCAGGGTGTGGGCGTCGAGGGCCTCGATGATGGCGTTGTCGAGTTCCTGGCCGAGGTCGGGCGAGGTGGCGAATTGCTCCTTCGAATTGTTCGCGGCCTGCTTTCGGAGAGTCTCGGACTCGAGCATCTTGCCCATGATGACCCCGTTGACGTAGAGGAGCTGGTCCTGGTCGGTCGTGTCCTTGCCGAAAAGGTCGTTCAGCTTCTCGATGACCGCCGCGAGGTAGACCTTCTCCTTTTCCCGCACCTTTCCGCTGCCCGTCTCGGTGATCGGCGGCAAGGCGGGCCCGTCACCCGCCGTGAGGGAGAGGGGTTGCTTCCCGAGGTTCCGGAGATTGTGCCGGGTGAGAACGACCTTGGAAAGATCGACGCCCTCGCGCTCACGGCCGAACTCCAGCAGCGGCAGGAGGCGCTTGTAGAAGATGGCCCGCTTCTCGACGGCGGTGTTGCCATAGTCGAAGATCTGCGAGAGGAAGGTGTAGAGGCGCACGTAGGCGCCCATGTCGCCCTTGAAGAGGATCAGGGCGTCGCGCTCCTCGGTGGCGGCCTTGATGCCGGCCTCGTCTTTGCGCTCGCGGGCGGACTTCAGCGCCGCCTGCGCTGCCTTGTAGCGCTTCAGGAGACGGTCGGTGACCGGCTCCAGAGCGGCGACGAGATCGCCCTGCTTCGAATCGGGGTTCATCTCGACGGCCACCACACGATCGACCTCGTAGTCGTCGTAGTGGCCCGAGGCGTCGAGCTTGGCCCGCAGGTCGAAGACCAGGTTGGGATCGGTCGTGGTCGAGAGCGTTGCGGTGGTGTGGTAGGTCTTGAAGGCTTCGAGCACGTCGGCAGGCTCGTTGACGAAATCGACGACGTAGGTCGTGTCCTTGCCGGGGTGGCAGCGGTTGAGGCGCGAGAGGGTCTGCACCGCCTGGATGCCGGCGAGCCGCTTGTCCACATACATCCCGCAGAGGAGCGGCTGGTCGAAGCCGGTTTGGAACTTGTTCGCGACGAGGAGGATCTGGTATTCGTCGCCCTTGAAGGCCTCGCGGATGTCGCGGCCGTTCAGGTTCGGGTTGAGCGCCTTGCTCGTCTCGGTGAAGCCGTCGGGGCCGGAGGCCGGATCGTTCACCTCGCCGGAGAAGGCGACCAGCGTGCCCATGGGATAGCCCTGCTCGGCGATGTATTTCTCGATCGCCAGCTTCCAGCGCACCGCCTCGACCCGGCTCGCCACCACGACCATGGCCTTGGCCCGGCCCTCGAGGAGGGGGGCCACGGTGGACCGGAAATGCTCGACCACGATCTGGACCTTCTGCGCGATGTTGTAGGGGTGGAGCCGCACCCAGCCCATGATGCCCTTCATCGCGGTGGCCCGCTCCACGGTCTTCTCGTCGTAGTCCTGCCCTTCGTGGGCGAGGCGGAAGGCCAGCTTGTAGCTGATGTAGTTCTGCAGGACGTCGAGGATGAAGCCCTCCTCGA
>JAGRPC010000357.1 GCA_020439925.1 Verrucomicrobiia bacterium | reverse complement strand
AGCACTCGTTTTTGATGTCTTCGAAGGAGGCAAGAGCCTCACCCGGGATGAGGCTGGCCGGGAGGCCCGGGAGTTGACCGGTGTGGCGCCTGATGACGAAGTTTTTACCGCGGCCGACGCACGGACGATCGCCGTCCGCATGCTGCGGAATCTGGTCGACATCGAAATCAACCGCCGACAGACACCCGAGAAAGCGGGCAACTACCTCGAATTGTTGCTGGCGATCCAGCCGGATGCCGCCTACGAGCGTTTTCAGCGTGCCATACTTCGCTATCAGGCCGATGATTTCGAGAGAACCCGGGAAGATCTCGACTGGCTCCTCGAAAATCGTCCTCCCGGCCTCGATTACTCGAGGTTGGAGCAGTTCAGGGAATCTCTGCCGGAATCAAGTGGCGGGAAGAAATGAGATCATCGGGGAGGTTTTCGCGTCCTTTCAGACGATGACTGATCCCGGGCGATGCCCGATATGTGACAGCCTCAAAGAAAAAAGGCCGCGTCCGTATTGACGAACGCGGCCCTTATAAAGCGATCGACGACAGCGCCGCAAAGGGCGCGGGGCGTCAAGCATCGGCGCTTTCGGCGCCGGAGGAGACAAGGGCATCCACCCACTCGATCATCGCCATGGGAGCGGCGTCGGACTGACGCTGGCCCAGTTTGATGATGCGGCAGTAACCGCCCTGGCGCTCGGCACTTGCCGGAGCAATGTCTCCGAAGAGTGTTTTCACGCTGCGCTGGGCGAGCTGGTTGCTGCCGAGGAGCGTGAGCGCCCGGCGGCGAGCGTGGAGGTCGCCCTTCTTGCCGAGAGTCACGAGAGACTCGGCAAAGGGGCGGAGGGCCTTGGCCTTTGCAAGAGTCGTCGTGAGGCGGCGGTGCTCGATCAGGCTCGCAGCGAGATTGCGGAGAAGGGCGTCACGGTGAGCCTTCTTGCGCTGAAGTTTTGCAGTTTTGTTATGGTGTCTCATCGGAAGATGGAAGGTTGGGGTGTGGCCGGGCCGTCAGGCGGCGAGGCCCAAGGCCGCTTCAGTCGTGAAGATTCTGAGCGATGAGGGCGGCGAGGCCCGGTCCTTCGTGGGAGCGGTCCATGCCGAGGAGAGTGGAGGTGAACGACTGCTCGAGGAGGCTGGGATCGATCTGCATCCCGAGGGAGAGACCCAGCTCGTGGAGCTTGTCCTTGATCTCGTTGAGGGACTTCTTGCCGAAGTTGCGGTACTTCAGCATCTCGGCCTCCGACTTCATCGCGAGCTGGCCGACGGTGGTGATGTTCGCGTTGTTGAGGCAGTTCGCCGCGCGGACCGAAAGTTCGATCTCGTTGACGCTCATGTTGAGCAGCTTCTTGAGCTCGGCATTCTCCTCGCTCTGGGTCTCGGGGCGGTCTTCGATGAGGATCGCGTTGTCGTCGTAGTTGACGAAGACGTCGAGGTGGTGGCGGAGAATCGCGGAGGCCTGGAGGAGGGCGTCGTGGGGTTCGATGCGACCGTCGGTCCAGATTTCGAGATTGAGCTTGTCGTAGTCGGTGCGCTGGCCGACACGGGTGTTCTCCACGCCGTATTTGACACGGCGAACCGGGGAGAAGATCGAGTCGATCGGGATCACGCCGATGGGCATGTCGGGGTGCTTGTTGTCTTCCTGGCTGCTGAACCCGCGTCCAACCCGCACTTCCATTTCCATGCTGAACTTCGTGGCACGGTCGAGGGTGCAGATATACTGATCCTTGTTGACGATCTCGTATTGCGAGATCTCCTGGATGTCTCCGGCGGTCACGACCCCGGCCTTGTCCACGGTGAGGGACAGCGTCGCGGGAGCGCGGTCTTCGAAGTGTTTGAAGCGGATCTGCTTCAGGTTGAGGATGATCTCGGTGACATCCTCAACGACCCCGGGAAGGGAAGTGAATTCATGCTGTGCCCCGGAGATGCGAACCGAGGTGATCGAAGCGCCCTCGAGGGAAGAGAGGAGGACGCGGCGAAGGCTGTTGCCGATGGTGTGCCCGAATCCGGCTTCGAAGGGTTCGGCGACGAACTTGGCGTAGGTTTCGGTGGCGGAGGCCTCGTCCTTGACGAGACGATCCGGGATTTCAAACGGAGCGAGTGCTTTAGGCATGATTTTTTCAGGTTGCCGGGTTCCCCAATGGCAGGACGGTTCTCTTCGTCACCCTCGTGACGAAATACCAAGGACCAACGGCAGGTGAAAAGACGTCCAGGGCGCGGAATATGGTGGCATTTTGCGGAAAGTAAACCGATTTTTACCGGTTGGGGAGCTCCCCGGGATCGAACTGTGCCATGGCCTTCAAGCATACACCCAACCACCCTCACCGTTGCCGCATCGCGGTCACTGGCGGCCCCGGGGGAGGGAAAACCACGGCCATTGACCTCTTCCGGCGGGAGATGGGGGAAGGTGTCGTGATCGTGCCGGAAGCGGCCACGATGATGTTCACGGGCGGATTCCCGCGTTATCCCGAGGCCGAGGCGGTGCGGTCGGCCCAGGTGGCCATTTACCATGTGCAGAGAAACCTGGAAGACATCCAGGCGACGCGATACCCGGACCGCATCCTCCTGTGCGACCGTGGAACGGTCGACGGGGCCGCCTACTGGCCGGAGCGGGACGGGGATTTCTTCGAGCGACTTGGGACCACCCTCGAACAGGAACTGGCGAGGTACGACGGCGTGATCTTCTTCGAAAGCGCGGCCGTCGGGGGGCTCGGGATCGAGGGAGGCAATCCGGCGCGACGCGAAACTCTCGCCGAGGCGGTGGCCCTGGATGGAAAGTTGAGGTCCTTCTGGTCGCGGCACGAGCGATTTGTCGTTGTCCATCACAACCTGAGCTTCTTCAAGAAGATCTCGATCGGGCTCGCGGTGCTCGACGAAATGGTGGTCGAACTCAGGCGTCTCGGAAAAACCGACGGTGCGGAGAACCCGTGAAAGGGGGGCTACGGAATCAGGAACGCCTCAAGGCGGAGGAAGCGGCGATCGATGTTCTCCGCCGTTTCAAATCGCACCGTGACAAGGCGTGATGCTTCCCCGCCCGGAAAGGGCAGGTCGGATACGATGACCGCGCCGTTGAGCGCCGTAGGGGCCGCGCCGCCAAGGCTCTCTGCGACCGGCATCCATCCGGAAAATCCCGACGCCACCTGCAGGGCGAGGCGCACGCCCGTGGCCCCGGGGTCACGGCGGAAGGTCGCGGTGACTTCGGTTGTCCCGGTTCCCGTGATCCGGGTGGAGAGCGAGAGGCCAGTGGACTGCGGCGGATCCGCGGAGAGGCCGTCGAGCCCCAGGCCATGTTCGAGAAGCAAGGTGAGTCCGTCCCCGTCGGTATCCACGGTGAGATCGTAGAAGGTTCCCGCAGGGGCGTCGGGATCAAGCGACCGGAGAAAGGCCTCCAGGGGAGTCGGGGGCGGCGGAGCGAGAAAGGTCAGGTCGAGTATCGGGCGCAACGCACCTCCGGAGGCTGCACTTTCACGGGAATAGAACCTCTGGGCGCTTGGGCTCGTCGCCTCGTCGCCAAGAAGGGCCCACCCGAAGTTGGCGGAGGGGGTTGCCAGCCAGACATTGAGATCGTCGATCAGGCCGGCGTCGGACCAGGTTCTCTCGACCGGACCGTCGGGAGCCGTGGAATCGATGACCGCCGAAGCCGAAGCTGTGGCGACAAAATCGCCTCCCGAGTTTGCCCAGGCGGTCGCCGGATGAAAGCGAAGCGTCCATGTCGCATCTCCGGTCTCTGCAGGCGCTCCTTGTCCTCCGGGGGTGCCCGCATCCGAGCCGGCCTCGCCCCAGTCGGCGAGAACCCGGTGCAGGGTCATGGTCACGGGAGCGGCTGCACCGAGATTCTGGTGAAGAATGACCGCGGCGGAGAGAATGTCTGTGGAAAAGTCGATCGTCGAGAGGTCGAAGTGAAGGAGGGCGCGACGGCGAGCAGAGCCCCCCTGTGAGCCTGTCCTCCCGGCGTAGAGGTGCTCTCCGGAACCGTTGCTGTTCGAGGAGTTCTCAAACATCGTGGTATCCCGGGAGGGAGACAGGCTCAGGGAGGACTCAACCGCAGGAACGATCTGATAGATTCCTCCTTCCGGGTGCCCATTCGGGCGCGCGAGGACGCCAGTGCTGCTCTTGGTGCCGACGAAGATCTCGCCGGATTCATTTTCGCCGAGCGTCTGAATGCGCCGGGTTCCCGAAATCGGGTTGGCTTCGGTGAGTGGAACGGCCTCGACCAGGTTGAAGGAGCCGCTCATTGGAGAAGTCTCCTCCAAGGCCATGAGACGGCCTCCGCCCCCGCTGGTCGCTCGGTAGTCCGCAAAGAGATAGGCCCCCACGAGCCCGGGGATGGCGCTTCCGCGGTATACGAATCCACCGGTGATGGAGAGCCCGAGCTGGGGAAGGGCCGGGGAGCCCTTCGTCACCCCCGGATGAGCGTATTCCGCAACAGGATCGATCCAGCTGACTGGTGCCGTGCCGGCTCCCGTCATGGCGGCGTCGAATTCGAAACTACCCTCCCGATAGCGCCAGCCGAAGTTTCCGCCGGAAACGATCAGGTTGACCTCTTCGACACTGCCTTGTCCAACGTCTCCGCAAAAGAGGCGTCCGCTGCCTCCGGCGCGCTTGTCGAAGGAAAACCTCCAGGGATTACGGAGACCGTAGGCATAGATTTCCTCGCGCGTTCCGTTGCCCGCCCCGACAAAGGGATTGTCGCCCGGAATTCCGTAGGTTCCTCCCGGCCCGTTGGTGCCGAGCGGATCGATGCGGAGGATCTTCCCGAGAAGCTTGGTCAGGTCGAGCGCGTTGCCGAGTCCTCCGTTCGGCTTGGGAAAGCCGCCACCTCCCGTGTGTCCCTCGAAGTTGTCATCGGCCTGCCCGCCGTCCCCGGACCCGATGTAGAGCTTCCTATCGGGACCAAACTCGAGTTGTCCCCCGTTGTGGTTGCTCTGGGGTTGTCCGAAGACCAGAAGAACCCTTTCCGAAGTAGGGTCGGCCAGATCGGGATCGCTTTCGGAAACCCGGAACTCGGAGACGACGGAGACGTGGTCCTGGGGGGTGGATGCGTTCGGGTTGGTTCGGGAGGGCGCGCTGTAATAGACGTAGAACTTTCCCTCGCCCGGTGCGCTCGAATTGCTGTAGTCGGGGTGGAACGCCAGCCCGAGCAGACCTCTTTCGGAGTATCCCGTCGTTTGCCCTATCGCGACATTGAGGCCGCTTGTGGTCAGGTCGAGAAAGGGTGCGGGCAGGAGCATGCCGTGCCGGACGATGCGGATCTTTCCCGGCTGATCACAAATGAAGAGTCGGCCGCTGCCGTCGCCGGCATGGGTAATCACCGTGGGCGAGTCGATCTGCTCCAGCACGACAGGTTTCAAGTGAAGGCGCGGAACTTCCGCACTCCCGGACCAGGGGAGGCTCGCCATTCCCAGAAGGATAAAGCAAGAAGCGAGTCGCATTTGAAACCGAGGGAGTTAACCAAGATGTTGATTTGATCAGAGATCCGGGTCCTAGGCAAGCCCATGGTGCCGAAAGCCTGCACCTTGGCACCGGATTCGCGGCATGGTTCCCGGTTGGGAAAGGGGTTGACCGGGGGCATCCTGCGAAGCTTTACTCGTTTTCTGATGAGTCTCCGTTTGATCCCTCTTTTCCTCGGTTGCCTGCTGTCATTCTATCCTGTTCTTGGTTCGGAGCGGCCGAACGTGGTCTTCTTTTTTGCAGATGACCAGACCTCGAGTTCGCTGGGGTGCTACGGCAACCCGGTCATCCAGACCCCGACCCTCGACAGTCTCGCTTCGCGGGGCGTGCGCTTTGAGAACGCGTTCGTGAGCCAGGCGATCTGCTGGGTGAGTCGCACGACGATTCTGACCGGACTGGTCGGGCGCAGCTACGGAACCCCGGAGAATCCCGATCAGACCCGGGCGGAATATTCCGAAACGCTGTCCTCCGATCTTTTGAAGGAGGCCGGATATCGCACCGGCTTCTTCGGGAAATGGCACGCCAAGATGCCGAAGGGTTTCAAACCCGAGGA
>JAGRPC010000356.1:1268-5886 GCA_020439925.1 Verrucomicrobiia bacterium | reverse complement strand
TCCAAACTCAGCGAGGCCGACCAGAAGTTTGTCGCGGAACAGGGAGGCTCCTCGGAATCTGCCGAAGTCGAGCGTCCCAAGGTCACCCACAAGAAAGGCGCCAAGCTGGAGGAGGGCGATATCATCGATCTAGTCGACAGACCTGTGAAAGGGGAGAAGGTCGATCTCGCGGCGATGAAGGGAAAGGTGGTCCTGCTCGATTTCTGGGCCACGTGGTGCGGTCCCTGTGTGGCTGAACTTCCCAACGTGAAGAAGGCCTACGCGAAATACCACGACAAGGGCTTCGAGATCGTCGGCATTTCCCTCGACAGCGACGAGCGTCGTCTCAAGGACTTCATCGAAAAGAACGACATGCCCTGGCCTCAGCTTTTCGACGGCAAGGGATGGGAAAACGAGCATGCCGAACATTACGGCATCCGCAGTATTCCCGCGGTGTTCCTCGTGAAGGACAATGAGGTGATCGCCACCGGGGTGCGCGGCCAGCGACTCGAGCAGGAGCTCGAGAGGCTTCTGAAGTGAGGGAAGCGGCTCCGTCATGTCGCACTTCCACCCCTGGATCGACGGCAGCATCGTCGGGCTATACTTGCTCGGGACGATGATTGCCGGGGTCTGGGTGAGGCGTTACGTCTCCAAGGTCGAGCATTTCCTCGTCGCGGGACGGGAGATGAATCTCTACCTCGGGATCGCCTCGCTCGCGGCGACCGAGTTCGGCATCATCACCTGCATGTATGCGGCGGAGGCCGGCTACACGAAGGGATTTGCGGGGGCGACTCCGGGAATCTGCCAGGCCCTCGCCATGCTCGTGATCGGACTCACCGGCTTTTGTGTGAAGCCGCTCCGTGCGTCCGGAGCCATGACTCTCCCCGAGCTCTTCGAAAAACGTTTCGGCAATAGGGTCCGCTGGCTCGCCGGTGTCGTCATCGTCCTCGGGGGACTTCTCAACATGGGCGTCTTCCTCAAGATCGGGGGAGACTTTCTCTGCGCCGTCTGCGGCTGGGATCCGGGCTACCTCGTGCCGGTCATGGGCGGGTTGCTCCTCCTCGTCGCGATCTACACGATCCTCGGAGGGATGCTCTCGGTGCTGGTGACCGATTTTCTCCAGTTTGTCATCATGAGCACGGGACTGCTCCTCGTGACTCTTCTCATCCTTCACCACATCGGATGGGACCGCCTCGAGGAGGCGGTGCGTGCGAATCATGGCGAGGGTGGTTTCAATCCCCTGGCCAACCCGCAGATGGGATGGTCCTACCTCGCCTTCCAGATCCTCGGCAACGGGGCCGCGACCCTCACCTGGCAGACCACGATCTCGCGCCTCCTTTCCGCCAGGGACGCCGTGACCGGGCAGAAAATCTACGTGCGGACCAGTTTCTTTTTTGTCTGTCGCTGGCTCGTTCCCGTGCTCTGGGGTGTCGCCGCTCTTGTCCTCCTCGGTCCGGCGAAAGAAGGTGAACCCACCCTCATGGCGATGCCGCAATTCCTCGCCACCTTCCTTCCGATCGGGCTCATGGGCCTGATGGTCGCGGCGATGTTGGCCGCGGACATGAGCACCGACTCCTCCTACATGCTCGGATGGGGCAGCGTGATCTACAACGACATCCTCGCGCCTTTCCGCAAGGGCAAATGGCCCGAAGCCCGCGCGATCCGGTGGAACCGTTTCATCGTCGCGCTCATCGGAATCTACCTGTTTGTCTTCGGCCTGCTCTACGAGATCCAGGGGGATGTGTGGTCGTATCTGCTCCTCAGCGGATCGGTCTACCTTTCGAGCATGTCCGTGCTCTTGATCGCCTGCTGCTACTGGAAACGTGCGAATTCCTGGGGGGCTTTCGGGGCGATCCTCGGCGGGGCCCTCGTCCCCATTCTCTTTCTCAGCTTCGAAAAGATGGCCTCGACGGCGGCCTGGGCCAACGACTTTGGAAAGGACAACGCCGGCATCGCCGCCTTTGCCGCTGCCGCGACGGGAATGATCGTGGGATCGCTGATCAAACCGAAGAAATCCGACAGCGTCGCCTCATGAGCACCTTCTGGCACCTCCTCGTCTGGTCCTGTGTCGTCTGGTATGGCACCGTCACCCTCCTCGTTGCGGTGCGCGGCTGGAAGGACATCGTCGCGATGCTGCGGCGCCTGCGAGATGGGGAGGAATGAGCGTGCGCTCTCTTTCACCGACCTTTCCCGGAGGCTGAGACGGGCTTGCGGACATGGCACGCAAAGACGTGGCTTCGGGTTCGAACGGTTTACAGAGGCCGATGTTCCTGATAGCCTCCGGGTCCCGATGCGCCTGATCCTGATCTGCTGTCTCCTTTCCACCGTGCTTGCCGGTGCGGCCGATTCGAGGCCGAACATCCTCTGGTTCGTCGTCGATGACATGTCGGCGAATCTTTCCTGCTACGGGGAAACGGCCATCGAGACGCCGCACCTCGACCGTCTTGCTGCAGAGGGGACTCGGTTCACCCGGGCTTTCGTCACCGCTCCGGTGTGTTCGAGCAGCCGATCGGCGATGATCACGGGCTGCTACCAGACCACGATCGGGGCGCACCATCATCGCAGCGGGCGGAGGCAGCATCGCATTCAACTTCCCGAAGGCGTCGAACCACTTCCCGTCCTGATGCAGGGTGCCGGGTATTTCACCTGTATCGGAAGCGGGCTTCCCGGGATCGATCACCGGGGACTGCCGCTGAAGCAGGACCGCAGGGGCAAAACAGACTACAACTTCGACTGGGACGAGTCCATCTACGACAGCCATGACTGGGCCGGGAGAAAGGAAGGCCAGCCCTTCTTCATGCAGGTGCAGCTTCACGGCGGAAAGTTGCGCGGCGACAGCGAGGCTTCCTTCGCGGCGTTGGAAAAACGTGCCAAGGAGGCATTCGGCGCTCCGGTCGACCCCGGCAAGGTCACCCTTCCGCCCTATTACCCCCGCGACCCGGTGCTGTTGCGCGACTGGGCCGTCTATCTCGACAGCGTTCGCCTGACCGATCAACACGTTGGCAGGGTCATGGAACGATTGCGCGAGGAGGGACTCCTCGACCATACCCTGATCATCTTCATGACCGATCACGGGATCAGTCATGCGCGGGGCAAGCAGTTCCTCTACGACGAGGGCACCCACATCCCCTTTCTCGTGAGCGGTCCGGGAATCGCCCGGGGGAGAGTGAGGGAGGATCTCATCGAGCACATCGACATGGCCGCGATGACCCTCGGAGCCGCGGGGCTCGCGATCCCTTCATGGATGCAGGGGCGCGACATCCTGGCAAAGGACTACACGCCCCGAGGTGCCGTGTTTGCCGCCCGCGACCGCTGCGGGGAGGCCGCAGATCGCATTCGTTCGGTGCGGACCGACAGCCATCTCTATCTGCGCAATTTTCACCCCGCGCGACCCCTTCTCATGCCCAACGACTACAAGGACAGCAAGGCCATCGTGAAGAGGCTGCGCGAGCTCCATGCCTCGGGGGAACTGCCGGAATTGCCCGAAGAACTGCTTTTTGCTCCGGTCCGTCCGGCCGAAGAGCTTTATGAATGGAAAGAGGACCGCTGGCAAACCGTGAACCTGGCAGGCGATCCGTCACGTAGCGATGTCCTTCATCAACTGTCCACGCGACTCGACGAGTGGATCGTCGACAGCCACGACCCCGGCGAAGAAAGCCCCGAAGTTTACGACCTCGAGATCGCCGACGAGCTCTCCGTGATCAAGCCGGGTTCTCCGCGGCAAAAGGCGTTTGCGGAAAACGCGGAAACCTATCGAAGTTGGATGAGCGAGGGAAAATGAACCTCTCTGGATAATGACAAAACCAATGAACCGAATCCTGCTGCTTTTTGTCCTAGGCGCGGCCCTCGTCCCGTTCTCTCGGGCTGCCGACGCACCACCCAACATCGTCTTCTTCGTCGCCGACGACCTCGGGCAGCGCGACCTGGGTTGTTACGGGAGCACCTTCTACGACACCCCGAATCTCGACCGGCTCGCCGGGGAGGGGATGCGCTTCACCGACGCCTACGCCGCGTGCCCGGTCTGCTCGCCGACACGAGCCGCCCTGGTGACGGGGCGCTGGCCGCAGCGAACCGGTATCACCGACTACATCGGCGCCCCTCTCAAGCCGGAGTTGTGGAAGCGCAACACCAAGCTGCTTCCCGCCCCTTACGCCGACCGGCTCGCCCACGAGGAGACGACCTTCGCCGAAGTGCTCAAAGCGGCGGGTTACGCGACCTTCTTTGCCGGGAAATGGCACCTGGGTCCCGAGGGTTGGTGGCCGGAAGATCAGGGTTTCGACGTGAACAGGGGCGGAATCGACCGGGGTGGACCCTACGGAGGGAAAAAGTATTTTTCCCCCTATGGTAACCCACGCCTCGAGGACGGTCCCGAGGGTGAGCACCTTCCGGATCGCCTCGCGACCGAGGCATCGAAGTTCATCGAAGCGAACCGTGAGAAACCCTTTCTCGTCTACTTTCCCTTCTACGACGTGCACACCCCGCTGATGGGTCGCGATGATCTCGTGAAAAAATACGAGGAAAAGAAAAAGCGCCTCGGACTCGAGGAAAAGTGGGGCCGCGAGGGGGAACGCGACGTCCGTCTCGTTCAGGAGCACGCCGTCTACGCCGCCATGGTCGACGGGATGGACCAGGCCGTGGG
>JAGRPC010000356.1:0-1104 GCA_020439925.1 Verrucomicrobiia bacterium | reverse complement strand
ATCCGCGAGCCGCTCATCGTGCGCTGGCCGGCGAAGATCAAGCCGGGGAGCGTCTCCGCCGAACCCGTGAGCAGTCCGGACTACTTCCCGACCTTCCTCGAGGCTGCCGGGGTGGCGAAGCCGGAGGGACTCCAAATCGACGGAGCCAGCCTGATCCCGGTATTTGCCGGAGGCACTCTGTCGGAGCGATCCCTCTTCTGGCACTACCCGCACTACGGGAACCAGGGAGGAGCTCCCGCGGCGGCGATCCGCAAGGGGAATCACAAGCTGATCCACTGGTTCGAAGATGACCAGGTCGAGCTCTTTGACCTTTCCTCCGACATCGGGGAAACGAAGGATCTCGCCTCCTCACGTCCCGACCTTGTCGATTCCCTCGGGGCCGAATTGAAATCCTGGCTCTCGGAGGTGGGCGCGAGATACCCGATTTCCAATCCGGACTTCGATCCCGCGAAACCGAACGGACGTGCGGCGGTGCGGAAGCCGACGGCGTCGAAAAACAAGAACTGAAACGATCGCTTCATTGATTCCCATGAGACAACCCCTCTTCCTTTTCAGCCTCTTCTTCGTTTTCGCCACGCAGGCGGCGGAGAATCCGAACGTTCTCTTCCTCTTCGCCGACGACCTGTGTTACGAGACGATCCGCGCCTTCGGTCACACCGACATCGACACGCCCAATCTCGACAAGCTCGTGGCGCGGGGCACCACTTTCACGCATGCCTACAACATGGGTTCGTGGAGCGGGGCGGTGTGCGTCGCGAGCCGCACGATGCTGAACACGGGACGCACGGTCTGGCGAGCCGGGGAGATCTACGAGGGAAAAAACACCGACATCGAGCGCGAGGCGGGGCGACTCTGGTCGCAGCGCATGTCGCGGGCGGGTTACGAGACCTTCTTCACCGGCAAGTGGCACGTCAAGACCGACGCCACCAAGTGCTTCGACCATGCCTCGAACATTCGAGGGGGAATGCCGAAGGACACGCCCGAGGGTTACAACCGCCCCCTTGCCGGGAAACCCGACCCCTGGAGCCCGAGTGATCCGAAGTTCGGGGGCTTCTGGCAGGGCGGGAAGCACTGGAGCGAGGTCGTGGGGGACGACACGGTCGG
>JAGRPC010000355.1 GCA_020439925.1 Verrucomicrobiia bacterium | reverse complement strand
CTGCTCCGGGTCGTTCCGGCGGCGTCCTTTACTTCAACGTAGACGACCCCCTCGTCGACTCCGAGGACGAAGGAGTTTCCGCCGTCCTCGCGGCGGTAGAGGACCGCGTCGTTGGCGGACGCCGAGGGTTTCACCCAAGACATCACCGTGACCTGCGTTCCCGCTTCCCAGTTCAGGGACTCGCTTGAGGGAATCTCCATTCCGTTGGTGCCAAAGAGGATCGCTCCCGCTCCGATGAGGGCACCCTCCGTGGGCGTGGGGGCGGTGGCTCCGGTATTTTCCTTCGTCGAATAGTCGCGAGGTGGAGCTCCTCGCTCGGCGAAGTGGTAGACAAGGAGGGCGGGCTCGGGATAAGTGTCCTTCGAGCTGCCTGCATTCTCGGCGATTTCGTTGCCGAAGTAGAGCCAGACCTTGGTGGGATCGGCGCCTTCCTTGAATTCGGGCAGACGCAGCCAGAGGAAAGCCTCGTTCATGAGCGCGTCGTAGCGCTCGAGGTGGAAGGGGAGTTCGGTTTTCTGATCGTCTGCGAGGACCCGGAGATCACTGCCGTCTTCCTTGAGCATGGCGAAGGGAAAATTCCCCTCGTGGAGGCGGACCAGCACTGTCGCGGCTCCTTCGGGGCGACCGGAATCCGCAGGCTTGATCTCGATGGATTTTCGTCCCGTCCAGGACTTGTCCCACCAGGCGCTCTCTCCTTCATCGGCGGCGCGGGAGGAGAGGGGAAGGTTGGCGGTCAGGAGGAGGGCGACCGCGAGGATCCCCGCGAGGGAAATGGGAAGACTTGGGAATCGGATCTTCATGATGGTATGAGTGCGGCGGAGTGTTGGTGACAGTGTCAGGATCTTCGGGAAAGGGTTTCAGAAGCCGGCCTCGACTTGGAAGAGCAGGAATGGATCGTCCGCTGCGGTCGTGCCCTGGTCCACGAGGGGCCAGGCCACTTCAAGAGAACCCTCGACGTTCTCGAGGAGGGAGAAGCGGGTGCCGAGTCCCCAGCTGGAGAGCCGGAAGACATCGGTCTGATCGGGGAGCGGATCGTTGAGATAAAGGCGGCCGACATCGTAGAAGGTGTGAAAGCGCCACTCCCTTTCGAATTCCCCGTCCTCCTTTTTCTCGGTCGATTGGATCAGGCTGGGAGTGCGGATTTCTCCGGTGAGGAACCAGCCTCCATCGCCGAGGGCCTCGGATTCGAGATAACCGCGCACCGTCGAGGCTCCGCCGCCGGCAAGCTGCTCGCTGTTGATGAGGGGATTGGTCGTGGCCTGGCCCTGTACCTTTCCGAAGGCCTCGAATCCTTTCGGCAGGTCCTGGGTGCGCGAGAGATCGCCACGGAAATAGAAGAAGCTGCCGTCCGCCTCGAAACGCTTCGCATCGAACTCCTGAACCCCGCTGCCCATGCCGCGCAGGTTCCAGGTCGCGGAGGTGTTGACCTCGGTGAAGGACTTGTCTCCGATCCAGCCGCCCCCGTAGGAGAGGGACATCGGCCAGTAATCGATGGGCGTGGTGAAGGTCTCGTCGCCGATGACGAGGTCTTCGTCGAAGCGTTTGAAGTCCATGCCCAAGCTGAGCGAGTGGAAGTAGTCACCGCGGCCGGGCAGGGTGAAGAGACCACGGACTCCGGCTGTTTCGCCTCGTCCCGCCACCGCCGCACCTCCGAGGGTGGAAACGTCGCTGTTCTGCTTCGTCGCGGTGAGAAGCAGCGAGAAATCAGGCGCCTGGGCAAAGCGCGCAATGTAGTAGGCCGAGTAAATTTCGGCGTCCTCGATCCGCTCGGGAGCGAGCTGGGTGGAGAGGCCGAAGCTATGGCCGAGTTGCCAGAGATTGTGGTAGCCGATCGAAGCGTTGAGGCGCGTCGGGGTGGTGTCTGGGCTGTAACGGTTGTTCAACTCGACGCTGCCGTGCAGGGGGAGTTCGTCCTCGACGAGGAGATCGACGTCGATCGTCCCCGGGACGATGCCTGGTCTGACCGAGGGGGTCACCTTTCGGTCCGCCCAGCCATTCAGTGCGACGATGTCATCCTGGACCTTGGCGAAATCCGGCACGGTGCCCTCGGCGAGGGAAGGGGCATTCTGCTTGATCTTGCTCGGGAGATGATACTTCGCGTCGCGGACGCG
>JAGRPC010000354.1 GCA_020439925.1 Verrucomicrobiia bacterium | reverse complement strand
GCCCAGGTCGGGCAGACTCCCGGCAAGAGCATGGGAGTCGACATCGTCTCTTCCTCCCACCTTCCGGCATGGATCGAAAACCACGCCATCATCGCCGGTTATTTCGCCCGCGAGGTCTCTGCGATCCCGCTCGTCGAGGAGGGCGCCGGGTTCAAGGCCTCGCCGCCGGTCCAGCTCATTTACGGGGGGCACGAGAGCTTTCGTCCCGTGGATATTCGTCAGGGGCCGGATGGAGCGATCTACGTCGTCGACTGGTTCAATCCCATCATCAATCACTACCAGGTCTCCCTGCGACATCCCGATCGCGATTACAGTCACGGACGGATCTGGAAGCTGAAGGCGAAAGGCCGCGAATCGCTGAAACACCCCGATCTTACGACGATGGGAATTGCGGAACTCGTCGAGCAGCTCCGCAATCCCGAACGCTGGCCCCGCGAACAGGCGAGGCGGATGCTCACGGATCATGCTGGAGCGGAGGAAGTGGCTGCCGCGGTGAGGTCGTGGATCGAAACACTGGAACCGGGCGAGCAGGTCGCCCTGGTCGAGGCCGCCGGCGTGCTCGAGTCGCTCGGGAAGGTCGGTGATTTCACCCTTCATCGCCTCAAGAGTTCGGAGGAACCTCGCGTCCGTGCCGTGGCGGCCCGTCTCATCGCCCGCAGTGGCGCCCCCTTCACCGACGAGGAGAAGATTCTCTCCGAACTGCTCGCCGACCCGCATCCACGTCCGCGGCTCGAGGCAGTGATTGCCTGTGCGAACCGGCCGGGTGAGGAATCGCTGAGACTCGCCCTCACCGCGCTCGATGCGGGTGAGGATCGCTTCGTCGAATACTCTCTCGCCCAGGCGGTTTTCGCCCTGGAGGAACAGTGGCTGCCGGCTCTTCGCGAGGGGAGACTGGCTTTCGCGAGGACGGAGCACCTCGCCTTTGTGCTCGAGACCCATGGTGGCGAGGCTTCCGCGGTTCTCGCGCGCGAGGCGTTGAAATCCGCCGAGGGATCCGGTCGCGAGCGGCTTCTTGCGGTGCTCGCGCGACTCGGAGGTCCTGAAGATCTGGCCATGATCTTCAAGGAAGCAGCGGGTTCACAGGATGCCGCCCTCCTCGCTGTGCTCGGGGAGGCTGCCAGAAGCCGCGGGATTCGACCTGCACCGCTCCCCGAAGAAGGTTTGCGCATGTTGCTGAGTGGGTCCCGCGAAGACCTCCTCCTTGCCGCGCTCGAGCTGGCGGGTTGGTGGAAGACGGACGCGGTTGGTCCGCTTGTCGCCGGAAAGGCGCTCTCCAATGACAGTTCGCTGGAAATCCGGAGTGCGGCTCTGCTTGCACTTGCCCGAATCCGTGGTCGTGATTCGGCTGGATCCATCCGGCCCCTCGTCGATGATCCATCGTTGCCGGTGGCCCTGAGAAGTGCGGCCCTCGAGGCGCTGGCACTCGCGGATCCATCTATGGCCGCGGCAACGATGGTCGCCCTGATCCAGCGAGAAGCCGAGCATTCCTCGGCGTTGGCCCTGCTTCCTGTCCTGCTCTCGGCGAACGGAGGCCCTGCCGCTCTCGCCGCCGCCCTCGAATCGGGAACTCCCCCCGATGCCGCAGCGGCCCAGGAAATCCTCACCGCGATGAACCGTCTCGGGCGCACCGACGCGAAGTTGACGCCGCTGCTCAACCGCGCTGTCGGTCGCCAGTCTGGTGCGCCCGAGTATGACCCCGCCAAGGTTGCGGCGGTCGTCGCAGCGGTTCGGGCAGGGAAGGGAGATCCCAAACGCGGCGCCGAGGTCTATCAGATGGCCCAACTGGCCTGTTCCGCCTGCCATCGTGTCGGAGACGCGGGAGGGGTGATCGGCCCGTCGCTCAACGGAGTCGGTGCCGGCATGCCGCTCGACCAGATCGTTGAGTCCATCCTCTGGCCCGACCGGCAGATCAAGGAAGGTTTCCAGGCGATCGCCTTCACGACAACGACGGGAGCAGCGATCACCGGCTACATCGAGCGCGAGGGCGAGGACATTGTCTGGTATCGGAACACCGCGACGCCCTGGATCGTGCCGCTCGCGAAGAAAGACATCGCGAGCCGGGAAGCCATTCCCACCCTGATGCCGCCCGGGCTGACCGCGGGTCTCGACGAGCAGCAGTTCGTTGACCTTGTGGCCTACCTCGCCTCGCTGAAGGGATGATTGTCAGGGTGCTTGGAATGCTTCAGCTCTCCGTCGAATCGAGCGCGAGGAGCCTCACGCATTCCTCGAGCAGCCATTCGGGTTTCATGAACGGTTCGTAGCTGATCTCCTGCCAGCGGATGCGTCCGCCGCGGTCGATGAGGTAGGTGCCGTGCAAGGGCATTTCCTCGAAGTCGTCGTGCGCGCGGAAGGCCTTGAAGGCGGCGAGATCGGCGTCGGAATAGAGCGGGAAGGGGAAGGGCGACTTCTCTTCCCCTTCGCCGGCAAGGGTTTCCTTCAATCCTTCGGCGGTGTCGGTGCTAACCGCTACGAGATCGATACCCGCTTCCTTGTATCGTTCCCCGACGGGGGCGAAAGCATTGAGCTGTTCCATGCAGTGCGAGCAGCCCTTTCCCAGGAAGAAGATCACAACGCGGGGACGCCCACCCATCGTGAAGAGGGGCTCGCTGGTCCCGTCGATGGCAGTCACCGTGGCGGAAGGGGCCTGCGGTGGAGTCCAGCGGAAGGGACCGAGGGAATCGAGTTCGGGGCGCTCGCCGAGGTCCTTGGGTGCTTCGGGAGCGAGGCGCCAGTCTTGCGGGAAGCCGAACTCCTTGGCGATAGCGACGAGGGGAAGAAAAACCGGAAGGTCGGCGTCCGCGCCGGAGGCGACGGTGCGAAGCCGGGTGAACGCCTCCCTGGCCTTTTCCTTGTCGCCGTTCGCATGAAGAAGGCGGACCTGCGAAACGAGCGGCAGAACTTCGTTCTTCCCAGAGGAAACGGCCTCGTTGGCAAGTTTGATCGCCTCTTCGCCTTTTCCGGCTCGCTGCCAGAGCGAGGCATGACGCCACTTTGCGAGATCCTTCAGTTTCGGCAGAAGCTCGAGGGCCTTGGCGGTGTCCGGTGGGCTTGCGGACAGGGCGGCGTAGACGCGGAGTTCGTTGACGGGATTCTCGAGGTCGGTGACGGCCTTTTCAAAGTTCTTCGCGGCCGCCTTCTTCGACTCTTCAATGCCCTTGGCGTCCTTCTTTGCCTCCGTGGCCTTCTTTTCCGCGGCGGCGACGGCCTTGTCCTTCTCCGCCCTTTTGGCTTCGAGTCGTTTTTCCAGCTCGGCGAGGTGTTTGCCGGCTCCCGCGAGGTCTCCGCTCTCGAATTTCGCGAGGCCAACATAACGGTGATAGTCGGTGTCGGTGATCGACTGGCCGTCGGGATGGAGGGGAGCGGTCTTGTCCTTGCCGTCGCCCGAGAGGGCGATGACCTGCCTCCAATCCTCGTAGCGGACGAGGGTGTCACGGAGGCGCTGGCGACCATATTGCCAGCTGCTTCCCGAGGGATCATAGACCTCCTTTTTGTCTTCGGTCTTGAATTTGGCGAGCCGGGGCAGGGAGATCATGTTGCGGGCAAGATCCGCGGCGCGGTGGTGTTGCCCGAGAAAATCGAGGTTGCGGATGAGCCACTCGTTGTTGTGCGCGAAGTTGTGGATCTGGTC
>JAGRPC010000353.1 GCA_020439925.1 Verrucomicrobiia bacterium | reverse complement strand
ACGGCAAGGTCCGCGACAAGCTGTTCGTCGCCAACGGCGCGCCGAACGAGGAGGTTGAACAACTCGCCCTCGCCAGCGACAAGGTGAAGTCCTTCATCGACGGCCTCACCGTCCGCAAGGTCATCGTTGTGCCCGGGCGCCTCGTGAACGTGGTCGCGAATTGAAACGACCCCGGGAGCGCCGGCATCCTGCCGGCGTTTTCCCCGACCCAACCCGGTTGCCCGGTCGACCCGACCCTGTTAGGGTGCGCGCCATGCCCCTGACCCTCAATTTCCGCAATGCGAAGCTCTCGGCGATGTCCCTCGCCAAGGTGGGCAATCCCGTGCGCAACGAGCCGCTCCAGACCTCGCAGACGCTCTGCCGTTTCCAGGACGAGGAAGCCGATCTCCTCACCCACTGTTTCCTGAAATCCTTCCGCGCGCTCGAGCTGCACCAGCTGCACCACCACACCGACCTGGCGAAGAACGAGCTCTTCGCGGCGGCGGCGGCGATCTTCGACGACAACTCGGTCCTTCTCGAACAGGGAGCGGTGATCGCGCGGCACCTCTACGCCAAATCGCACCACCCCAACATCAAGTCGGGCGACCTCTGTATCGCCCTCATCGAGAAGGTCGGCGTCGTCGGCCAGTCGGCGCAGGCGATCAGCATCGTGAAATCGGAAAGCCGGGTGCCCTTTCTCCAGATCTCGGAACGCGACGGCGATCTTGTCCTCACGACCGAGCAGGGAATCTATCCCGACAAGATCGACAAGGGCTGCCTCATCGTGAACCACGGTCGCGCCGACGGGTTCACCGTCTATCTCTTCGACAAGAGCGGCGGCAACACCCAGTTCTGGGTGCGTGACTTCGCCGGAGCGAAACCGGTCACGAACGACGACTTTCTCACCCGTCGCTTCTCCGAACTCTGCGTCGAGTTCGCCAAGCGCGGCCTGCCCGAGGAAACCCTCGCCGAAGAGCGCATGGAGGTCGCGAGCCGCGCGATGACTTTCCTCAAGGAAACGGACGAGTTCGACCTCGCCGACTTCGAGGAGAAGGCCCTCGAGAAACCGGAGCGCATCGCCCAGTTCGAGGCCTTCAAGATCGACTACGAGGAAGAACGCGGCGAGCCGGTCGCGGAGAAGTTTTCTGTCTCCAAGAAAGAGGCCGAGAAGGCCGGGAACCGCCTGAAAAGCCGAATGAAGCTCGATGTCGGCGTGGAGCTGAAGTTTTCCCCCGGTTTCATTCACCAGGCCGCCCACTTCCTCGAACGAGGGCACGACGAGGACAGGCAGATGGAGTTCATCAAGATCTACTACCGCAGGGAGGAGGCCTGAGACGTGGATCATGTCGCGGCGCCTTCGGCGAGAAAGGCGCGCCAGCCGCCAAGCCCGGTGATCTCGCGGGAGCCCTCGGGAACGACCGACTCGCAGAGGAATCCGGTGACGAGGCGTCCGCTCTCGAGCTCAACTTTTCCGAACCCGAGTGGTGAGGGAATCGCGGCGACGAAGCTGCCGAACTGCGAGGCCGGGACCGCCCAGCGTTCTAGCAGAATCGAGGCACCGGCTTCCCCGCTTTCGCGGATCAGACCGGGTCGCGGTGGCAGCCCGTCGGTCGCCGGAAGGGCAAGGAGTCGATAAGCCGGAGCGGTACGGTCCTCGGCAAGGAATCTCGCCCCGCGGCTCGTGAGTTGCCCGTTCAGCGGAAGTCCGCGCATATGGGCGCCGCACACCGCGACCTCGATCCAGTCGGGGGGCAGGCCCGGTCCGGAAAGCCTCGCCTCCTCCCCGAGATAACGCCCCGCCGTTCCCAACAAGGCCTCCTCGGCGAAGGGAGGAGCCACGAGGGTGATGCCCCAGGGAACCCCGCTCGAGGCGAGCCGGCCGGCCGGGACGGCACAGGCCGAGAGGTCGAGGAGGTTCATGAAGTTCGTGTAGTAACCCAGGTTCGAATTCAAGCGCACTGGGTCCGCCTCGACCTCCGCGACGGTGTAGGCCGTTCCCGCCGTCGGCGTGACGAGACAGTCGACGGCCTCAAAGACGGCATCGGCCCGGCGTTTCAGGGCGCGGAGCCGGTATTGGGCGCGGAAACCGTCCACCGCCCGGGGATCCCCGCCCTTTTCGATGATGGCGCGGGTCACGGGATGGAGGCTCTCGGGATGATCGCGCAGGAAGTCCTCGATCGCCGCGAAACGCTCCGCCACCCAGGGGCCCTCATAAAGGAGGAGGGCCGCCTCGAGAAAGGGGGCAAAGTCGATCTCGACCCGCCGCCCCCCGATGGACTCGAGTCGGACGAGGGCCTCGGCGAAGAGGGCGGCGGCCTCGTCATTCCCGAAGAACTCGAGCTGGTCTTCCCTCGGAACGCCAAAGGTGAAATCATCGGCACGCCACCACCTCGACTCGCCCTGCGGGCGCGAGTAGGGGTCATCGGGATCGAATCCCGCCGCCACCCCGAGCACCGTCGCGGCCTCGGCCGCGGACTTCGTGAAGAGGGAGACGCAGTCGAGGGAACGGCAGGCAGGCACCACCCCCTTGGTCGAAAGCAGCCCTAGGCTAGGCTTCAGCCCGATCAGCTCATTGAGTCCCGCGGGAACCCTTCCCGAACCTGCCGTGTCGGTGCCGAGGGAAAAACTGACGAGATCCCGCGCCACCGCCACGGCCGAGCCCGACGAGGAGCCGCCGGGAATGAAGTCGGGATGAAAAGGATTCTCCGGCGTGCCGTAGGGCGACCGCACGCCGACGAGCCCGGTGGCGAACTGGTCGAGATTGGTCTTTCCCATCGGGATCGCCCCTGCCGAGATGAGCCGGTCGACGACCGTGGCGTCTTTGTCCGGATGAAAGGCAAAGTCCGGACAGGCCGCGGTCGTGGCGGCGGAAGCGAGATCGATGTTGTCCTTGATCGCGAAGGGAATGCCGTAGAGGGGAAGCGAGTCGGGCGAACTTTTCTCGAGAACGGAAAGAACCGATTCCAGCCTCGCCTCGGACGTCAGCGAAATCCAGATGCGGGGGTCGGACGCGGCGATGCGTTCCCGCAGGGAGGCAACGAGGGCGCGCGGGGTCAGATTGCCGGAACGGTAGGCCGCGTGAAGGGAGGGGATGGAAAGGTCGTCGGTCATGCACCGGGGGTCTGGACGTGAATGACTTGCAGAGGGATGCACGCGGCGTGCCATTTGCCGTCCCGAAGGGCAATTCGGGATCTTTTTCCGGAAACAGGGTCCATGATTCCTCCTGTTCCGCCCCTCCCGGCGTCTTCGCGTGCTTTCCCCGCGCCGAGGCTTTGTCCATGCTCATCCCCATGCCAGCCAAGTCCAAACTCCGCTTCGCCGCGATCGGTTGCCACAACATGGGGTGGAAGGACGTCTCGACCATCGGACAACACCCCCAGGTCGAGATGGTGGCCTTCTGTGATGTCGATTCGCGCCATTTCGAGCGCGCCGAAAAACAGTGGCCGGGACGACCCAAGTTCAACGATTTCCGCGTTCTCTTCGATAAGATGGCCGGCGAGATCGACGCGGTGAACGTCACCGTTCCCGACCACAGCCACGCCGTCATCGCCCAGGCGGCGATGCGCCACGGTCTCCATGTCTATTGCCAGAAGCCTCTCACCCACACGGTCTGGGAGGCCCGCCAGCTCGCCGCGCTTGCGAAAAAACAGGGCGTCGTCACCCGCATGGGCAACCAGATCCATTCGGAATTCCAGTATCGCGCCACGAAACTGATCGTCCAGGAACACAAGAAGATCGGCAAGGTGAAGGAGATCCACACCTGGATCAGCGCGGCCGGCCACGGCCGCTCGGGACTGCTCGACCGGCCTGCGAACCCGGCTCCTCCTCCGCCAGAGGTGAACTGGGACGTCTGGCTTGGCCCGGCCGCCTTTCGCGAGTTCGGAGGAGAGCGGATCTACCATCCCTTCGCCTGGCGTGACTGGCAGGATTTCGGATCGGGCTCGATGGGAGACAACGGCTGCCATCTTCTCGATCCCCTCTACACGGCCCTCGATCTTACCCAGCCGCTTTCCGTGACCTCCGATCACAGCGGGATGAACGACGAGGTCTGGCCTGCGCAGGAGACGGTGACCTTCGTCTACCCGGGAACTCCCTACACCGACGGGGACACCCTCACGATCCACTGGTACGATGGCGGACGCCGCCCGAACTGGAAATACGAGGGAGTGCCTTCCGGCGCGGAGATGATCCAACCCGCGTCCCTCCTCGTCGGAACCGAAGGTTATCTGCTCGTTCCGCACTGGGGCACTCCGAAGCTTTATCCCGAGGCCGATTTCGCGGACTACCAGCTCCCCGATCCGGGGCCCGCCCACCACTGGCACGACTGGGTCGACGCCTGCCTCAAGGGAGACACCTCGCTCTCCGACAGTTTCGCCTATGCCGGACCGCTCTCCGAGGCAGTGCAACTCGGCAATGTCGCGGCCCGCTTTCCCGGGCGGACCCTCGAATGGGATCCCGCGGCCATGAAAGTCCGCAATCTTCCCGAAGCCGACGCGTTCCTGACGAAGTCCTATCGCGAGGGATGGGAAGTGGATGCGGTTGACGCTTGATGGAAGGGCCGGGAAGGGAGATCTGATTGAATCGGACCCTTTCCCATGGCCTGCACCATCGATCATCTTTCCCCGCACACCCGAGTCACGGTGATCCGGGGATTCCGGGATGCCCGCGGCACCGAGGTCGAGGCGGGGAAGAACGGCCTCATCACGGACATCGAGCTTGATTGGTCGCGCCGGGAGATCCGCCTCGACTGGATCGTTGGCGATCGGACCGGATCCCTCGTCTTTGACCTCACCGCCACCGCGGGGCCGGGCAATGGCAGGATGCGCGACTACTTCGAGGCCCACGGTCAGGAGTTTCCCTCCGATCCGTCAAAGCGCTTCGTCGAGGGACTCGGGCTGGTCTCCCTCGCTCCGCCCGAATTGCCGCCACTCACCCCGGAGGTGCTGCGGGACGCCTCGCATCTCCGGGAAGCCCTCGACCGGATTCACGCCCTCGCGGGCCGCCGGTTGTTCGACGAGGCACGCGAGCAGCTCGAGGCCCTGCCTCCGGAGTTCCCCGACCAGATCGCCGATCATCTCACCTCGCTCGCAGAACGGCACGCCTTCGATCCCACCGAGGGCGTCTACGACTGGCTGCGCGACCAAGCCATCCGCTATTGGTACCAATGGGGTGCCGAGGCCACCAGCGGTGGCGAAGGTTCGGCCCGCCTGCTCGACATCCGTCCCGCGATGGACCGGCTCGAGCGGTTGGACCGGGCGCGTTACTCGGAGCGGAACCCCGGCTGAAGTTCGTTCCGACAGTCGACCCAATTCGACAATCCCTTCTTCTCCGACCCGCCACCTCAGACCCGGCGGCGCTTGAAATAGACGGTGGCCAGCGGCGGCACTTCGATCTGGATCGAGAAGGCGCGACCGTGGGATTCCTGTGCCCGCGCCGGAATGCCGCCCGCCGAGCCCGTGTTCGACCCTCCATAAAGCGCCGAGTCGGAGTTGAAAATCTCCTCGTAGAATCCGTCGTCCGGCACCCCGAGACGGTAGCCCGATCTCGGCACCGGCGTCGCATTGACGAGTATCACGATCGTCTCGTCATTCCGGTCCTTCCGAACGAAGGAAAAGAGACTGTGTTTTGCGTCGTTGTGATCGATCCACTCGAAACCTCCCGGCTCATGGTCGAGCTGGTTGAGGGCGGACTCGGAGACATAAAGCCGGTTGAGGTCGCGCACGAGATTCCGGACGCCCTGGTGTTCCTCGAAATCGAGGAGGTGCCAGGGAAGGGCGTGCGAGTAGTTCCACTCTTCCGACTGGCCGAAATCGATCCCCTGGAACAGCAGCTTCTTGCCGGGATGCGCGAACATCCAGGCGAGAAAGAAACGGACGTTGGCCATCTGCTGCCAGCGGTCTCCGGGCATCTTCTGGACGAGCGAACCCTTGCCGTGAACGACCTCGTCGTGGCTCAGGACCAGAACGTAGTTCTCGTGATAGGCATAGATCATCGAGAAGGTCGCCATTCCATGGTGATACTTCCGGTGAACCGGCTCGTGGCTCATATAGCTGAGGGAGTCGTTCATCCAGCCCATGTTCCNNTTGAAGCCGAAGCCGAGCCCGCCGGTGTCGACGGGACGGGAAACTCCGGGGAAGGCGGTCGACTCCTCGGCGAGGGTGATGATCCCGGGATTCTCCTCGTAGCAGATCTGGTTGAGCTGCTTGAGAAAGGCGATGGCCTCGATGTTTTCCCGACCGCCGTACTGGTTCGGAATCCACTGCCCGTCCTCCCTCGAATAATCGAGGTAGAGCATCGACGCCACCGCATCGACGCGGAGTCCGTCGATGTGATACTCCTGCAGCCAGAACATCGCGTTGCTGATGAGGAAATTCCGCACCTCGTTGCGGCCGTAGTTGAAAATGAGCGTGCCCCAGTCGGCATGTTCGCCCTGCCGGGGATCCGCGTGTTCATAGAGCGCCGTGCCGTCGAAGCGGGCGAGGCCGTGGGCATCCTTGGGAAAGTGCGCCGGGACCCAGTCGAGGATCACCCCGATGTTGCGCTGGTGGCATCGGTCGACAAACTGTCGGAACTCGTCGGGCGACCCGAAGCGGCTCGTCGGGGCGAAATATCCACAGCCCTGGTAACCCCACGAACCGTCGAACGGATATTCCGCCACCGGCATCAGCTCGATGTGGGTGTATCCCATGTCGGCGACGTAATCGACCAGTTCGTCGGCTAGCTCGAGATAGGTCAGGAAACGGTTCCCGTCCTCGTGGCGGCGCTTCCACGATCCCAGATGGACCTCGTAGATTGACATGGGTCCGTGATAGAGATCGTGCGAGGCGCGTTTCCCCATCCAGTCGCCGTCCCTCCACTCATAGTGTCCGAGATCATGGACGATGCTGGCGGTCTCGGGGCCGTGCTGGGAGAAAAAGGCGAAGGGATCGCTCTTGGCGAAGAGATTCCCCGCGGAGCCGACGATCTCGAACTTGTAGAGATCGCCCTGACCCACGTGCGGAAGAAAGATTTCCCAGATGCCGTTGTGGTTGCGCATCGGGTGAACGCGACCGTCCCATCCATTGAAATCGCCGATCACGCTGACGCGATGCGCATTCGGCGCCCAGACCGCGAAAGTCACGCCGTCGACCTCGCCGATACGCCGTGGGTGAGCGCCCATCGCCTTCCAGAGCCGCCGGTGCGTTCCCTCGCCGAGAAAATGGATATCCTGTTCCCCGAGGACCGGACCGTAGGAATACGGATCCACAAGGGGATCGGTGACGGTTTCGCCGAAGGTGAAAATGAGCCGGTAGGCAAAGGGAGCCTCCCGGTCCGGAAAGAGCAGCTCATAGAAACCCTCGCGGTGGACACAGCGCATCGCGAGCGGTTCGTCATCGTCGACCGCCACCTTTACCCCCGCCGTAAACGGGCGGAAGACTCGCAGAACCATTCCTTTGCCCGAAGGAGCGCGGTGCAATCCCAGGAAGGAAAACGGATCTCCATGGGAGGCGCCGAGGATCAGGGCGACTTCATTCGGACTGGAGGCACAAGTGCTTGGTTTTGATGACATCACGTTGAGCTTACGGCAGAATCGGAAATTTCCAAAGCGGGGTTCCTTGAATCGGCTAGTTTGCCTTAGCATCTTCAATGCCATGTCCCGAGTTCCGCCCCGTTTCCATCCCGTGCCCTTCGCTTATCATCAAGAGCTTGAGCTCGAGATCGACTCCCTCAGTAACCTCGGAAAGGGCGTGGGTCGCCATGAGGACTGGGTCGTTTTCGTTTCCCACGCCCTTCCGGGCGAGCTCGTGAAGGCGAGGATCTTCCGCAATAACGCCAGCTACTCGGAAGCCGACCTCGTCGAAGTCATCCGCCCCAGTCCCGACCGTGTCGAGCCCGCCTGCAAGCTGTTCGGAGAGTGCGGCGGCTGCCAGTACCAGAACCTCGACTATTCCGCCCAGCTGGAGTGGAAACGCGGGCAGGTTTCCGAACTCCTTCGCCGCATGGCCGGAATCGAGTTTCCCGTCTCCCCGGTCATCCCGTCGCCCGTCACCTATGGCTACCGGTCCAAGATCACTCCGCATTTCCAGAAACCCGACAAGGGCAGGATCGGACCGATCGGATTTCTCATCGAGGGGCGCCGACAGCAGGTCCTCGATGTTCCCAGCTGCCCGATCGCCTCGGAATCCATCAACCGGAAGCTCGAGAACCTCCGCCGTGAGGTCAGGGCCAATGCCCGCGCCTACAAGAAGGGAGCCACCCTTCTCCTGCGCGATTCCGTCGACGGACGGGTCCGCACCGACCCCACCGAAATGGCCGAGGAAAAAGTGGGTGATCTCGTCTTTTCCTTTCATGCCGGGGAATTCTTCCAGAACAATCCCCACATTCTCCCTGCCTTCACCGGTCACGTCCGCGAAGAGGCGCTCGGCGACGGAGGCGTGACCCACCTCGTCGACGCCTACTGCGGGTCCGGCCTCTTCTGCCTCACCGCCGCCTCCGCTTTCACTGAGGCCGTCGGCATCGAGATCAGCGAGTCCTCGGTCGACTGGGCGAGGCGCAACGCCGAGCAGAACGGCATCCGGAACTGCCGTTTCCAGCAGGGCGACGCCTCCGCCATCTTCGCCGGAGTAACCTTCCCACCGAACCACACCGCGGTGATCATCGATCCACCGCGCAAGGGCAGCAGCCCCGAATTCCTTGGCCAGCTCACCGGCTTCGGGCCGCGACGCATCGTCTATGTCAGCTGCGACCCCGCGACGCAGATCCGGGATCTGGAGCACCTCAAGAAGGACTATGCGATCACCCGTATTCAGCCCTTCGATCTCTTTCCCCAGACCCGACACCTCGAATGTGTCGTCACCCTGGAGAGAAAGTGACCGGACCGGGCCACCGCCCGCAGTTCAGACTTGATTCCAAACGCGAAACATCCCATCATTCCGCCCGTTCCGCACGACTTCCGCGGGTGTCGTTCAATGGTAGGACGCGAGCTTCCCAAGCTTGAGACCGGGGTTCGATTCCCCGTACCCGCACCAAGGTCTTTTCCGAGCCGGAGGCCTTCAGGATAGCATCCGGAGTCTCGGCATTTGCCGCCCCGATTGGAATTCTCCAAGAGAATTCGAGGCTTCCTCCATATGGATGAATCCTCTGGAGGTGAACTCATGAAAGGAACGACGACACGGGGTCAGGAAGCCTTCAGGGCGTCGATCTCGCCGGAGCTGTCGGCGAAGCGATCCATCGTCACGCCCATCAGCCGCGCCTGGGTCAGCCAGAGATTCGCCAGCGGGGTACCTTCGGGCATGTTGATGTGAAGCCCGGACGCGATTCGCTCCCCTCCGCCGGCCACGATGATCGGCAGGTCGT
>JAGRPC010000352.1 GCA_020439925.1 Verrucomicrobiia bacterium | reverse complement strand
TCCGTCCACCGTAACGATGGGACCGAAGGAGTGCAGGCCAATCAGTTCCCACGACCGGCAATAATGGTCACCCGTCCAGCCCCCGTCGAGGACGTGGGAGAAACCGAAGTAGCGTTCCGGCGGCGTCGCAGAGGGCAGGGCCTGCCAGTTCTGGTACTGGTCGCGGGGACCGCAGAGCATCACGACCCGGTCGACCTTCTGGTGCTTCGCGAAACGCGCCGCCGTGGTCGACCCGTGGGAACTGCCCGAGAGAATGACCCGGTCCCAGCGCAGGTCGGTCCCGTCATCGCTGAGGAAATAATCCCAGCGTCCCTGCGGATTCTCCTTCGCCAGCCACTTCACGAAGACCAGCGCCCGTTCCTTCATCCCGTCGGGCTTGGGGATGTCGACACAGTCGGAGAAATCCTCCCCCGTGGCCGCCTCGAGTCGCACGTTGCCGCGACAGGTCTCCCCGACCGGGGTCTCCGTGCAGACCTTGGAGAACCACCGGTTCGCGTAGTGCGGTTGGATCGCGTGGAGCCCGTAGGAGTTCAGCCTTTCGAAAAGTCCCTCGCTGTGGCCCATCAGCCAGATCACGAGTTTGCCCGCCGGAGCCACCGAAGTGTCGACGGAGGCGTTCTCGAAATCCTGCGGTTTGCCGTCCTTCGCAAAGATGAAATCGATCTCGGGATGCTCCTTCGCCCGCGGATCGAGCTCGCTGGCCCGGGCCTGGAGCTTGTAGCGCTGGGGCGAGGGGTCGGAGAAGGAAAGAGAATCTTCCGCTCCAAGGCAAACTCCGCAAAACAAGAATGAGACAACAAACGCGCAATCGATACGGCCGGAAAACATGGGTCGAGCATCGCACGACCACGAACGGATTGTCCATCGGGAAAACCGCCACGATTCTTGTGTCAATCATTCCCGTCCGGGAATGACCTCGACGGCAAACGGGGTCGGATTCTAAAAAACGAAAAATCTTGTCCAAAATCCGATTCCCCCGGACCTTGAGCTTGTCGAAATGGAGGATTCCACCCCCATCCCCCCTACTTCCCCGACGGACCCGGCCGAGCTCTACCTCGTCCTTCTCAACGAGCACGAGCGTGCTTTGGCCGCCTACGTGCATGCCCTCGTGCCGGACCGACTCGACGCGGAGGACATCCTCCAGAGCTGCAAGCTGACGATGTGGAAGCAGTTCGCAAATTTTGAACCCGGCTCCCACTTCCTCGCCTGGGCCAGAAAGATCGCCTTTCACCAGATCCTCAATCACCGCCGCGGAGCGAAGCGGAAGCCGCTCTATTCCGCCGAACCCGCCTTCCTTGAGGCGGTCGCCGCGGAGATCGACCGGGTCTCGGACTCGCTCTCGGACCGCTCCGAGGCCCTCCACGAATGCCTCCGCCGCCTCCCGGAAAACCAGCGCCGCCTCGTCCTTCTCCGTTATTACGAGGACCACGACATCTCCGCCATCGCCCGGGAAACCCAGCGCACCGAGGCGGCCGTCTACAAGCTCCTCAGCCGCATCCGCGCGGCGCTGAACGACTGCGTCAAATCGCGTCTCGAATCCTCTCCCGCATGAACTTCCACGATCACATCGACCGGTCTCTCGACGGCCAGCTTTCCCCCGAGGAATGGGACGCCCTCCAGCGAGCGGTGATCGGGGATCCCGAGCTTTGTCGCGATTATGTGGAAAAACGCTGGATCCACGCCCTGCTCGAAGCCGAGGGAGACACCCTGCCCGCCCTCCTCGAGGAACCGCAGTGGGTGAAACCCGCTCCTGTGATACGTCCCGTCGCCTGGCTTGCCGCCGCGGCTGCGGTGGTGTTTTTCGGAGCGAGCATCGTGCTCTTTGTCCAGGGCCGCCCGGCTCCGGTCGTTGCCACGCTGATCGAAGCCGAGAATTGCCGCTGGGCAGGGTCGGACCTGCCCACGGTGGAGGGCGCGGGTCTCGGTGCCGGCACCCTCGCCCTCACCGAGGGGATGGCCACGATCCGCTTCAAGAGCGGGGCGACGGTCACCCTCGAAGCGCCCAGTGTGCTCGAGGTCGAGTCCGCGATGAGTTGTCGCCTCGTCGAGGGGTCGGTCGTCGCCGACGTGCCCGAGTCGGCCCACGGCTTCACGATCGACACGGCAAAAATGGAGGTGATCGACCTCGGCACCCGTTTTGGAGTCACAACGACGCCCCTTGGGGACTCCAACGTCTTTGTCTTCGAAGGGGAAGTGAAGGTGAACCGCGAGGATCATCCCGAAGCAAAACACGTCTTTGCCGGCAGTTCCCTCGTCAGCAAGGTCGGAGCTCTTCCGGAACCGGCCGACCAGGAAGTGCGGCGTGTCGAGCCCCCCTCCTCGTCGTCTCCCGGACCGGGCTGGACGGCCGTTTCCACCGCGACGGGACGGGGCCGCGATGCCTACGTGAGGCGCGGAGACGCCCACGGACCGACTGGCGACCATCCCCTGCTCATGGTGAAGCACACCGATCTCGCCCCGAACAACGAGCGTCGCGCGCTCCTGTCGTTCGACCTGGCGGGCGTAGACCGCGCCGCGCTGGGTTCGGCCAAACTCGTTCTGAAAGTCGAACCGAGTGGACTCGGATTTTCCTCGCTGGTTCCAGACTCGCGCTTCGCCGTGTACGGTCTGATCGACGAAGCCGTAGCGGCCTGGAAGGAGACGGACCTCACCTGGGAAGCGGCGGGACCGCTCGTCGAGGAGACTCTTTCCACAAACATCGCCACCCGCCTCGCCGACTTCGAGATCCGCAAAGGTTCGCCGAACGGCTTCGTCGAAGTGAGCTCGGACGCGTTCGTGGACTTTCTGCGCTCGCGTCCGGATGAGATCGTTTCCCTGATTCTTGTGCGTGAAACGGGCGAAAGCGACCAACAGGGCCTCGTCCACGCCTTCGCCTCAAAGGAACACCCCACCGCCCCCGCCCCCACCCTTTGGCTGCAAACCCCAGACGTCCAGTAAGCCGTCACAATTTCAGCGATCACCCCCCTTTCCCCATGCCCCCGATCAAACCCTCTTTCATTCTCGGCCTGACCCTCTTCAGTCTCCCTGCCTTTGCCAAGGATGACGCCGAGGCGCTCCGCTTTTTCGAGATGGAGATCCGTCCGCTCCTCGCGAAGGAATGCTATCAATGCCATGGAGCCGAAAAGGTCAAAGGAGGCCTCCGCCTTGATCACCGCGACTTCATCGTGAAGGGAGGCGAGAACGGTCCTGCCATCGTCGACAACAATCCCGATCTCTCTCCCCTCGTTCACGCGGTCCGGCGCAGCGACCCCGACTTCGTAATGCCTCCCAAGAAGGCCCTGACGGAATCCCAAGTCGCCGCCCTCGAAAAATGGGTCGCCCTCGGTGCCCCCTGGCCCACCGAGGTGGCCAAGTCGGGTGGCACCGACGAAAACGGATTCACCGAGGAAGACAGGAACTGGTGGGCGATCAAGCCTGTCGCCGACTCGAATCCACCGAAATCAGGAGAAGGATGGGCGAAGAATCCCATCGACTCCTTCGTCGCCGCGAAGCTCGCGGAAAAGGACCTGAAACCCGCCCCGGCCGCCGATGCCGGGGAACTGGTGCGCCGCCTCTATTTCGACCTGCACGGACTCCCCCCCTCCTCGGAGGAGGTGGTCGCCTTCGAGCACGCCTTTGCCGCCGACCCTGACAAAGCCACTGCCGAGCTTGCCGACAAACTCCTCGCGAGCCCTCGCTACGGCGAGCGGTGGGGCCAGCACTGGCTCGACGTGGTCCGCTATTCGGAAAGCGACGGCTACCGGGCCGACGATTACCGTCCGGAAACGTGGATGTACCGGGACTACGTGATCCGCTCGATCAACGAGGACAAACCCTATCACCAGTTCATCCGCGAACAGCTCGCCGCCGACGAATTCGCCTCCGATGATCCCGAAACCCTCATCGCCACCGCCTTCATGCGCCTGGGGATCTACGAATGGAACCAGCGCAACGCCCGCATGCAATGGGATCTCATCCTCACCGAGATGACCAACGTCACGAGCGAAGCCTTCCTCGGACTCGGAATGGGCTGTGCCCAGTGCCACGACCACAAGTTCGACCCCATCCTGCAAAAGGATTACTTCGCCCTCCAGTCCTTCCTCAACGCCACCTGGTGGCCCGAAAACCAGACCCTCGCCTCGCCGCAACAGCGTGCCGAGCATGATGCGAAACTCGCGAAATGGGAGGAAGCGACGAAGGATCTCCGCGCCGAACTCGATGCCATCACCGTCCCGGTCCTCGAGGGCAAACGCAAAGGGGTCGTGAAACAGTTCCCCGAGGACGTCCAGGCGATCTACTGGAAAAAGGCGGAGGAGCGGACCGCCCACGAGGAGCAGCTCGCCCAACTCGTGCAGCGGCAGGTCGACTTCGATTTTCGCCGCGTCGACTGGAAAAAGACCTTCGCCAAGGACGAGAAGAAGCTTGCCCACTACACAGAACTGACCGAGTCGCTCAAGCAGTTCGACAAGCTCAAACCCCAACCGCTTCCACTGGCTTTCATCACGACGGACACGGGCACCAAACCGGCCGAAACGGTCCTGAAGCGCCGCGGCAAGGAGGAGGTCATCGAACCCGCCTTCCTGACTTTGCTGGGCGGCGAAAAGCCAGAGATCAAACCGACCGCGACGACGACGGGACGCCGCAGTGCCCTCGCCTCCTGGATCGCAAGCGAGAAGAACCCTTTCACCGCCCGTGTCATGGTCAACCGTGCCTGGCAGCGTCATTTCGCGGAGGGTCTGGTCGCCACCCCCAACGATTTCGGCATGCTTGGCGAAGCTCCCAGCCATCCGGAACTGCTCGACTGGCTCACGAGCCGGTTCCTTGAGGATGACTGGAAGCTCAAGAATCTTCATCGGCTGATCGTCACCAGCGCAACCTACCGCCAGACGGCGCGGCGCGAGCCGACTTCGGACGAGGAGATCGCCGATCCGGGCAATCGCCTCCTCTGGCGCTACCCGCCCCAGCGGCTCGACGCCGAGCAGATCCGCGACGCTTCCCTCGCCGCCTCGGGAGAACTGCAGCACCGCGAGGGCGGCCCCGCCGTCGACGGCACCGCCCCGAACCGGAGCATCTACGTGAAGAAGCGCCGCAACACGCCCGACACGGTCATGGGAGAATTCGACGCCCCCGCCGGATTCAGCTCCACGCCGAACCGGATTCCGACGACCACTCCGAACCAATCGCTCCTTCTTGTCAACGGCCCCTGGTCCCTCGGACGTGCCGAGGCTTTCGCCAAGCGCCTCCTCAAGGGAGGGTCGGAGTTCGGCGCCGATCAGGTCCGCGAGGCCTACCGCATCGCTTTCGGTCGGGAAGCCCTTACCAGCGAAGTCGACGGGGCCCTCGCCTTCATCGAGTCGCAAACCGGGACGGTGGGGGCACCCGAGTCCGCCAATCCCGACAAGTTCCCCAACGAATCGGGGCTGCGACCGATATCCCAGTTCTTCTCGAAGACGGGAGACCTGTCTGTCGGAGAAAAGGCGCTCTGGCTCCAACCCGGAAGCCGCTTTGAAAAGCTCGATCTGAGTTCTGCGAAGCTGCCCGAAGAGGACTTTACCATCGAAGCGGTCGCGGTGCTCGACAACGTCTATGCCGATGCCTCGGTGAACACGCTCCTGAGCCGCTGGAACGGCTCGCAGGATGACACGGGCTGGTCCCTCGGGGTCACGAGTACCAAGTCGCGCTTCGACCCGCAGAACTTCATCCTCCAGATCGTGGGGGACGATTTCCAGAAGAACCGGATCTACGAGGTCGTGGCCTCGGGCCTCCGGGTGCCACTCGGCAAGCCCGTCTATCTCGCTGCGGCGATTTCGGCTCGACCCTCCAAGGAGGATCTCGCCAAAGGCTCGGTGACTTTTTACCTGAAGGATCTCTCGGATCCGGAGGCCCCCCTCCAGACGGAAACGGTCTTCCACCAAGTGGTCGGCGGTCTCTCGGTAGAGGAGGGAGTCGCAACCCTTCTCGGAGGCCGCGCACAGTCGGGCCATCTCTGGGACGGGCAACTCGCCCGACTCAGCGTGAGCGAAGGCGCCCTGAAGAAGGAACAACTCCTCGCCTTCCCCCAACGGGCCGAAGCGGAATCCCTCCTGCCCGCTGCCAGGCGTGTTTTTGACTGGACCTTCACCGGTAACGACGGGGAAACCCCCGTAGCTGGTACCTCGTGGATTCGCACCGCTAAGGAGACTATCCCCACCGGTGTTTCACCGAAGCTTCTTGGCTCCGTCACCGACTTCTGTCACGCGCTGCTCAATTCCAACGAGTTTCTCTACCTGCACTGAGCTTTCCACCCTTGGCCATCTGGCATTTTACTTTCAACTCCCCGCTCCCAAACTCCCACCCCCTTCACGCCATGTCCTTCTGCCATCGAATCGATCATCCCTCGAGTCGCCGCGAGTTTCTGAGCCGGGCCGGAGCCGGATTCGGGGCCGTTGCCCTTTCCGCCCTCACCGGACAGAACCTCATCGCGAAGAGTTCTTTCCCCAATCCGGTGGGCGCAAAGATCCCTCACCGCCTCGGCCGTGCCAAGAACGTGATCTGGCTCTTCATGGAAGGCGGCCCCAGCCACCTGGATCTCTTTGATCCCAAGCCCCTTCTCAACAAGCTTGCCGGACAGACGCTTCCCGACAGCTTCGAGCGTCCCGTCACAGCCATGGGCGAGGTGAACTCTCCCCTCCTCGAATGCAAACGCCAGTGGGCGCAACACGGTGAAAGCGGTCTCTGGATCTCGGACTGGCTTCCCAACCACTCCAAGATCGCCGACGAGCTCTGTGTCATCCGCTCCTGCGTCTCCGACGGGATCAACCACGCCGGCGGGGTTTGCCAGATGAATACGGGTTCCGTTTTCGGCGGACGTCCCGCCCTTGGCTCCTGGGTATCCTACGGCCTCGGTTCGGAGAACGACAGCCTCCCCGCCTTCGTGGTTATCAAGGATTCGAACTCGATGATCGTGAACGGAGCACGGATGTGGGGATCGGGATTCATCCCCGCCGTTTACCAGGGAGCACTCTTCGAAAACGGAACCGAGCCGATCAAAAACCTGAACAACCCTTCGGGGGTGAGCGACACTCGCCAGCGCAAGAAACTGGAGTTCATCGAGGAGCTCAATCGCGGTCACTACTCGGCCCGCTCCTCCAACACCGACCTCGAGGCCCGCATCCGCAGCTACGAGCTGGCTTTCCGCATGCAGGCCGCCGCACCCGAGGCCATCGACCTCGAGAGTGAACCCGAACACATCAAGAAGCTCTACGGCCTCGACAACAAGGAAACCGAGGTCTACGGGCGCCAGTGTCTCATGGCCCGACGCCTCGTCGAGCGCGGGGTTCGTTTCATCCAGCTCTACCACGGGGCGGGAAGCAAGTGGGACAGCCACTCGAAAATGGAGGAAAACCACAGCCGCCTCTGCAACAATGTCGATGTGCCCATCGTCGGGTTGATCCAGGACCTGAAACAGCGCGGCCTGCTCGAAGACACCCTCGTGATCTGGGGCGGGGAGTTCGGACGCACTCCGATGAGCGAGAAAGGCGACGGCCGTGATCACAACCCTACCGGTTTCACCATGTGGATGGCCGGCGGAGGGGTCAAGGGCGGCCAGACCATCGGAGCAACCGACGAACTCGGTCTTTTCGCGGTCGATGACAAGATGCACGTCCACGACATTCACTCGACCATCATGGCCCTGCTCGGTCTCGACCACACCGAGGTCGTCTACATGCACAAGGGACGTCCGGAACGGGTCGATCTCAACGAGGGTCATGTGAACGAGCGGCTTGTGACGGGTGTCTAGACTGCGGTCTGTCCCCTACCGCAGGAAAGGAATTGCCCGGGGTCGGAATCGGCTCTAAGGGAAGCGCCGTGGAATTGCCTTTCGACGCCACCCTTCCGACCCTCGCCCTTGCCGCCCTCGGTGCCTTTTGCCTGGGCATTTCAAAGACGGGGTTTCCCGGCCTCGCGATCCTCAATGTTCTCATCATTGCCGAGCTTTTCGGGGCGAAGAACAGCGTGGGGGTGATCCTGCCGATGCTGATCGTCTGCGACCTGCTCGTCTATCCCCTCTTTCGCAAGTACGCGAGCTGGAGCCAGGTCTGGCCACTTGTGCCGGTCATCCTGTTCGCCGTAGTGGCGGCCTATTTTCTTCTCGATCACCTCGACGACCACGCTGCCCGACGCGTCATTGGAGGCATCATTCTCTTCATGCTGGCGATCCAGTTGCTCCGTGAATTCAAGCGTGAGTTCCTCGAGCACCTTCCCGACTCACGGGGATTCCGCTGGTTCAGTTGCCTGCTCATCGGCGTCTCGACGATGCTGGCGAACGCGGCCGGTCCCGTCTTTTCTCTTTACGCGCTTGTCCACAAGATGAAAAAGGAGGACTTCCTCGGGGTCGGCGCACGCCTCTTCCTGCTTGTGAATCTATTCAAGGTGCCCTTTCTCGGTCAACTTGAGCTCATCAATCGGGAGTCCCTGAAGCTGAACCTTTTCCTGCTCCCGGCCCTCCTGGTCGGTATCTTCACCGGAGGAAAGCTCATCCGCCACGTCCCACAACGCCTCTTCGAGATTCTCCTCTACGTTTTCTCGGCAATCGCAGGAATCCGGCTTCTCTTTTTCTGACTCGAATCAACGCCCCACGGGCTTTTGTTTGGAATCAGCGGGATGGAGTCCAATCAGTCCCGTGACCCGTCCCACCCTGCCAAGCGGCCCTGGAACGTGCATCCCACCCACGATGAGGTCAGGGAATCCGTCACCGTCGAAATCCCCGGCCACGAGCGAGGCCAGATTGGCGGGACTCGAAAGCAGTCTCCTCGCCGTGAAACCCTGACGACCGTCGTTCTCCAGCCAGATCAGGCTTGGAAAGTCATGGAGATCCCATTGGGGATTGAGGCTGGAGGCGGCGATATCGAGATCTCCATCGCCATCCAGATCACAAGCGACGGCACGATAGCAGCCGGGCATCTTCGCAAGTTCATGAGTCACCAGCACACCCTCCCGGTTTTCCAGCCAGCGCAACCCATGGTATGGCTTCGCAAGCGGGATCTCGTCCATCATATCTCCGTTGGTCCAGAGAAAATCGAGGTCACCATCTTTGTCCAGATCGACCGTTGAAAACCCTGACGACCCGAAAGCCGGATGCGGTCCCTGCGCAAGGATCCGGTTCTCGAAACCCTTTCCCCCGCCCAGGTTCCGGAAGAGAACCAGCATCTCGTGTTCCTGCGAGAAAAGGACGACAAAATCCTGCT
>JAGRPC010000351.1 GCA_020439925.1 Verrucomicrobiia bacterium | reverse complement strand
TATGACCACAAGGGCGACCGCTCCCTCGATGCCTGCGCCTATCTCGTCGGGCACGGGTTTCGAAACACCCGTGCCCTCCGCGGCGGCATCGATGCCTATGCCGGGGAGGCCGATCCCTCCATTCCCCGCTACCAGCTCGAGTTCGAAGATTGAACTCACTCATTTCCTCCTGCTCCTACTCTTACTCCTTACTCCCACTCCCGACCGAACGCCCTTTCCCGCCCACATCGAGTAAGAGTATGAGGCAAGCGCAGAAGTAAGAAATTTCACACCATGGACGACACCGAAGACCGCATCCAGGCCGCCATCGCCAATCCCCGGAACATGGGCGAGATGCCAGACGCCGACGCCGTGGGCACGGTGGGCAATCCGGAATGCGGCGACATGGTGCGGATGTGGCTGAAGTTTTCCGAGAAGGACGGCAAGAAGGTGATCGATCGGGCTTCCTTCCAGAGCTTCGGCTGCCAGACGGCCATTGCCGTCGCGAGTCTCGCCACCGAGATGCTCAAGGGCAAAACCGTCGACGAGGCTCGTGAATTGAATTCCGCCGACCTCTCCAAACCCCTAGGCCCTCTCCCCCCGATGAAGCTTCACTGTGGTGACATGGTCGAAGGCGCCCTGCGCGAAGCTCTCAAGGGTGGCAACCCCGCGGAAACGACGGATACTGCCACCGAACCCTCTCCAGTCCCCGGCGAAACCCTCCTGGGTTCCTTCCAGGCCCAGCCCCTCAAATCCGGAAAACTCAAGGTGGTTAAACTCGATTGACTCGATCGATTCCTTTGCCACTTCACTTGACGACCGACCGGAAACGGGGAACCAAGAACGAAGAATCCTCAACCCGCGCCGAAAGAGCGTCCTCATGCACGAAGAAATCACCCTCTCCCGCGAAGTCGAAGCCATTCAGATCCCCAGCGGAGATCTGATTTCCCTGCCATCCGGCACCAAGGTGATGATCACCCAGGCGCTCGGGGGAACCTACACGGTGGCGACCCCGCATGGACTCGCACGCATCAAGGCGGAAAACGCCGATGCTCTCGGCATCGACCTCGAGGCGGAAAAGAACAAACGCTCCGCGGCCCAGGACGCCATCGCCGCCGGGGACCTTCAAGGAGCGATCTGGGAACAGCTCAAGCTCGTCTACGATCCCGAGATTCCCGTGAACATTGTCGACCTTGGGCTCGTCTACGATTGCCGGGTCGAGGAAGAGGAAGGCGGCGCCAATGTCGAGGTGAAGATGACCCTGACCGCACCCGGTTGCGGCATGGGGCCGACCATCGCCGCCGACGCCCAGTCGAAAATCCTCATGCTCGACGGAATTCGTGACGCCCGCGTCGACATCGTCTGGGATCCCGTCTGGAACCAGGACATGATCTCCGAAGAGGGCAAGATGAAGCTTGGCATGATCTGAAGGGTGTCCCTTCCTCCATGCATCCACGGCTCCCGACCCTCGTCCTGGCGAGTCTCGCCTTTCTTTCCGGACCGATTCCGGTCTCGGCCGCCTGGCATTTCCGGACGGGGGAACAACTTCCCGGGGTTCCCGTCTCCTTCGACTCTCGCGAGAAATCCGTGACTGTGCGCGAATCCCTGACGGACAAGGAAACGAACATACCCGTCCGCAAGCTTTCCCTGCGAAGCCGGCAAAAACTCCTCATTTCGCCGCTTTTTCTTCGAGCCGAACGCGAAGGTGACCTCTGGCCAGTCGCCAAGCTGCGGCTCCTCGCCTTTGCCATCGCGATCCCCGGTGTGATTTTCTTTTTCCTCTTCTGGGCCATCGCCTGGATTGCCACGGGGCGCTTCAATCCGATCCTCGCCTTGATCGGCTTCCTTGGTTCCTGGGTCATCGTGGCCATCTTCACGATCTGCTATGCCTTCCTCGAAATGCGTCTCGGAGGAGGAGCGAAAATCTTTGCCGTCGGCATTACCGTCGCCTTCGGGACAACGCCGCTCTATCTTTCGGCGGTCTACAATTGCAGCTACCTGAAGGGGCTCGGTGTCCTGCTTTCACACGCCACCATCGCGATCTTCGTCATCGCGCTCATGATCACTTCCGCCGAGCTCGTCGCGGGGGCATCGGTCGCCGAATCCGTATGGAACCGGGTGGTCTTCGAACCCGCCGGCCTCATCGGCCCGGAGGACACTTCGTCCCGCTGACGAGGTCGGNNGAGCCAGGCGAGATGGGCGGGAGCCTCGGGAGATATCTCCTCGGGAGACCATTCCGCGAAGACTTTGTCCTCTTCGTTGAAAGGCCCCCGCTTGATCTCGAGGATGATGGTGTCCTCCGCCAGCGCCAGCACCGAATGCCAGACTCGTGCCTCGATGTCGACGAGATCCCCGACTTCGAGCCGATGTGACGTCAGCACCTTTCCCTCCGCATCAAAAGTCACGAAACCCAGGACTCCTGAAATCACCAGAAGGGTCTCCGAAGCCCAGTCCCGCGGATGCTGATGAGCGCGGATGAAGGTGCCGGGTTGGAGAAAGTTGAGCATGCGCTGGACGAGGTCCTCCTGGGACCGGTGAATGGGCATGAGCATGCGTCGGCGGGGACTGAGACGCGATTCTCGGAGGCCTTCCTCGCGAAGCTCCGCCGTGAGTTCGAAGACCGGTCCGGCTGGATTGGAAAGGGCGAGTTTCATGGGCGGAAGATCGCGGAGAAAAGCAGTCCAGCGGAGACGAAGGTCAACGCGCACCGGTCCGTTGCCTTGCCGGCTCTTCTATCGCCGCCACGAGGTAGTCCGCGATCGAAGCGGCGATGGTCCGGAACTTGGCGGCCCGATCCCCGCCCAGGAGCGCCCTCTCCACCGCCGGGTTGTCGATAAACTCGATCTCGAGAAAACACTTCGGCTTTCCCTTCAGGTGCGGTTGACGCTGCAGCTGGAAGAAGAAATTCGATCCCAGGCCTCCGTGAAGATGGCTGTCGTGAATCGTGCCCATGTCCTTCGAATCCGGCAGGAATTCCCGCACCCCCTTCGAACAGGCCGTGACCAGGCCGAGGGCGAAGCTCCTGTCGACCTCGTAGTCCGGGTTGCGATCCTTCGCAGCGATCACGGCGAGACTTCCCGAAGCTTTCGCCCCGTCCGTGGCATTGAAGTGGATGCTCACGACGCAGGCCGTGTCAGGTCGGTTGCAGGCCTTCGCCCGCGCGATGAAATCGAGATTCTCGTCGGCCTGGCGGGTCATCATCACACCGAGAAGGCGGCCCTGCCTGGTCGCCGCCTTGAGGATCTCCTCGTGGAGAATGAAGCTGAACTCGAGGGTGAGGTCCTTTTCCTTCAGACCTCCGGGACTCGATGCATTGTTGGGCGAGCTGTTGCTGCGTTCCGCCAGGCTTCCGGCCACCCCGCTGCCGCCATGACCCGGGTCGATGAGGATCACGGGAGGGTCGGCGCAGAGGCATTTCGAAGCCGCGGCCAGGAAGAGGCAGAAACAGAGAAACCGAAGAGGGATACACATCAAGGACCGGGAAAGGTTCCATCCCTTGGCCAACGGCGCAACCAGGCCCTCGCGGGACTCAGGCGATAATCTCACGGATCACCGCTCCGAAATCACGCTCGAGACGCTTGTGGCCCGGCACCTCGAGGTGGTGGGAGTAAAGGCCGAGCTGGTGCAGCAGGGTCGCGTGCAAATCGGTGACGTAGTGGGGATTCTCCACCGCATGGAACCCGAGTTCATCGGTCGATCCATGGACGAGCCCCCCCTTGATTCCTCCACCCGCCATCCAGACGCTGAAACCGTAGGGGTGGTGGTCGCGTCCGTCGGCCCCCTGAGATCCGGGGGTGCGGCCAAACTCGGTGCCGAAGACGACGAGGGTCTCCTCAAGGAGCCCCCGCTGCTTCAGGTCCTTGAGAAGGCCGGCGATGGGAAGGTCGACCTGGCCCGCGAGCTTCGAGTGCATCGCCTTGAGCTTCGAATGCTGGTCCCAGGCCCCTGCGGCCCCGTCGCCGTGCATGATCTGGATGAAGCGCACGCCCCGCTCGACGAAGCGCCGCGCCGCGAGAAGCTGCTCGCCGAAGGGACGGGTCTCCTCACGATCGAGCCCGTAGAGCGACTTCGTCGCCGCATTCTCCTTTGAAAAATCGATCACGTCGGGCACCGCGGTCTGCATGCGGAAGGCGAGCTCGTAGCTCTTGATACGGGCCTCGAGGGCGGCGTCGCCAGGATAGCGCGACTGGTTGAGACGGTTGAGACGATTCACGAGGTCGAACCCGAGGCGTTGCTCCCCGGCATCGAGGGCGACTTCGGGTTTGGCGTAGTCGAGAGGATTCTTCGGATCGACCTTCAGCTTCACCGCGTCGAAGGCGGGCCCTAGGTAATGGCCGTCGCGAGGGTCGAAAAAGCGCGGCCCCATGTTGATGAACTGTGGCAGGTTCTCGTTGAGCGTGCCGAGCCCGTAGTTGACCCAGGCCCCGATCGTCGGCACCCGGGGATCGAGCATGTGACGACCGGAATGGAACTGAACCTGGGCACCGTGATTGTCGTCCGTCGTCCACATCGAACGAATCACAGCGATATCGTCGATGCAGGAACCGATATGCGGAAACCAGTCGCTCACCTCGATGCCGCTCTTTCCGTATTTCCTGAATCCGACCTGGAGCGGGTAGATCTTTGTCCGCTGCTGGCCGTTGGCATCGTTCACGACAACGACACGCACCTTTTTCCGCTTCTCCGGATCGAGGACCGAGGCGAAGGGGGTCTCGGGGATGGACTTTCCCTCATACTGGTTGAGTGCCGGCTTTGGATCGAAGCTCTCCATGTGGCTTACGCCGCCGCGCATGAAGAGCCAGATCACGCTTTTTGCCTTCGGCGCGAACTCGGGACGACCGCTTGGCGGCGTGTAGGCGCCTTCCGCAACCGAAGCCCCGAAACCGTCGCGGGCGAGGATCGCGTTGAGGGCAAGCCCCCCGAAACCGAGTCCGGCCCGGTGGAGAAACTGTCGGCGCACCAACGACTCGACTCTGCCTGGGGGAAACGCCCCACGCTCATCGCCTCTGTTTCGAAGGAAGTTCACGACCCCGATACTGTGCCAGAATCGGCTTCGTCCCGAAAGTCCAAGACGATCCTCCCCCACCGCGTGATCGCGGAGTGCCTGTCCGTTCACGGTCCGATCGCCAGCCACTGGAACTCGACCCCGTAGACACGGGTCCCCGACCAGGTGACGATCACCGCCCGGAACCCGAAAGAGGTGACCTCCTCCGCACGGACCGAGATCCTCGCGCTGTCCCGCTGGTCGAGATCGAAACCGGTGAGACCGATCTGCACGACCGGTGGCGACTCGAAGGGAACGGCAAAAACCACGTCGACAACGTGGCATCTTTCTTCCTCATCCGGCCAGCCCGCCTCGTGAAGGGTCCACCCTTCACAGGCACACCCGGCATGAACGGTCGCGGAGAGGGCTTTCCAGGGAAGGGCGTCGGTCATGACCTCAAACAGAGCAGGAATCGGACCGGAAGGAGGAAAAGGGTCACCGCACCGTCACAAAATCATTGTGATTCAGGAGGGCATGCACCAGCCGCGCCCGGACCGTGGCTTCGGAATCTTTTGCCGCCTTCACCGAATCGAGCCCGGCCATTTCCGTCCAATAGTCGAGACAGGCGGCCCGCTCGTCCTCGCCGGGGCTGCGCCCCAGCACGAACAGAAAGGCGCTGTCGACGAAAGCCTCCCGATCGGCGCTGGGATGGGCGGAGAAAAGTCGCTCGGCGATCCTTGCCGAGGCCTCGAGGGAAACCGCGGCATTGGCGAGAGCGAGGGCCTGCTGGGGCACGATACTCTCGCTGCGACGGTAACACTGCAGGATGTCTGCGTTGTCGAACATGGTCAGGAACTTGTCCTCGGCGTCGCGGGAATGGGTGAAATACAGACTGCGCCGCTTCGAGTTCCCGTTGGGAGACACGGGAGGGCCTCCCATGGCGGAATCGAGCTCGCCGCCGAGCTGGAGGAGGCTGTCGCGGACGACCTGAGATTCCATCCGTCTCGGATTCGCCCTCCAGTAGAAACGGTTCCCGGGATCGGCGGCAAGGGTCGCGGGATCCGCACCGGAGCCCGACGAAGACCGGCGATAGGCCTCCGAGGTCACGAGAAGACGGTGAAGGTGCTTGAAGCTCCAGCCCGATTCGATGAACTCTACCGAAAGCCAGTCGAGCAGTTCCAAGTGCTCCGGACGGGGTGCCTGCCTTCCGAAATCAAAAACGGTATCCACCAACGGCTCGCCAAAGTGCCGCATCCAGACCTGGTTCACGGCAACCCGTGCGGCGAGTGGATTCTCCCGCGAAGTGATCCACTTCGCGAACATGAGACGGCGTCCCGTGCTCGTCGGCGCATAGGCCGGGCTGTAGCTTTCTTCCTTGTGCTCAGGCGTTTCGAGGGCCTTCTTCGCTCCCCGCAGCGGAGTGTAGGCTTTGTCTTTGGCCGCGAGTTTCTTTTCGGCGGCGGCAAGAGCGTCCTTGGCGGCCTTCACTTTCTTGGCGTCGCCGTCGGGTCCGAGGGAGAGCACTTCCAGACGGGCACGCGCCTTCATCATCTCCCCTTCCCGCTGCGAGGCCAGGCGGGCCAGGGTGTCGTCCGGCTTCGTGAGCGCGGCAGTATCGGCGGCAATGACGGCCTCGAGATGGGCGAGTTCGGCGGCGGCGACGGTTTTCCCTGCCTCGGCCAGTTCGAGAGCCCGGGCGGGATCGGCGGAAGAGGACGACGCCTTGCCCGCGGTGGTCAGGACGACCTCCTCGGGCAGGGGTCGAATGGAGACCGCATCAAAAGCGACCGTCGCGTCGAAACCGGACAGCGCGATCCGTCCCCCTTCCCAGCGCCGGGGCAATTCGTAAGCGAGAAGGAATTCGCCGTCGAGCCACACATTGACGAGTCGGTCCCGCACGGCAAAGCGGAGTTCATACTCCCTGCCAATCTCGATGGGGCGCGCGAAGGTTCCGCCGCTCGGATACTGCGCCTTGCCCTCCACGGTGTGGGCGACCTGCACCTTCGACCCTTTCTCGTAGGCGCTGGTGTAGACGAAATTCGAATTGTTTCCGGCGGCGTCGAGATCGAAACGGAAGGTCACCGACTTGTAGGTCGTGCCTCCGGTCGTCGTGTAGCGGCAGCTCAACTCGAAATCACGGGGATGGGGTTCGCGGCTCCTCAACATCGCCGCGTCGCGGCTGGCGAGGGTCTGCACCAGTTTGCCGCCTTCGTATTTCCATCCCTCGCCAACGAGTTCCCATTTCTCCGGCAGGGGGCCATCGAACTCATCTTGGATCCAGGTGTCAGCCGAGCTTTCGGGCAGCTCGGATGGAACCGGCTTGACCGCCGAGGCGGCAAGTTCCGCCCTGGCTTTTACCAGAGTCTCCTCCGCCTTGCCGAGCCTGGCCCGCGCCGCTTCGAGTCGATCCCTTTGCACGTAAGCCCGTGAAGCCGGAGCCCATTCCTCCCGCGGAAGGGAAACCGGCTCAACAGCCGGGGCAAAAGATGCAAAAACCGCGGGCACGGCGGGAGAGATCTTGACCGATTTGTCAGGATTCGCCGGATCGCCGCGGACATGGAGGAAGGTCTCAGCCTCCGGGTGATCGTCAAAGACGCGGGGGATGCCGTCTTTCTCGAAGTCGGGCTCCCCCGGCACGGGATCGAGGCGCACCTGGTGCGGCTCGAAGACGGCGCGAAGATTGTAGTAATCGACCATGTCGATCGGGTCGTACTTGTGGTCGTGACACTTCGCGCAATTCAGGGTGAGGCCGAGGAAAGCCTTGCCGGTGTGCTCGAGGGTGTCGTCGAGCCAGGTCGTCCGGTTGAAGAGGTAGTAGTTCCTCGCGAGGAAACCGGTGGCGCGGATCGCCTCCGCATCGCCCGGGGCAAGTTCGTCCGCGGCGAGCATCTCCTCGATCATGCGGTCGTAGCCCTTGTCATCATTGAGCGACTCGATGATCCAGTCGCGCCAGTGCCAGAGATGTTTCTGGCTGTTGCGCAACTGGTCGCCGAGACCATACCAGTCGGCGTATCGCCACAGGTCCATCCAGTGCCTCGCCCAGCGTTCGCCGTGCAGCGGACTGGCGAGGAGTTCGTCGACGATCTCCTCATACGGCCGGGTGTCGCGGAGCTGGTCCGCCGTCGGCGGCAGACCGACGAGATCGAGGTAGAGACGTCGCAGGAGCAGGGTCTGCTCCGCTTCGGGAACGGCCTGAAGAGAATGCTCGCGGAGTTTCGACGCGAGAAACCGGTCCACCGGATGAGTGATTCCCGCGACCTCCGGCAGGGCAGGACGCTCGATGCGGCGGAACGACCAGTGATCGAGAGGATCCTCTTCGCCCTTCTCTTCGGCGGGCGTTGGGGTTCCGGCGAGAATCCATTCCCGGATCGCCGCGATCTGTTCGGGCTTCAGCGGTGCGGCCTCGAGGGGCATGCGTTCATGCACGTCGGCGGTGGTGAGCCGGGCGAGGATGCGGCTTTGCTCCGGCTTTCCGGCGACCACGACCGGTCCCTCCTTCCCTCCGGCGAGGAGCCGAGCAGCCGTATCGAGGCGCAGACCGGCCTTCTGTTTCAAGGCACCATGGCAGGACTGGCAGCGCTCACTCAGCACCGGTTTGATGTCGTGAAGGTAATCGACGGCAGCGCTGAGAGACGGTGGGACGAGAGCACCCGCCAAGATGAGCGCCCAAGCAATAAGACCCTGTTGAATCATCGATCTCACCCTCTCGAGTCCTGACAAGGACCAGAAGGAAATCTGCCAGAAGGCAGCCGCCACGGCCATCCCCTTTGCTCTCGCAATCACGCCACGCGGACCGGCGAATGCGTGAGTGAAACCCGATGCCAAAACCTTCCCGTCGACCTCCTGCCGGAATCCCGTCGTCGCAGCCTCGGCAATTCACGCGACCTCAAG
>JAGRPC010000350.1 GCA_020439925.1 Verrucomicrobiia bacterium | reverse complement strand
TCGCGGTGATGATCGACCGAACCCGACAAGGCGCGGCACTTGTCCTGACCTTTTTGCTGATCGGTTTCACCGGAGCGGTCGCCATCGCGTGGGGGAGGGGGCTTGATATTGCCTGTGGCTGCTTTGGAGGGGAGGAGACGATGAATTATCCTCTCAAAATCGCGCAAAATACGGGTCTCGTCCTTTGGGGCGGGCTTCTCTGGTGGATGGCGAAAAGGGGAGAGGAGATAAGACCCGGCCAGACCAACACCGAACGAGTCGGTGAAACCTGATTGATGACCGCAAAACCTTCACTCGATCCTGGAAATCTCTTTGTTCCTCCGGTGGCTGACCGGGTGTTGCTCGGTGAGCCGCGCTCACGGACGGCAGAGGCGCGCACGCTTCTTTCGATCATGTTGGATTTCCTGCGCGGGCTTCGAGCGCTCCATTTCGTAGGGCCCTGTGTGACCGTGTTCGGTTCGGCCCGAACGAAGGAAACGGAACCTCCCTACCAGCTCGCGCGGAGAATGGGGGCGGCCATCGCGGAACTGGGGTTCACGGTGATGACTGGAGGAGGTCCCGGAATCATGGAAGCCGCCAATCGTGGAGCGAAGGATGTGGGAGGACGTTCGGTCGCCTGCAACATCGAGTTGCCGCAAGAGCAGTCTGAGAATCCTTATCTGGACCGCTTTGTCACGCTGCGTTATTTCTTCGTACGAAAGACGTTGCTCGTGAAATACAGCTATGCCTTTGTGGTCATGCCTGGGGGCTTCGGCACTCTCGATGAGATGTTCGAGGCGTTGACGCTGATTCAAACGGGTAAACTGAGCGACTTTCCCGTCATTCTGATGGGTTCGGACTACTGGGGTCCCCAGTTGGATATGGTTCGGAAGATGGCCGACTCCGGTATGATCTCTCCGGACGATCTCAAGCTCTTTCACGTGACCGATTCCGTGGAAGAAGCCTCCCAATTCATCCTCGAAAAGGCGATCAAGCCCTTCGGATTGAAGCCGGCCATCCTCATGCCGTCCTCGTGGCTTGGCGAACGCGGGTTGAAGAAGTCGGCGTGAGCGCGAAAGAGCCATGATTCGACCCGGGGCCTGGTGCCCTCCGACCGGACCCAAGTGCGAGAGGGGCAAGTCCGTTAGTCTATCGGGTAGCCTTGCCACACCCACTCCAGCGCGTGAGGCAGGACCTGCGGTCTCGCTTCGCGGATGCCGTGTCCGTTGTTCAGGCAGTAGAGATACTGGTAGTGGTAACCCTTTTCCTTCAGGACTTTGGCCATGCGATGGTTGGCTTCGACCCAGTCGTGCATGCCGTCGCGCATCACGTTGGGGTTGTAGTTGTCCCGGTCACCCACGGCCATGAAGATGCGGAGCGGTTTGGGATCGCTTCCGGGTATGAGAGTCTCGTGAAATCCCCAGGCGCCATCCGGATATTCGGGATCGAAGGGCCACTGCTGGTTCACGAAGGTGCCGGAAGTGGTCAGGACCCGGCGATACCACTCGGGATGAAACCAGGCCATGATCAGGGCAGCGGAACCGCCGGAACTGCTACCCATGGTGGCGCGGCCGTCGGGATTCTTGGTGAGTTTCACCCCACACTGTTCCGCCACTTTGGGTAGCACTTCGTGCTCAATGTACTCGGCGAACAGGCCGGACATGGTGTCGTACTCGCGCCCGCGCTCGTGCCCTTGAGCGTCGCCGCCACCGTTGGCGATCATGACGACCACGATGGGTGGGATTCGCTTTTCGGCGATGAGGTTGTCCAGGATCTGCGTCAGGTTCTTGTCGGAACCGCCCACCTTTGGTCCATCGTGAGTGACCATGAAAGGCGCTTCGGTTCCCGCTTGATATCCGGCCGGAATGTAGACGGTGATCGCCCGCTCGTAGTCGATCTGGTGCGTATCCACAATCAGCGTCTTTGGATTGTCCGGATCTGGGGTGCCGAAGACATCCCTCGCGATGCCGGGATTGAACCGCTCGGTGTCCTTGGATCGGATCACGAACTGTTTTACGGTTCCCGCGGGCACTCCTTCGGTCGCCTTGGTTTGGGGAGCCGCGACATATTCGGGGCCGATCACGAAATCACCGTCCTCAGCTACCGGAGGGTTCATTCCTGGCTTGCCATCGAGCCGGGTGAATTGCGGGGCGCCAGGGGCATCGAAGGGGCGGGTGGGCGGCGTGGGGCGTTCCTTTTTTTCTTCCTTTGCTCCGGCCGACACCAGGGTCGGGTCGTAAGTGGCATCCTTGGAAACCTGGACCATGGTGACCCGGATCCTCGTGGGGAAAAACTTCTCCGGATCGGGACGCAGGTGGGCGTGACCTTTTCCGCCGCTGTCGTCCTTGATGACCAGCGCCATTTGTTTGATTCCTTCCGTCCAGATGATGGAATCGTTGTTCCAGAATTCGGTCATCTTGACGTCCTTCTCATAGACGCCCGGCTTGGTGTAGATCGGGGTGTTGGTGCAGCCGTAGCCGTTTTTTTGCCCCTTGTTGGGAATGTAGCAGAGGCTCCAGGTGGTCGGCGCGTCACCCTGGGGCTTGTCGAGCACCTCGAGACGCACGTGAACGGTCCCGTTCCGGTAATCGACCGGAGCGGTCCAGTCGGAGGGGCAGCCCTTCCCGAAATCCTTCGCCGTCACGAAAAGATGCGATTTCGTCGAAACGGCCTCTTCAAGGGTGAAGTCGAAGGTCCGGTCGAAAAGCACGAACTGCTCGGCAGAGACCCGGGTGATTCCCGTGACGAAGGCGATTACGGAGAGAAAGTGGAAGAACAGGAGGTTTTTTCTCATTGAGGGGATTGGGGAGATTCCGGGAGTATTCACGAGGTCTCTTCGACCGATTGGTGACGGAGGGAATGAACCTTGAATTCTCCATTTCGCCACTGGCGCGTTCCCATGTATCAATACGGCTTCGCGATTGGAAAATCCTGACCCGGCAACGGCGGCGTAAGCTTTGCCTGACAACACGCGGGTAGGATTGACTACGACTTCGCCTCCGTGTTTCTTCGCTCGCTTTTGGCCCGCTTCAAATCGAACCGAGGTTCTCATGCGGCCCGGCAAAATCGAAAGGCCCGAACCCATACTTCGCACCGGGTTCTGGCCATTCAATGGCGGACAGGGTGGGATTCGAACCCACGGTAGAGTTACCCCTACACACGCTTTCCAAGCGTGCTCCTTAGACCGCTCAGACACCTGTCCTTTAGCCCGGGAAATCCGCGGAAAGGGAAGATGGCGGTTTCTGGGTCTTTCGCAAGGGAAAAGAGCGTTGGGGACGGTTGAGCCCGGAGCTCAATACCTCAACGTCACCCCGAAGTGCATTCGCCCGTCGGAGACATCCCCGACGGGTACGCCATGGGTGTCGAGGACCCAGCCGTAAGCGGCGCGGAGGTGGGCGTTTTCTCCCAGCCTGGCATTGAATCCGAGTCCCGTGCTCTGGAGCGCTGGAGAAGTCTCGCCGGGAAGCGGGTCGGAGTTTTCGAGGAAGGCCCCGTCGTAGAAGACAAAGGCGGTCCACTCGTCCTGGCATTCCAGTCCCAGGTGCTTGGCAAGCGGGAAAGTCGGAGTGTGAAGCTCGAGGTTGAGGATGCCGCCGGAGTCTCCCCGGACGAGATTCTCTTCGAATCCCCGCACGGTCAGATACCCTCCGGCGAGCAATTGTTCGGTGGACAGGAGCCGGTCGTCCGAGAGATGCCCCCGTCCGCGGAGAACCAGGCGAAAGTCGGAAGGGAGGTCGACGCCGCGCTCGATCTCGGCGAAACCATACCAATAGTCCGAGGTGGCACCCTGTCGGAGGGCGTCGAAGCTGGCGTCATCGTTGTGATTGAGCACGCCCCCGGGAGACCAGACGGAACCCAGAGACAGGAACTGGTAGCCGAGCCGATCACGCCAGGAAGCCTCCCAGGCAAGACGGACCTGGAAAATCTCGGCAGTGGAGGCGAGGGCATTGAGTCCGCCAAAAATGAGGTCGGTGTTCGTGCTTTTCCAGTCGAGACCGGCAACCAGGTCGTGTTTGAGTGCTCGGAATTCGCGAGGGCGAGGGAGGGGAATGAGGTAGTCGAGGCTCGCCTGGAGGTTTTCCCCGCTGAGGTCGATGGGGACGGCCGCCGCTGGATTCCCGGGAACGTCCGAGAAAACTGCCGCGCCAAGGAATCGCAGCTCGTGGCGCCAGGGAAGGAAGTTCCGGTAAAAAAGGGTGTGCGACTCGAGGCTTTCAAACTCGAGGTCGGCTCCGTAGTGATAACCGATGGATTGTTCGGTTTGGAAAGGATTGGCCCAGTTGATTCCTGCGGACCACTCGTTCTCCCCGGTCGCGGAAACGCCGGTGTTGGCAAAGCCGGTGTAAGCGGTCAGGGAAGGCTCTTCCACCGTTTCGAGAGCAATGTCCGACGTGCCGTCGGTCTCGCCCGTCTCGTAAACCAGATTTATCTGGCGAACGGGATTGCGATTGATCCAGTCGAGATCCGCAAGGAGGATACGCTGATCGATTCGATCGCCGGGAGAAAGGCGAATATTCTTTTCCAGAAAAGCCGGATCGGTTTGGACCGTGTCGTTGATGATCACCTTCCCGAGGAGCGCCTCTCGGACGACGATCTGAACTCTGCCTCCGGTGATATTCTGCTCCGGGAAATAGACGTCGACGATGGGGAAGTCTTCGTTTCTCCAGGCGTGGATGACCGATTTGGCGAGTTCTGCGAGGAGCGCCATCGAGATCGGTTTGCCAAGATAAGGAGAGATTTCCTCCCGGAGGCCGGCGGGTGCGAGAACTCCCTCTGCAATTTCGATGGCTTCGGTGCCACCGGAAGCGGCCGGGTTGGTCTGATCCTGATGAGAAATCAGACGGATGGCGAGCAGGTCGACACCCAGTGGAGTCGAGTCGGCGGCTTCCTCCGATGGACCCTCTTCCGGTTCGAACGGCGAGTTCCCTCGAGACGGGGAGTCGGGAAGGATTCCGGCACGTTCGTCGCGGGCTTTGTCGGGTACGCGGCTTTGGGAAAAGACGATACCGGGAAGAACAAGCACAGTGACTACCATCAGCACCCCGATGTGGGGGAGGCAAAGCGCCGGGAGCTGCTGTGGTTTCGGAAGCATGATGGATATCGGTCAGTTCCCTCCGATGGCGGCATTGAGTTCCGCAAAGGCCGGGCCACCCAGTTGTTCGGTCAGGAGGATCAGGGTGGGAGGGCCGGGCACGGAATCATCGAGGGAAGTCGGGAGGATTCCATCGGCAGGGGTAAGAAATGCGGTGAGGTTGAGTCCGATTGCCGCGGAAAGTTCCCGGGCCGCCGCCAGTGAAAGGCTTTCCTGAAGAAGAGTCAAAATGGCAGGATCGACGGGTGCCCCGGAGAGATCGAGTCCGTGGGCGCCATCGGGGTTGAAAATGAAAATGGGGCCATCGTAGCCGATCGCGGTGGCGAGTTCGAGGTTGGCTTCGACTCCGAGACTCTCGTTGAGCGCATCGATGGCCAGATTCGAGGGGTTCAATCCGCTGCCGTCGAGTGAGAAAGGCCGGAACACCAGATATGGATTGTTGTCGACGACCACGAGGCTGGCCTGTGCGGCGATGGAAGCGGCAAAAGCACCAGTGACCGCACCGATCTGCTGCGAAAGGGCCGCGGGGTCCACGATCGTGAAACGGCTGTCGGTGGTGGCGGGTCCTACGACGTTCCCGGTATTGTTCCCATTCTGGGGGCCAGCACTCTGGAGCAGGTCCCCTCGATCCTGACTGCCGGGGCGAGGTGCATCGAAATTGTAGTGGTAAACGTTGCGGATGGGATTTCCCTGGTTCAACGAGGTCACTCCGGGAAGATTCAGGGTGTTGAATCCGTTTCCTCCATGAAGGATCTGCGCAAAGGCATAAAAGCCTGTGTTCACCGTGTTGTTGCCGGGGCCAAGGAAGAGCCTGACGGCTTCGACGTTGTCGAACGCGTAGAGTGGATTTCGCGAGACGGAATTGGCTCGAATTCGATACGTGTGGTCTCCCTGGAGATCGGAGTCATTGATCTCAAGAAGATCGGTTCCATCGCCGCCGTCGACGAATCGGATGGTCTGTTGCCTGGAAAAGCGAAAGCGATCGTTGCCAGACGAACCGATGACTCGCTCAATGTCACGGAATCCTCCAAGTCCCGTCGCGGTATTCAGACCCACGTTTACCGTCACTCCCCGGCCGAAGATCGAATAGTCGAGGGTGTCTGTTCCGGCACCTCCGAAAATTCGCCCGCTGAGAGAACCTCCGTCATACAGGGTGAAGGTATCTGCCGACTCCCCGCCCACGAGGTTCTCGAAGCCGCTGGCGAGGAAGGAACTCGTGCCAAAACGATTGCTGCCGGAAATCAGGTAACTGGTGGCTGCACTTGGTCCCCGAAAGACATCGCGCCCGGACGTCGATCCTACAAACCGATTGATGCCGGTAAATCCACCCGTGATTCCCGCGGCCCGTGGATCGGAAACTCCGGAAAGGTCCACCCAGGTGGCACGGCCGAACTGCGAATAATCGAGAATATCGTCGGAAAGAGTAGGGGAAGGACCTCCGGCGAGGGTGCCCGTGATCCGTGAACCGGGAAGAAAGACAAAACGGTCGGAGAAAGAACCTCCAATGAGGTTCTCAAAACCGGCAACGAAGTTGCTACCGACCCCGAACTCTCCAACCCCGGAAACCTGATAAATCGAAGGAAGCTCTGGACCGACTACCGTATCGAGCTGTCCGGATCCCGCGAAATTGGAAAGGTTTGCAAAATTCCCCCCGATTCCAGTTGCGGTCGAGTTTTCGAGGTCGAGTGCGACACTGGTCCCGTAGTTGAGGTAGTCGAGTCGATTGGTGCCGCCGGCCCCGTCGATCTCTCCGTCCAGGCTGGCGTTTCCGAAGAAGCGGAAGAGATCATTCTGGGATCCACCAAGAATGTTTTCGAAGCTTTCGAATACAACCCCTCCACCGATGTTGAAGGTGTTAACTCCCGTGAGGTTGAATATGGTGGGAAGATCCGCTCCCCGAACGCGGTCGGTCGCGTTGGCGGTGCCCGTCACCCGCTCGATATCGGTCAGGCTGGCGGCATCCAGATCGATGGGGGAGGCGAGGAATCCCGCAAAGGAAAGGTGATCATCCGTGCCCTCTCCTCCGACAAAGCGAAGACTACCACCGGCGGACAGGCCTTGATTGACCTCGGCGAGGCCGTTCATGGGAGCAACGGGTGCGGTGGCTCTCTGTCCGAAACGAAGAGTGAGGTCACCCGAGGCCGCCAAGACGTTCGCGTCCACCCTGACATTCAGTCCATCCACGAGCACGTTGCCTGATGAGGCGGAGGCGGGGGATTGCACTCGGACCAGGCCGGAGGGGGCACTCAAGGTCAGGTCTCCATCGGAAACGGCGGGACGTGCGAGATCGAGATTCCCGTTCGTGGCGGTCAGGGACACACTGCCCGCTGAGGAGCCTCCCACGGATGCCGCCGTATTGCCCAGTTGGACTCCCGGGGCACCGATCCCCGATCCCTCGACGAGGAGCGTTCCCGAGCCATTCACACGCAGGTCCCCACTGTCGAGCGTGGCCATGACACCGATTCCGAGCGTGCCTCCAGCTTGGCCGAAAAGGGAAAGGGAGCCGTCCTCGACGGATACGGAGGCGCCGTTTTCCAGCTGAATGCCATCGATCTGGTCGTAGCCATCCCCACCACTCCCGTTGATTTCAATGGACCCCACATCATCGACCGAGAGCTGTGCGCCGGAAATCAACACGCCGCGGTTTCCCGCTCCCGTGGATTGCCCACCGCCTGTTCCCCCCAGAATGATGGAGGCAAGTGAGGATTGAATGCTTGTGGTGCTTCCTTCGATCAGGATTCCATTGCTGTTCGTCGCGCCTCCCCCGCCATCACCACTGATGTCGATGTTTCCGGGAGTGGGAGTGGTCGAAAGCGAGAGCACTTCGGCCCCTGCTGAAAGCCTGACGCCGTTCGAACCCGGATTGGAGAAACCGGGATAGAGAAAATCGGTTCCTGCAGTTCCCGTTCCTGCCGTACCTGCGACGTGGATCCCTCCTTGGCCGAGACTCTGCAACCGGGACCCCAGAATCGTTACCCCGGTGAAGGAGCCGGTGTCGGGCGTTTCGTCCCGATTGGCGGAGACCGTGAGGTTGCCGTCCTCGACGGAAAGCTGGGAATTGCCCTGGATGAGAATGGCTCTCGTTGAGCCGAGAGTCACCGTTCCGGTCGATGTGGCGGAGACATTGGCGCCGTCAATGACAATGTCACGACCGTAGAGCTGCACATTGCCTCCATGCGATGCCACGGGGGCTTTCACCACCAGAGGTTCGTCATTCCCTCCGAAGGATCGGAGTTCGATATTGCCGTTGGCGTCAATTCCCGTGCCGCCGAGGAATCCCGCAATCTCGAACCCGTCGATGTCGCGAAAGACAAGACTTCCGATACGTTGATTCGTTCCCGAGCCGATCGCGTTGATGCTGGTCACATCGTTTCCGGAATTGAGAACGGAGAAGGAAATATTTCCGAATCCGCTGTTATCCCGGAATTGCAGGCGGTCGGCTTCAAGCCGGCCATTGAAGGAGACCGCTCCTCCAAGTGACTCGAGGATCACTACATCCAGAAGCCCGCCGATGAGGGCATTCGAATCCGTCGACAATACTCCGTCACCGATGCCGGAGCCGAGCCCTCTGAGATGAAGGGTTCCGCTGTTTGCAGTGAGGTTTGCCAGATCGACGATCAAGCCGGGGTTGTTGCCCGCCGTCGCAGTTCCATCGATGAGGATGTTGCCGCCGAGAGAGGTTACCGAAGAAGAACCTGTCGCGATGAATCCGCCCGCTCCGCCATC
>JAGRPC010000349.1 GCA_020439925.1 Verrucomicrobiia bacterium | reverse complement strand
GCGCGGCAGGATATCGCCCTCATCCTCGACGCTTCGACTTCCATGGGCATCGTTTCCGACGGTGCCACCAATTTCGAACGGGCCGTGGAAGAAGCGCGCACCCTCATCAAGCGCGCCCCGCGCGGCCACGCCTTCAGCCTCATTGTCGGCGGTCCATCACCCTCGGCCCTCGTCCTCGATCCCACGACCGACCGTGCCGTCCTCGAGACCGCGCTCAACGAGCTGACGCCCCTCGACGGGGCCATGACCACTTACCAGGCCTTCACCCTGGCCTCCCTCAGTCTCGCCCGCGGTGCCAATCCCGCGAAGCAGATCGTGATCCTCACCGACGAACAGAACGTGGGCTGGGAGATCGGCCAGAGCGGACGATGGAACTTCCTCCGCGACACCTTCAAGAATCTTCCGAGCGAACCACAGATCATGGTGCGGAGGATGCCCATGCCCGACTTCGTCCGGAATCTCGCGGTGACCGATGTCCGCCTCTCTCGGGAGATCGTCGGCATCGACCGTCCCGTCACGATCACCGCGACGGTGGCAAACACGGGAAACGAGGCGGTCACCCCCACCGCCCTCGTTCTCAAGGTCGACGACGGACGCGACTACCGCGACGCCTCGCTCGGTCAACTCCGCCCGGGCGAGGAACAGGTTGTGGTCTTCACCCACCAGTTCGGCGATGCCGGAGCGCACTCTCTCTCGCTCACCCTCGAGGTCGAGGACGACATCGCGAGCGACAACACCGGATGGTCCGCGCTGAACGTCGCGAACGAACTGAAGGTGCTCATCGTCGAGGGCCGTCCTTCGGCCCGAGCCCTGGATCGCGCCGCCGCCTTTGCCGCCGTGGCGCTGGCTCCCTCGGCCCTCACCCTTGATCCCTCCCTCGAAGCAAACCTTCCGGGCACTTCGGACCCGGCCGCCGATGACTTTGATCCAAACTACGATCCCACCCTCGATCCCGTTCGTTTCCTCGTCGACCCACAGGTCGTCGAACTCCCCGATCTCGGAGTGATCTCCGATTTCTCGACTTACGACACCGTCATCCTCGCGGATGTCCCGCGTCTTTCCGGCCCCGTCGCGAGCGCCCTCGCCCGCTATGTCCGGGATGGGGGCGGCCTCCTCGTCGCCGCGGGCATGAAGGCCCAGGGAGATTTCTACAACGCCTGGAAAACGGAGGACGACAGCCCCTTCCTCCCGGCCACGATCGGCGATGTCGTGGTCGCCGCCGCCAACGGGTCCGGTGGTGTCACCACCTTCTCTCCCTCGGCCCAGACTCTCACCCACCCGGCACTCGCCAAGGTCGCCGATCCCTCGAAGAGCGATTTTTCCGGCACGGTCATCACCAACTACCGTCCCCAGGTGATTCCCGAAGCCCTCGCCAAGGACGCCTCGGTCGGCGCGCGCCTCAACAACGGGGAAATCCTTCTCAGCTCCCGACAGGCGGGACGGGGTCAGGTGGTGCTGCTCGGGATCCCGCTCGACCTTTCCGGCGGCAACCTGGTCACTCGCCAGGCCTTTCTCCCTTTCATCCACGAACTCGTCTACCATCTCGCCGATCCGGCCGCCTACCAGCTCAATCTCGATCCGGGATGGGAGGTCAATCTCGGCCTTGCCGGCAAGCGCGGGCGCGCCCTCGGAGAAGGGCTCATCGGACGTTACTTCGCGAGCCACAACGCCACCGAACCGGTCTACACCCGACAGGACCCGGCGATCCAGTTCAACTGGATGAACGGCAGCCCGGCACCCGGGGTCCCCGCGGACGGATTCAAGGTGGAGTGGACCGGCAAGATCCAGATGCCAGACCCGAAACGCCTGACCTTCCAGGCGGAGGTCGACGACCATCTCGAGATCTTCATCGACGGCAAGTCGGTCGTGCAATTCAACCAGAACACCCGCGAGAGACGCTTTTCCGGAAAGGTGGAGAAGAACCGCTGGTACGACTTTCGCGCGGTTTTCAAGGAGGATGGAGGCGAGGCGAAGGCCATCCTGAAATGGGAAGCCGAAAACCTGCCCTCACGGATCATTCCTCCCTCGAGCTTTCGCACGTTTTCCGGAGAGACCGGTGAGACCGGGCGCGAAAGCAGCCTCGCCACCTTTCCCGTGAAGGGCCCCGACGGAAAGGCCCGCGTGGCCTCGCTCAGTTCGAAGGATGGAGGGTCGGTGCTGAAGCTACAGGGACAGATCTCTTCCGGCCTCTATCAGCTGACGGTTCCTGAGGACCAGGCCCCCTTCTTCTCCGACTTCCTCCGCGAAGGCACCAGCGAGATCCCCTTTACCGTAAAACGCGACGCCGCCGAGAGCAGGCTGGTCCGGCTCACCGATTCCGACTACGCCTTCCTTGAAAACTTCGTGACTCTTTCCAAACCCCAGACCCTCGAGGAACTGATCGGCTTTCTCAACGGCAACCAGTTCGGTCAGGAACTCTGGAAGTACCTGGCCCTCGGCGCCTTCGTCTTTCTCCTCCTCGAAATCGTTCTCTCCCGATGGATTGCCCAAAGCCGACGCATGGGCGAGGAGATCAAGATCCAGTTTGAATCCAAAGACGCACCCAGCAATGCCTTCCGCGAACAACTCGCCAGGTTCGGCAAAGCATAGGAAACCCTCTGGCTTTTCAGCCGTTTAGAAAAAGGACTTCGTGAACACCGACGATTTCAGCCGCACCGACCTCATCGACTCGCTCGGACCCTTTCTCTCCGGGCCGGGAGTGCTCGGCTGCGCCCTTCTCTGGCTGATCACGATCAAGCTGAGAGATCGCTTCCCGGGAGCCCGGTCCCTGCTTTCCCTTCTCGGGTTCCTCTTTGCCTCCGCGGCCACCTGGCTCGCCTTTCAATTCCTTGGTGCCTTTTTCGCCCTCGCCACCTCCTGGTCGCTTTTCGCAATCTCCATCCTGGGTGGAGCCTCCGCGGAAGCCATCGTCTGGATCTACGGATTCGAAAAGTCGCTTGTCTCTCCGGCTCGCGGACGTCTCCTCCTTGGCATGCGACTCGGGGCGCTTGTCATCCTCCTCCTCATTCTCGTGCAACCGGTGCGCTCCTTCATCGAGGAACGCGAGATCTCGCGGGAAGTCGCGGTGCTCATCGACGATTCCGACTCGATGCGACTCTCCGACCAGCGGCTCACTCCCTCGCAAAAGCTCGATCGTGCCGCTTTGCTCGGCGTGACCGGCCTTGGGAAACGTCCGGCGATAGCGACGATCGGACGCAAGGCCGCCGCACTCGACGCTGCTCTCGCCCTCGAGGTGAACGCGCTTCGCTCCGCCCCGGACCTCACCACCGGACTCGAGGGTCGCGCCGCCCAGTTGCCCGAGGTTTTCCGAACGCTCGAGTCGGAACGGACCTCCCTGACAGAGATGATCACCGAGGCCCTTGCCGCGAATCTCCCGGGCGAGGTGAAGGGAAAACTCGACGACTACCTGAAACGCACCCGCGACGGTCTCGCCCGTATTCTTCCTCTCGCCACCAAGGCCCTCGAATCCGGAAGCGGTGAGGATCTCGTGAAGCAACTCGAGGTCGCCCGCAACGAGCTCGCTCCGCTCGTCCAGACCATTGCCAACACCGCGTCGAAGGCCGACGAGGCGTTCTACAACAACCTCGATGACCCGACGAAGAAGTTCGTCGACGAAGCCGCCACGACACCGCGCGAAGAACTCGCCCGGCGTGTCCTCTCCGCTCCCGTTCCCGCCACGGATCTGGAAACGCCCCAGGAGGGTCAAGGCGTCGATGCAACCCTGTTGGGGCGGCTCAAGGAACGATACAACCTGCGCTTCTATCGCTTCGCCCGGGACGTCACCCAGGTGTCCGATCCCCTCGCAGACGAGGAGTCTGCCGAGATCGGTGCGAAACCCGAAAATGCCCAGACCGACCTCACCGGTGCCCTTGAGCACGTGCTGGACAACACCTCGCCCGAATCACTCGCCGGGGTCCTCCTCCTGGGCGACGGACGCCACAATGGAGCCGCTCTGCCCGAGGACAGTCTCCGCCAGCTCGCCGTGCGCAACGCTCCCCTCTCCGCTGTCCCCCTCGGCGCGGACCTGGGACCGGTCGACATTTCTCTCCTTTCCCTCAATGCGCCGGAATCCATCTATCTGGACGACCGCGTTGTCATCACCGCCACCGCGAAGCTCGACGGATTTCTCGGGGAGAAAGTCGTGGCTGAACTCGTCTCGGGAGACCGGGTCATCGACACCGTGACGATCGATGTCACCGACGTCAGCTTCCGCACCGAGATTCATTTCGTCGACAAGCCGGAGTCCAAGGGCATCCAGGATTACCAGGTGCGCCTGAAACCCGACGAGCGAGAGATCTTCAAGGAAAACAACTCCTGGAATTTCAAGGTCGCCGTCACCGACGACCGCACGAACGTGCTCCTCGTCGACGGATATCCCCGGTGGGAGTTCCGCTACCTGCGCAATCTCTTTTATGGACGGGACAAGTCGGTCCACCTGCAATACGTGCTTCTGAACCCCGACCAGATCTATCGCGGACCGCAGCCGCCCACGGTCTACGCGAGCGCCTCGCGTCCCTTCGGAGAAGCCGAAGCCACGAACCTGCCCCAGATCAATTCCGAGTGGCAGCGTTTCGACGTCATCATCCTCGGAGACATCCCGCCAAACGCTCTCTCCGCCCGCGACCTCGCCGCGATCGAGGAAGCGGTGACGAAGCGGGGAGCCCTCCTCGTCTGCGTGGCCGGCCCCCGCTACATGCCCCACGGCCACGACAGCCGCGTCCTCCGGGACCTTCTCCCCGTCACCTACACCCCGGGCACCGCAACTCGCTACGAGACACCGGAGGAAGCCTATCGCATCCATCTCACCGCGACAGGCCGGGAACACCCCGTGACCTCCCAATCGACGAGCCGCGCCCTCAACGAGGAACTCTGGGCAACGTTTCCGCCGATGCGCTGGCGTTACTCGGGCTCGCAGTTGAAGGACACCGCCGAGGTCCTCGCCTATGCCCATCCCGTGGGATCCGCGCCGACGGCCTCCGGATTCACCCCGGACGGATCCCCGGGCTCGGTCGAGGCGGCCATCCAGCAGCTCGCCAACCAGAAGAACGTCGAGGCGGAAAACTCCGTCGTTACCACGATCCGCGCCGGACTCGGCAAGGTCCTGCTCCTTCATTTCGACCAGACCTGGCGCTTCCGCTACGGGGTCGGCGACACCTATCATCACCGCTTCTGGGGGCAGGTGACGCGGTGGGGTGCGGGCCCGAATCTGCGCTCGGGCAACGACTTCGTCCGCGTCGGCACCGACCGCCTCAGCTACACCCCGAACGATTCCATCGAAGTCACCGCAAAAGTCCTCGACCCGGAACGTCGCCCCGTCACCGACGCGGGCGTTGAAGTCGAGATCTGGAAAGACGGGGAGCGCCTTCGCACCCAGCGCCTCAGCTACCGGTCCGATTCCTCCGGACTCTACGAGACGAGCCTCGCCGGTCTCGACGATGAGGGGGAATATGAACTCAAACTCGTCGGCGACGAGGTCGACACGGCCCTCGCCGCCGTTCCCGACGGACCGAAGGAGATCTCCACCGAGCTCCTCGTCGTGACGACCCGCAATCCCATCGAACTTGCCGAACTCACCGCCGACCGGAATTTCCTCAACCGCGCTACGACCCTGACCGGCGGCAAGCTGACAGAGCTCGACGATCTCGCGAGCCTGGTGAACAGCTTCGGTGCGCCGAAGGAAGTGCTCAAGGAAAGGCGCAACATCACGTTATGGGATAAATGGCCATTGCTGCTCGCCTTCTTCGGGCTGCTCACGACGGAGTGGGTTCTGCGACGAAGAAGCGGTCTGGTGTGATGTGTTTTTCGAAAACGAAACCTCAAAGGTAAAACAAGGCTCCTCTCTCCTGCATCTCCGGAAAATCTTTCTCCCCTGTTTCGCAACCCTCACCCCGGGCCATTTGCCCGCCCCTGCCATGAGCACCTTCGAAGCCGCCCTCGGACAACTGCCGCAGCCCATCCTCGACAAGCTGCAATTGATGATCCGCCGGGTGCGGAGGCTACTCTTCATCAGGGGGCTCTTCGCGACGCTGGCGGTGGCGCTGGTCTGCCTCCTCGCGATCATGGCGGTGGACGCGACGATCACCCTCTTCTCGACGACCTCCCGCTGGATCCTCAGCCTCGCGGCCCTTTCCGCGACGCTCCTCGCGGCGTGGTGGTTTCTTTTCCGTCCCCTCTCGCGCCGCTACACCCTCACGAAGATGGCGCGAATCCTCGAGATCCGTCATCCCGAGTTGCAGGAGCGCATCTCCACCGCCGTCGAACTCCTCTCCAGCGAGGACCCCGAATCCATACGTGGCTCCCAGGAACTGATCAAGGCGGTCGTCGATTCCGCCGTCGACGATGTCGCCACGGTCGATCCGAAAACGGAATTCAAGCCGGCGCGCTCGAAGAAATTCATCGCCGCCGCCGCGGTCTGTGGGGGGATCATCCTGCTCCTTCTCGCGATCTGGCCGCAACAGTCCTGGACGCTCCTGACGCGGGCTCTCGCGCCCTTCCTCGATATCGGCAACGCCTATGCCGACACCCTCGTCGTCGATCCAGGGGACGTGCGCGTGGCCAAGGGCGA
>JAGRPC010000348.1 GCA_020439925.1 Verrucomicrobiia bacterium | reverse complement strand
GATAAAACCCTGGCCCGAGGATTCGTGCGCCACTTCCTCACCTACGCAACCGGCGCCGTACCCCGCTTCAGCGATGAATCGATCCTCGCCGACATCGCGGCCCGCTCCACCTCCGGCAAAGGCGGTGTTCGCACCCTCGTCACCGCCGCGCTGACCAGCGACATTTTCCTGACAAAATAACCAGATTTTTTTCCTGACATGAGCACCTACACCTCCGGCAAATCCCTCTCCCGGCGCACCGTCCTCCGAGGCGCGGGAGTGTCCCTCGCCCTGCCGCTCCTCGACGCGATGATCCCGGCTTTCGCAAAAGCGCCGGACGACAGGCGTGCGAAACGCTTTGTGGGCGTGAGTCTCGCCCTCGGATTGCACAACCCCAACCTCGTTCCCGAGGGCTCCGGACGCGATTACCAGGCCTCCCGCTATCTCCGCTCGATCCAGGACCTTCGAGAGGATTTCACGATCGTATCGGGCTCCTCGCACCCCGGCGTCACCGGCGGCCACAGTGCGGAAGGCAGTATCTTTTCCGCCTGCCCCAACATGCGGGGCACGACCTCGCGCAACACCATCTCGCTCGACCAGCTCATGGCGAAACATCTCGGGCACGAGACGCGTTTCCCCTCCCTCGTTCTCAACACGGCCCGCGAGTCGAGCCCGTCCTACACCGAGACCGGGGCGATGATTCCGGCCGAGAACAACGCCATCCGCCTCTTCACGAGACTCTTCGTCGACGACAGGCCCGACGAACGCGAACGCCAGGCCGAGCTGATCCGCCAGGGACGCAGTGTCATGGACGCCGTCGCCGCCGAGGCGAAATCCCTGCAGCGCGAGTTGGGGTCCTCGGATCGCGACAAGCTCGATGCCTGGTTCAGCGGAGTGCGCGATCTCGAGCAGCGCCTCGTCGCCAACGAGGCCTGGGTCAATCGTCCCAAGCCGAAGGTCGATCTCGCCAAACCCGTCGCGATCCCGCGCGACAACGAGGTCGCGGTGGAACGCATCTTTCTCGACATCGTCCACATGGCCCTCGCCACGGACTCGACCCGCTTCGTCACCCTGCACATCACCGGGAACGGGGTCACCGGGATCGAGGGGGTCGACGAGAGTTACCACGGCCTCAGCCACCACGGCATGGACGAAGAGAAGCTGCGACAGCTCGCCATCGTCGAACAGGCCGCGATCGACGCCTGGGGCGACTTCCTCCGCAAGCTGAAATCCGGAAGCCTTCTCGACGAGACGATGGTGCTCCTCACCTCGAACCTCGGCAACGCCTCGAGCCACGACAACAAGAACATGCCCGTGCTCTTCGCCGGCGGCGGTTTCAAACATGGCCGGCACCTCGCCTTCGATCAGAAGAACAATTACCCGCTGCCGAATCTCTACCTCGATGCCCTTCACCGTCTCGGCCTGGAGGAGGAAAGCTTCGCCACGAGCACCGGCACGATGGACGGCCTCGACGCCTGACCCGACCGGGTGCGATCGATTGCCCGAGAGGGTCAGGTCCGACGCTCTTCGCCGGTCGGGGCGTCTTCACGCCGGGCGTCGCCACGTCGGGCGCAGCGTTCGCCGACGAGGACGGCGCCATAAACTCGAAGGCGCTCGAATCCAAAGAGGAACAGTCCCACCGCGGCGAGGGAAATCGTCATCCCCTTGATCCCGAGGGCGGCGCGTTCTTCATGAAGAGCCCAGACGAGCTGGATCACGCAGAGGACCGCAACAAAGAAGAGGGTCGGTTTCCTCCCGATGAGATCGACCATGAAGGCGCCGAGCGGAGCGCCCAGCGCGACAATGGGGGCCGCCGCAATCCAGTTGTCGAAGACCCCGGGCTGGACTCCGGTGAAGGCGAATTTGGTGGCCATGCCGACCACCGAAGTGAAGGCCATGATCAGGACCGAAGTGGGGATGGCGATTTTCAGGTCGGCGCGACAGAGAAGGACCAGCACGGTGTAGAGCACCATGTCGATCCCGACCCCGGTCACCGAAACGACCATGGCGCCGGCAAGAACTCCGACGGCCAGGCCGACGCGAAAATCCCAGCGTTCGTCAAAGTCGGTCATTCCCTCGTGAGAGGCGATTTCCCCGATGCGCCGCAGGTGAAGCAGTCCGAAGCTGCCCCAGATCACGGCGAAGAGGAGCTTGATCCACAGGGCCGGAATCAGGGGAGCGACAAAGAGGATGCCCAGGGGAGTGCCAAGGAGGGATCCGATGGCGGCGCCCTTCAGCATGGCCCACGCGAGCGGCTGGCGACGCGCGAGGATGAAGATCGAGGCGCTCGTCATGCCGATCGACTGCACGGCGAAACTGAAGTCGCGTCCGAGCTGGGCAGGCTGGTCGAAGAGCAGCACGAGAATGGGGAAACCGACCGTTCCTCCACCCATGGGAGTCGATCCCGCGGCGTAACTCCCCACCGCCATGGCGAGAGCGATGGGCCAGTGCTCCTTCACCATCTCCCCGCGTCCCTGCACAAAAACGAGGAAGCCCCAGATCGCATAGAAGAGTCCGAGCCAGAGAAACCAGATCCACAGTCGTTTCTTCGGCGGCTTGGAGAGAGTCATGGTTCGATCGGGACGACGGGCAAGAAACCCGGCAATCTCTTGTAACGAAAATAGATTGTCGACATTGCTTTTATGCCGGAAAGTTATCACCGCTTCATTCCTCCCATGGATCTTCGTCACCTGAGATACTTTCATGCGGTCGCCGAGGAGTTGAGCTTTTCCAAGGCCGCCCGCCGACTGCACATCGCCCAGCCGGCCCTCAGCCGCGCGGTTCAGGAACTTGAGGCGGAGATCGGCGTCCTCCTCCTGGAGCGGAACCGCCGGGCGATGCGGCTCACTCCCGGCGGTGCGGTCCTACTCAGGGAAACGGGCTTCCTTTTCGAGCGACTCGACGAGACGATACGTCGCGTCCGTCGCGCGGCGGCGGGCGAGGACGGGGAGCTGCGCCTCGGCTACATCGGGCCGCCGACACGCGCCTTTCTCGGGAAGCTCCTCCGCGAGTTCCACGAACGATATCCGGGGGTCACCATCGTCCTCGAGGAAAGGACTCCGGAACGCGTCTGGGAAATGGTCTCGAAAGGCCGCCTTTCCGTCGGATTGACCCGACCGGTCCTCGCCCACGAGGCGCTGGGCCTGCAGTCGTTGTTGTTGTGTCAGGAGAAACTCTGCGCCGCCGTTCCCGCCTCTCATCCACTGGCCGCAAAACCGGCGCTTTCCTGGAAGGACCTCGACGGAGAACCGGTCGTGATCCTCGCCCGGCGGGAGGGAGCCGGCTCGCATGACACCATTCTCGCCGCCTGTGCCGCCGCGGGTTTTGTTCCCCGCATCGCCCACACTCCCAGCGTGATCGGAACGATCCTCCGCTACGTCGAAGCCGGGTCCGGGATCGGCATCGTGCCCGAAAGCGTCACGCCGGAAACGCCCGAAGTGGTGCTGAAATCCCTGCTTCCCGGGGAGACGCTTCCGGTGGTGATGGTCTGGTCGCGCGAAGGAGACGATCCCGCGGTGACCGCCTTTCGCGGGATCGTCGAGGAATGGCTGGCGGGGGAAAAGAACTCCGCGTGAGCCCCTCTCACTCCATCGAAAAACGGTGGACCGGATCTTCTCCCCTCTTGATCTCCTGCTTCAGCTCGCTCCCGTCGGGCCAACGCACCTTGACGGTGGCGCTGACAATCTCCGGATTCCTGCCCCATCCAAAGAACAGTTCAGGGGTGCTCTGAGTGAGGTATCCGGATCCGGCGGCGATCTCTGCAGTTTGCTCCGGCAAACCGGGAACCGCTACGGTGACCTTCGCTCCGATCGCTGTAGGATTGCCGGGCTTCCCGTCGAGAGCAATCACGAGCGGTGCCCCGCCCTCCTCACTCTCGTTGATGAGGATCACCGGGGCCGCGTTGTTCATCCCGAAAAAGAGGTCGGGGCGCCCGTCGCTCCCGAAGTCCGTGACCGCGAGGCTCTTCGCGTCACCCGGAACGACGATCCCGCTTTCCCCCGGCCAGACCGGCTCGAGAGAATCGCCCTTGCCCGGACCGCCCTTCAGCAGGAGCCCGAGACCTCCGTCGTAGGGTCCGGTTTCCTGCTGCGGCGAAAAGAAATTCTGTGCGAGCACCGCGTCGGAGTAGCCATCGCCGTCGAAATCGGTCAGGGCGATCCCGAAGGCCGGCGAAATCTGGGCGAGGACGGGAAGCGGCTGCACCGTGAAATGTCCCTCCCCGTCGTTGAGCAGCACCGCCGACTCGAGCGTGGTGGCCTCCAGCTTGAGCGCGCTCTCGAGACGCGCCTTCTCGTAGATCTGGTCGAGGGTCGAGCTGGCCCAGCCTTCGTAGGTGTTCACCTTCTGGAGCAGCTTCGGCATGGCGAGGGACGAACAGCTCAGGCCGCGCCGGGGAAGGAGGCAGTTCAGGCCGCGGTCGAATTTCGCCTCGACAAGGTTCATTTTGCCGCTGCCGTCGACATCGCCGTAGTAGATCAACTCGGGAACCTCGGTCGAGGCGCTGTATTTCGTGTTC
>JAGRPC010000347.1 GCA_020439925.1 Verrucomicrobiia bacterium | reverse complement strand
CCGTAGCCCGGCGTGTCCGCGACCATGGTTTCCTCGCTCCACGTCTTTCCACCATCCGTGGAAGTGCGGGCGTAGACGGCCCGGACATCTTCGCCGATCGAATGAGCCGAACCACGACTGTAAGTACAGACCAGCTTTTCCCCGATGGCCTGGATCATCGGCCACGAATTGTAACCGCCCACATCCTGCACCAAACGGGGCTCCGCGGGAGCGGGCAGGGGCGTCACCTTGACGAGGGCCAAGCCGATGGGACGCGTGAAGGAGTCGCCGGGATCTCCGGGTTCCCGCTGAATCCGCACCGTCAGCGGCAACGAAGGTTCGACCTCGTAGTAGGACTCCAGAACAATCGTCCGCGAGTGAAGCGCCGCCGCCGGGAGCGCCGTCCGGACGGGTTTGCCGAGACGATAACGTTCGGTGAACGGGGCGTCCTCTGTCATCTGTGAGAGGTGGACCCGGTAGACATCCGAAAAGTCGGGGCTCGTCGTCTCATCCGTCGAAGTGACGACGATCTCGACCTTCACGGCGACGCATTCGCCTGGGAGACCGCTTACCAATCCGGAGACGGATTGCCCGACCGTACCCCCCGACAACGACCACACCGGGATGTGAGTGGATCCGCTCGACATGAGCACCAGGGAAGGTTGCCCCGTTGCGATGGAGAGGTCATTCGCAGCCAGGCAAATCGGGGAGAAGTCCTTCTTCTCTACGGGCGAGCCGGTGGGTCCGTCCTCCGCGAAGCAGGTGACGAGCGAGACGAGCAGAATGGAGGGGAAAAGCAGTGGAAAACGCATTTTCTGAATCCGAACAACGGTCGGTTCCTTTCGGTCATGGATCGGATTCCTCAAGGAGAACTCTCCCGAAGCGTCGCAAAAAACTCTTCTGCTGTAGCAAAGAGGCGACTGACATGGTCTGCTTCATCCGTGTCTGCCAGGAACACTCCGTCCCGTGTTTCGACCCCGGGCATCAGGAACAAGAACCCACCTTCGGACCCCGAGGCAAACGGGAGAAGTTCCATCTCTCCCTTGGTTTCAAGCGCCGGAACGACCTCGGCAGGATGAATCGGAGACCAGACTGCCTCGAAGTCTTCCCCGTCCGGAAACGAAAGCACGAACTCATCCGGCTTTCCATATCGTTCCCTTAGAATCGCAGGCACCGGACGGCACAGGTGCTTCTCGTAAAAACCCCAATCAGGATTGCCCAGGCGCTCCTCCCGTATGCGCCGTTCCTCCACGATCTCCTGTCTCGTGGGCCCCGACCGACGAAAAACACCGAAAATCATCTGCCCTCCCAACACGACCCCGAGAGACAATAGTCCGAAAGCAGAGAAAAAGTGGATCGTCGTGGCGTCACCGCTTGAGACCATCTTCCAAAGAGCAAACCCCATCAAGCCCAACCCCGTGGCAATGAAAACCAGCCCGAAGAATCCCAGCGGGGTTCCGACGAGAATGCGGACCAGGACCCACCAAAACCCGCGAGGATCCTCGAAGTCCAGCTCCTCTTTCGCGAGTCTGGCCATCGCAATCACGACGACGGGACCGACGAGCCAGTTCCAGATCGACAGGATGATCGACAACCACTCCGGCATCGTGTTTCCATAGCGGAACCATCCCGCCCAAGAAGAGAAAGAGAGAAAGAAGAAAACCAGAAACAGACGGGTTTTGATCATCAGACGGGAGCCGTGCAAAATGGTTCGGAATAGACTGACACGATATCAAGATCTTGTTCCGAAGATTCACGGGGGAGGCGATTCGAATCGCCGGTTTTCTTTCGTCTTTCGTGGGCCGGTCCTCGATGCGAGAGTATACCAGTTCATGACCACCCCCCACGACAGCATCGTTCTCCTCATCGATGCGGACAATTCGCCCTCGGCAAAGATCGAGTTCATCATGACCGAGCTCGCCACTTACGGCGTCGCGAACATTCGGCGAGCCTACGGCAACTGGACCAAGTCCGCCCTCAAGGGCTGGACCGAAGCCCTCCAGGAACACGCGATCGAACCGGTGCAGCTCTTCGACCTCGTGAAGGGAAAAAACGCCACCGACATGCGGCTCGTCATCGACGCGATGGATCTCCTCTACACGAAGACCGCCCAAACCTTCGCCATCGTCTCGTCGGATTGTGATTTCACTCCCCTCTGCACCCGGCTCCGTGCCGAGGGGAAAAAGGTGATCGGCTTCGGGGGCCACAGCACACCGTCCCCCTTCATCAACAGCTGCACCAAGTTTCTCTACCTCGACGACAACGAGAAGGCCGCCGCCGTCCGCAAGGCACAACGCACCGCGCCCGACCAGCTGAAGGGCAACACCAAGCTCATCAACACGCTGCGCAGCGCGATCGAGGCGTGCGCCGACGAGGATGGGTGGGCTCCCCTCGGGCCGGTCGGCAACCACCTCTCGAACCAGAGCTCGATCGACCACCGAACCTTCGGCTTCGCCAAGCTCAGCGGTCTCCTCGGGGCGATCGACCTCTTTGAGTTGGAGAAGTGCAACAACGGCACCCAGGGCTACCGGGTGCGGGAGCGTTCCCGGGGAAACCAGCCGAAAAGGGAAGTATAGAGTGGAATTGACCGGGGCCTCCCCGAAAGGTCATCCCTCGCGGGAAAAGCGATGCCGGAACCAAGAATCCGGGATTGACCGATCGAGTCCCGATGGTCACGATGCCGGGTAGTCTCTCAACCCGGCAATCCCGATGAAGCTATCCGCCATCCTCTCCCGCGCGGTTCTGTTGGCCGCAGCGATCTGCTTTCCAACCTTCAGCCGAGGGGGAGACGATCCCCTGGAGGACTTCCTGAGAATCACCCAGCTTCGAGAGCAGAAGAAACAGGAAGAGCTGGCGGTCGCATGCCGCCAGTTCCTCGAAGCTCATCCGGACTCCAAGGCCGAAGATCAGGTCCGTCTTTATCTTGGCACGAGCCTCGAGTCCCTGAAGAAATACGATGATGCCATCGCGGTGTTCACGGAGCTTCTCACGAAGCACCCCGACTCTGACCTGGCGATCGACGCCGCGATGCAGCGGGGCGAGTGCCATCGCCTTTCGGACCGGCTGGCGGAATCGATTCCCGACTTTCAAAAGGCATGGACCGGCTACCGGGCGGCCATGGCCGGCGAAAACGCCGCCCACGCGGGCTACCATCTGGTCCAGGCTCACCAGGCGGGGAAAGACATCGAAAAGGCCAAGGCTCTCGCCGAAACCCTGGAGAGGGAGTATCCGGCAAGCAATTACACAAAGAGCGCCCTCGCGGCAGTGGGAGCAAAATCCCCCGCCGCTACTCCGTCGGCGAAACCCGCCGGACCGAAGGAGGGCATGGGGGCCCCCGATATCGAGTTCATCAAGCTCGAAGACGGCACCAGGGAAAAGCTCTCCGCCTATCGCGGCAAGGTGGTCGTCCTCGATTTCTGGGCTTCGTGGTGTGGCCCCTGCCAGGCCCCCATGGCGAAGATGCAGACTTATCGCGAAGCCCATCCAGCCTGGGGCGACAAGGTCGAGTTGATCGCCCTGAGCATCGACAACACCATGGAGGCCGCGACCACTCATCTCACCTCGAAAGGATGGGACAAGACCACCAACCGGTGGGCGGGCGAGGGTGGTTTCCGCGCCCCCGGTCCCGTCGCTTACGGGATTCGCGGGATCCCGACCGTTTGTATCATCGACCAGGACGGCAAGGTGGCGGCCACCGGTCACCCCATGTCGCTGGAGGTCTCGAAGCTGGTCGACGAGTTGCTGGAAAAGAAGTGACCTCCTGACTGTGGGGGAAACCTCGATCCCTCCCGAGAACGAAGAAGCCGGATCCCTCGGATCCGGCTCTCGAAACTTGAGGTTGGCGGTTTTCGACCGGATTTCACTCTAACGGGAGAAGTCGGGCGCGCGGCTTATTCGGAGGCGTTTTCCCCGGACTTTTTGAACTCTTTCACATCACGCGAGCTGCCGACCATCTCGTCGCGGACTTTCAGATATTCCTCGTACTTGGCCTTCTGCCCGGGTGTGAGAAGGGAGCGGATCTCCTCGGACTCCTTCGCGAAGATTGCAGCAAGCTTTTCGCGAAGCGGCGCGAGGAGCGTTTCCTGCCGGGCGATTCCCTCGGCGTCGTTGTCGAATCTTGCCCTTCGAAGGACCCGCTCTTCGCGGAGCAGTTCTCCTCGCACGGGACGGACGGCGTCGCGCGCCTCTTTCTGGATCACGTCGACCTTGGCCGCCTGATCGATACTGAGACCGAGGGCGCTTTTGAGGGGCGCATCGGCGAAGGCGTTGCCGGAGACAAGACAAAGGCCGGCAATCAAGGAGGCAAGGGTGGATTGGATAGGGTTGGTTTTCATATTCATGGGGGTTTGATGTCGTTCTGACATCCCTATCTTGGGGAACCAGCCACTTCGGTTACCGCCGTCGACGCATTTTTTTTACTTCGCCTCCGCCATTAGTGCTGCACGATCACGACGTGGGCCGATTTGGAAGTCCCGCCCGGGCCCGCGGCGGTCACGCGGACCAGGTTGCGGCCAGGCTTGGGGCGATAGGGAAGGACCCATGGTTTCGTGCCTTTGGCCTTCCCCTCACTCCCCTTTCCCTCCCAGTTCACGCGGTCGACGAAGTCTGTCGTGGTGCCACGGATCGTGACCCGGCTCTTCGAGGTGACGACCTTTTTCCGACCACTGATCTTGACGGTGGGTCGGAAGGCCTCCTCGAGAATCGCGGCACGGCTCGGAGCCGAGTTGAAACTATAATTGACGACGATCTGCCCGGCGTCATTGATGGCCGCGGCGGTGGTAGTAAAGGCACCCGCCGGTTGGGGCAGGAACTCCGGCGTTCCCGTCTCCCAAAACCAGGCCCGGCCCGCCATGTTTCCCTCGGCAAAGAATTCTCCGACGATCTGTCCGCCGTCATTCACGTCGATGGCGGAAGAGTGTCCGGTTCCGGGACTCGGCAAGGTAAAGACCGAGGCCCCCTGCCAGACGCAGGCCTGCCCCAGGCTCATCGAGGAGTGGGCCGAACCCACCGCCACTCCCACGTTGTTGATCCCGGAGACATCGGAATCCGTCGTTCCCTGGGGAAGAGGCAACACTTCGACCAAGGCCGCGTTGCCCCATTGGCACGCGCGGTTCCCGCCCGCAGATTGATAGTTCCCTACGAAAGTTCCATTATTCCCAACCGAAAACGCCGCCGAATACGTCGCTCCCATCGGTTTCACCGGATAAACCAGATTGCCGCCCTGCCAGATGCAGACATGGGTGTCGAGGGACGCATCGGTGTAGCTCCCTACGATCAGACCCGCATCGTTGATTGAATGGGCGACCGTGTCACGAGCGCCGGGGGGCACGGGAAGCTCGGTCAGGACGTTGCCGTCCCACACGCAGGCGCGGAGATTGGTCACGCGGTACGAACCGACGATGACCCCGGAAGCGTTGATCCCATTCGCGCCACTGCTGGTCGTGCCCACGGGTTCCGGCAGGTCGGAGGAAACCCCGTTGCGGTGAATGAAGGCCCGCACCCGGTTGGTCGGGGTGGTGTAATTGCCGACCACGTGACCGTGAACGTTGATGCCCTCGCCCCGGGTGTCGCCGGTGCCCGAGGGCGGTAGGATCAATTTGGTGCCGAAGGGTCGAGCTGCGAGGGGGCTTACAAACGCCAAGGCAAGGAAAAGCAGGCGGGTCCGGGTGAAGGCTGGTTTCGCGAAGGTTCCGATCATGAAAAACCTTCCCCTCTCACGACGTTTCTCGCCATAGGACCAAGGGCCCAGGGAAAGAGAGAAACTCCGGAGCGATTTCCGACTTTCGTCCTACGAAAGCGGTCAACGCTCCTGCTTCGCCTCCTTGAACAAGGCCTCGATTCTCCCGATGATCGCCTCGCTGAGCAATTCATACGCCGGCTTCTGCCAGTGGTAGTTGTCTCCGGCCGCCAGATCCAGTCGACCCGCCAGCAGGTCATAGCCGTCGATCACCTCGATCCCCTCCTGCTTCATCACCTGCGCGGAGAGCGTGTTGAGTCGGATCACGACATCGTTCTTGTCGCCGAAGGCATTGACCGGCTGGTCCGGCGCGGGGCGCGAGGCCGTGTGAGGGGTCGTCATCAGGTAGAGCAACTTGGCCTGCGGAGCCCCGTTCTTGAAACAGCGCGCCAGCTTCCGCATCCGCTCGAGGACCACCTCGTCGGAAACCTTGTCGGGCGTCCAGCTCAGGGAGTGCAGGCCGTTGTTGAAGACAATCGCGTCGAAGGGGTAACGTCCGGCCATCTCCGTGAGCGCCGCCTCGGGAACCTCGCCGCCCACAAAATGCACGCAGTGGAAGACGTAGATATTCCTCTTCAGCATCTCCGGGATGAACGACTGGCGATACCCCATCGAAATCGAGTCACCGTAGATCAGGACCTTCGGCCACTCCGGATGATCGATCTTGGGAACGTCCAGGGCCCAACCCTTACCCGCCACGGCTCCGCGCGGAAACTCGCTCGTCGCCTCGCGTTTGGAGACGTAGTGGAAATCCGGTCCATACACTTTCACCTCGTGAATCGTCACCGGCAACGGTTTCGCCCTGGGATTCACGCTGCGTCCGATCCACATCGGTTGCCCGTTCGGTATGAGTTCCATGAAGCAGGTCTTCACCGGCACCTCGTCGAGGTAAAACGTCGCAAGCCCGTCCCGCACCGCCACGGTGAAGGTGTAGGGACGATGCAGCTCCGGTGCGTTCCGTCCGCCGACTCCGCTGCTCGTCATGAGGATCTTGTTGACCACGGAACTGACCTGCCGCGCGTAGTAGGGATTCTCCTTGTAGTTGAAAGCGAGGGAGAAGCCGTTGTCCGTTCCCTCACTCTCCTTGTTCATCACCGTGCAGACTCCGTCCTGCACCAGCTCCTCGAGCGAGAGCGTGACCTGCACCGTGAAGTTTCCCTGATCGGGAAAAGCCTCCGCCGGGACGGCGAAGGCCGCGCCGTCACGCAGGGTAACCGCTCCCTCTCTCCTTTCGATCCGCCCCGAACTCAAGTCGGCGGCGATCTCGTTTCCGGCGAGATCCCAGAGAGGCGCTTCGTCGCCGCGGACGGTGAGCGAAAGGGATTGAATCAAACAGGCGGACAGAAGGGTGAAAGAGAACTTCATCATAAAGAAGAGGGGCGGTGGTTAGGCCCAAAAACTGGGCTGCCCGATCGGAGAGCGGATTTCAATGGGTTGGAAGGCGATGAATGACAGTTATCGATCGTCTCGTGCAAACCCAGGTCCCAACTACCAAAAGGGTTTGCCACGCTATCATTGGATGAAGGTCACTTCCACGCCGGGCAGCGCCGCTTTGACTTTCTTCTGAACGTCTTCGGCGTAGCCGTTCTTGCGGTCGATCAGATCCATCGACTCGAGAAAGGCGAAAGCCTTGAGCCGGCCGATTCGTTCATCGGTCAGAGGCAGGCTGGAGAGCGACAGTTTTTCGATCTGCTTCACCCCGGCGAGCGCCGCGAGATCCTCGTCGGTGCAGGAATCGGCCTGGATCGAGAGGCGGCGCAAGGTGGGAAGCGAGGCGACTGTGGCGATGATCTCCGCGGCGGGCGAATTCACCCCGTATTCCAGAGCCGCATATTCGAGGGGCACCTTTCCGATGTCCCGGAAGAGACCGGCGGTTGCGTGTTTGCAACTGATCTCGATGCCCTTCAGTTTGCCGAGCTTGCCCAGGTGAGCGGCACTGGCGTCGGTGATGGCCTGGGAGTGCCAGAGCTTGATGAACTCGAGGTTCGGGAAGTTCTCGCACACATGGCCAAACCCTTCGTCGTCGAGACCGTTGGAGTGGAAGTTGATCGACTTGAGCTTCGTCCAGCCCTCGAATTTCGCGAAGGCATGCCCCGGGACGGAGGCCCCCCGGAAGGCGAAGATCTCCAGCTGCCTCAACCCGGCGAGGTGCTCCAGTCCGGCGTCGGTAGCCTTTCCAAAGTAGGCCAACTCAAGCTGGGTGAGATCGGGGCACTCCGAGAGCTGGCCGAGCTCCGCCAGGCTGGCGTCGCCCAGCCGTCCGCGCCC
>JAGRPC010000346.1 GCA_020439925.1 Verrucomicrobiia bacterium | reverse complement strand
AGGCCCCCTTTTCGTGGCCGAAGAGTTCCGACTCGAGGAGATTCTCCGGAATCGCCGCGCAGTTCACGGTGATGAAGGGGCGGTGGGCGCGGTGCCCATGCTGGTAGAGGGCGCGGGCGATCAGCTCCTTGCCGGTCCCGGTCTCCCCGCGGATGAGCACGGTGACAGGAGTGGGAGAGAGACGTCCGAGGTTCTTGTAAACATCCAGCATGGCCCGGCTGTTTCCGACGAGCGTGTCGCTGTCCTCTGCGAGCTGGTTGCGTGGGTCGATCGCGACAGGTTCGGCGCCTTTCCGGGAGCATTCGATCGCCTCCTTCACCGCCCGGCTCACCTCTCCCGGGTCAAGAGGTTTGGCGAGGAAATCGAAGGCACCGGCCTTCACCGCCTCGATCGCAGAACGGCTTCCCCCGGAGGGCGCCACGCCGATGATGGGAAGGTGGGGATGAGATCGATGGACCGATTTCAGCCACTCGAATCCGGGAAACGCCTCGCCCGAAAGATCGCAGACCACCGCATCGAAGGGACGGTGCATCAGTTCCGCGGAGGCGGGCTCCGTATCGGACACCGAGACAAGACGCACATCGGCATCGGCAAAAGCGATGCGCATCGCCGCGGAGGTGGCGGGATCGTTGTCGACGACGAGGACCCAGGGGAGATGCGATTTGGCCATGACATCGAAACCGGCGGCAAAGCGGTCAAATCCTTTCCGGTCGGTGGTAAGAAACTTACCACCTGGAAATCCGTTTTGCCCGGATTTCCATCCGAAAAACCCCTTCAAAGGCTCTCGGAGAACACTTTATGAATCTTGGCACGCAAGATGCTTTTATGGGAATCCCAAGTCTCACCAAACCATCTGACACGAAAAACCAATGAAAAAAATCGAAGCCATCATCAAGCCCTTCAAACTCGAAGAAGTCAAAGAAGCGCTCACCGAAGCCGGTGTGCACGGCATGACCGTCAGTGAAGTCAAAGGATTCGGACGCCAGAAAGGCCACACCGAAATCTATCGCGGATCCGAATACACGGTCGACTTCCTTCCCAAGGTCAAACTGGAAATCGTCGTCGAAGACGGTGATGCCGCCAAGATCGTCGACACCATCGTGAAGGCCGCCTCCACGAACAAGATCGGCGACGGCAAGGTCTTCGTCTCCCCGATCGAAGACGCGATCCGCATCCGCACCGGAGAGCGCGGAGACGACGCCATCGCCGTTTCGGCTGAGTGAGACCCCGAAACCTTTCTGTTCTCCCGCATCAGGCCCGGGTCCGCGTCAGTCGGATCCGGGCCTCTTTTTTTTGCCCGGAAGAAACAGGGTCGGGTGTTCGACCAGAGACGGTCTCAAGTGGTGTGGAAACCGTTCAGCCGAGGCTTTCCCGCTTCAGATACGGGACAAGAGCCTCGGGCACTCTCACGGAGCCGTCTTCCTGCTGCCAGGTTTCGAGAAGGGCGACATAGAGGCGCGGTAGGGCCGTTCCCGAGCCGTTGAGCGTGTGGCAGAAACGGTTGTTGCCGTCGGCGTCCTTGAAGCGAAGGCGCATGCGGCGCGCCTGGTAATCGACAAAGTTGGAACAGCTGGAAACTTCGAGATAAGCGCCGTGGCCCGGAGCCCAGACCTCGATATCGTAGGTCTTTGCCGAGCTGAAACCGAGGTCGCCGGTGCAGAGTTCGATGACCCGGTAGTGCAGGCCAAGCCGCTGGAGCACGGCCTCGGCTTCCGCGGTGAGGATCTCGAGCTGGGCGAAGGACTGATCGGGATGGACGATGTTGACCAGCTCGACCTTGTCGAACTGGTGCATGCGGATGAGACCCCGGCTCTCGCGTCCCGCGGACCCGGCTTCGCGGCGGAAGCAGGGCGTGTAGGCGGTGACCTTGATGGGGAGATCCGTCTCCTTCAGGATCATTTCGCGATAGAGGTTCGTCACCGGCACCTCGGCGGTGGGGGCGAGAAAGAAGGCGCTCTCTTCGAGGCCATACATGTCGTCCTCGAATTTCGGAAGCTGTCCGGTCCCGAACATGCAGTCGCGGTTGATGATGTGCGGCGGAGCCACCTCCTCGTAACCGTGGAACTCGGTGTGGAGGTCGAGGAGGAACTGGATAAGGGCTCGCTCCAGTTTCGCTCCGGCCCCGGTGAAGACGACGAAACCCCCGCTGCTGATCTTTGTCCCGAGTTCGAAGTCAAAGAGCTTCAGGCGCGTGCCGATCTCGACATGGTCCTTCGGTTCGAAGGCAAACTCCGGCTTTGTTCCCCATTCGCGCACCACAGGATTCGCGGTCTCGTCGCTGCCGACAGGACAAGCCTCATGGGGGAGGTTGGGAATCTGGAGAAGGGTTCCGGTTTGTCCGGCCTCGGCCGCGTCGGCTTCCTCGCCGATGGCCTTGATGCGCTCCCCGATTCCCCGGACGGTGGCCTCGAGTTCACCCGTGTCCTTTCCCTCCTTTTTCATCGCCCCGATTTCTTTCGAGAGGCGGTTGCGGTCACCCTGAAGGGTCTGTTTCTCCGTCTCCCCGGCGCGGCGCCGTTCGTCGAAGGCGAGCACCTCGTCCACGAGACGCCAGGATTCTCCCCCCCGGTTCTGGAGGCGGGTCTTGATTCCTTCGGGGTCTTCGCGGAGTTGACGGATGTCGAGCATGGCGCGCTGACTGTAACCCAGCGCCGGGACCCGTCAACGCGACAGGGAGCCCGCATGACCCCTCCATCGCCATTTCCGCCCCGAATTCTCACTTGCGGGCGGCGTGCGTGATCGCAAAAGTCTTCCATGAGGAATCCGATAGTCCGCGGCAGACGGATCCTCATATCCGATCGCCTCGTCCTTCCGGTGGTCGTGGTATGGGGACTGCTCTCCATCTGCCCGGTTCCCGACCGGGATTTGCATTCGGAATGGCGACACCTCCTTTCCCGCGAAGTTCTCGGGTTCGCAATCGAGGTCACCGGAGCTTTCGCGGTCCTCCAGTCACCCGATCCCGGATTCT
>JAGRPC010000345.1 GCA_020439925.1 Verrucomicrobiia bacterium | reverse complement strand
GTGATCTCCGCCACGCGGATGCCCCGGGGGTCGCCGCCGGGGAGGAAGATCTGGATGGTTTTTGGGGAGGGGGTGCTCATTGAGTTTCTGAAGTTGATTGGCTGCGCTGGATCAACTTCAACGGAAAGTCAAAGGCCTTGGCTGATTCGACCAATTCGCTCACGATCATATCCAGTCCTTCGTAGCTGCAAATTTGCTCGGCATTGTAGATCCTTCCGGTAACGTGTGATGGTAGTGCCTTGCCATCGCGCAGAAAGTCGTGGAGCACGCCTTTGATAAACAGGTCCTTGTTGAACGTATGGGGATGCTGACGATATAGAAACGTAGCGACACGAGTCTCCGATTGGTCCACTGAAACGAAGGTTGTAACATCTTCACGGTCCCGATTGTCGCCCGGGATGAAGCCATCGTCGCTGATGAGCAGTATGGTCAGGCCATAAAAGTCGTTTCCTTCCTGTCGCACGAAGTGAAAGACCGAACTCATCATTGGCAACCAGTCCCAAGACGAGTCCGAAAGGTAGCGACACCCACCGCGGGAATCTCGCGCAAAATGAGGCCAAACCACCCAGGCAGGCATGTCGATCTGGCGTTCGATGTAGCGAATGGCATCTATCACCATTCTCTGATAGTCGTGCAGCAAGCGGTAGGCTTTGCGCACCTCGGTGAAAGTTTCGGCGGGGGTCATCGTGTTATGAGCTTTGAATGAACTTTCTGCAGACGTTCATGGGCATCGCCCAAGTCTGTCGCGAGTGCGTAGTGGGAAAAATCAAAACTGGAGAAGAGGCGAAGTGGGACGAAGCCATGAACGTCAAAGAAGTGGATGGCATCCGTCAGAATCCGCACTCGCGCTTTGCCATCACCACTTGGCGATTCTCCTCGCTGCCGTCTTCGCTCATCGGTGATCGCTTCCAGCAGCCGACGCCACTCCGCCATGTGGACGGGGCATCTACGTTCTGTTTCAGCGTTGGATACTGAAGCGGGAAGGGGCACGGATTCGTCTCGGATGTTCCAAACGCCGCCCAGAGCCATCAATCTCACTTCTCTGTCCTCGGACCCGTAGACGTTGCAGTAGCTCTGCACCTCGTTCAGCCACTGGGATTGGTGTTGAGAGCCAATGTCGCCGCGCTTGGCCTCGACAATCAGATCGAACTCAGGGAATCGAATAAAGACATCCGGTTCCACGTAGTTAGTATTCGCAGTACCAGAGGCATCCCACTTGGGCCAAAATTCGATTGAGTCGGGCTCACCAACGTAAACGGGAAGATCGGCGGCGGGACAAGCCTTGCGCAGCAACTGCCAGAATTCATTGACCGGCAGATGAAGCAGAGTGGAGAATACTGACGCGGTGAGAGAGTCCTCCCTCGGGCGATCAATGTAGTTTCCAAGCATCGTCTCAGCGGATGAATGTTGTGGGAATGGTGTGAATTCTCTTAAACTCCGTCTCACTTGGAGGACACCTCCCTGATGGGCAAGGATTTCACGAGGAGGGTGAACGTGCCTCCATTCTGTCCGGCAACGGGTCTTCCGGGTAGAGCCTTGGGGACGACGCCGTGCAGGTAGGCACCCATGATACGCTGCCAGTGGTCGGCGTCCTTCAGATAGTCGGAGCGAAAATAGGTGTCGCCGAGGAAACCAAGGTAGAGGAGAACGACCGGAACCCCGCAGTCGGCGAGCTTCCAGGCCCAGGCGATGCGGTTGGCGAGCTGATAGTGGCTGTCGATACTAAGCGCGAACACTCCGTCGGCGGCCTGGTTCAGCTTGTCCGACACTTCACGCAGGTTCTTGCGGATGTGTTCGTGGTTGAGCTTGGACTGAACGTTTGCCGCCAGGCTCATGGGTTTCCCCCCATATTCCAATTCGTCCTCGTGCGCCTTGGCTTCCACCAGCAGGAGCCCGGCCCTGCCCTCGATGGTGCAGGTGGACAGTAGGTCCCAGGTCGCCCCTTTCCGCGTCCGCCCGTCGGTCTGTGGCGGCAGCCACCAGTTTTTCAGGTCGGGGTGATTCGCCAATTCGTCGAAGTATTGGTCACAGAAGGCCGGAATCTCCATCTCGCGCCACTCGTCCCGATTCGCTTTCCCGAACGGCTGCCAGCAGTCGTCTGATTGGATAGAGGCCGAGCCGTCGGCAATCAACGCATTGAGAGTCTCGAGGCACCGATTGCTCTCGAGCAGATCCAACAGGTGTTTGGCACTTCCTCGTTTCACGCCATCTCCTTTCGCGTGTCGAGCTGACCGGCGATTACGAATGGGTATCTCATCTGGCTGTTCGCGGTCGATTCAGTTTTTTCACCTCAGCACTCAAATCGTTAAAGAGCGGTATCCCATCCTTGGCTGCCTTGACCGCTTTCCTGTATTTGGTCTCCCATTTTTTCGAGCTTCCTTCACGCAGTTTCGCAAACTCGTGGATGGCTTCGTTGCGAAGACCGGCCCACTTCTCGACCCGTTCGTAGATGGCAACAGCCCCGGGGGGCTCACCGGATTCCTTCCCTTTTAGCTCCTGAGTCAGGTTCCCCAAGGTGGAGAATTTTCGTTTCTCAGCTTTTTGATCATGGATGGATGCCAATCGCGATTCCAACCGGTCGGCGATGAGGCTTTCAAGGAGGGTGATCGCTTCCAGCGCGTAACCAGCCTCTATCGCTTTCGCAATTCTCTCAAGGCTCTTGGCGTAAAGGTCGCGGCGAGCCTGCCCGGTTCGCGACTTCAGGCCAGAGCTCTTTCTCTGTCGGACCTTCTTCGTCATGCCGCATCCTCCCGGGTCGCGATTTGGCGCACATCGATCTGCCCGATGACGGCGGCGGAGATGAGGACTGTGCACCTCTCCTGGAGGAAGATCTGGATGGTTTTAGGGGTGGGTGTGCTCACGCCATCAAATAAGGCTGAAATTGCAAGTCGTTGAAATGGAGGGAATTGAGAATTTATTGGCGACGCAAGCGCCGATTCCATCAAATAACGATCAATTAAAATATTCATGCCCAAAAGGGGACGTATCGTGCGTTCCGCTTACCCTGCTCGGGGTCAAGGGGCCGGATGAGCCGGGAGTCCAGTGTTTCTTTGATGATTCGAGACGCGGTGGCGCTGTTTCGTTTTTCGATCCCGAACCGCTCCCGTAGGCTGGTGTTCGTCATGGGGTCGCGCTGGACGTAGCGCAGCGCCGCGTGCAGGTAACAGGCGCGCACCCGTTCGGCCTTGTCCATGTCGTTCAGCGGCTTGTGAGCGAAGAGAACCGCCCGGGTCGATTCCTCCGGTGTCTCAAAGCTCGGTGCCGGCAACTGGTAGAACTCGGTCTCGAAAACCACCTTGTCCACCCCGCTGCCCCGTTCCTCGCACACGCCGGCCCGCCGCATAAAGGAGGCCAGCGCCTCATTGCGCGAGCGGGGAGGTGAATCGAGGAACCGCTCGACCTTCACGAGCGGTAGACCCGGATTCGTGATCTCCATCCGGTCGGCGAAGATCTCAACCATCGGGCCAGCACCTGTCACGGAGAAGTCTTGGTGAACCAAGGCATTGGCGACCAATTCTCGAACTGCCAATTCAGGATACATGGGCACCTCCCGGCGAAGCGCCTGCCCGATGACCTCGTTGCGTGGAAGCAGGCCGTTGACGAAGCCAATCAGACCCTCGAATCCGCTGGCGTAGCCCTTTTTTCCCTCCTGCTCCTGTCTGGTCTTCAATCGACCACGCCCCTCGTAGACGATCACCCGGACGGATTTCCGGTCGAGCGGTTTGAAGTCTCCGAGAGAACGCGCGAAGAGGATCGCACCCAGATTGGTGATATTCCACCGCCCGCCACCGTCCGGGACGGTCATCCCGTCCTCGGTCAAGGCCTCGAGGATGGCATCCCGATTCTCCGGCAGGGGGCGGTTGAGGAGTTGAAAATACGCGGGGTAGTCGAGGAGTGCGAGAACTTCGGACGCCTCGACGTGCTCCCTGGCGACCAGCGACTCAAAGGGCGTGGTGTCGAAGATTCTCCAAAGATCCCTTTCCAACTGGGGATGATCCTTGAGCTTTTGCCGATACGAGCCCACCCGGATGAACTCCGTCCCGCTGAACGAAGTGGGTTTGCCGAACGCCCGGGGAATCTCGAGAAGGACAACCGGTTTGCCCAAGTACTCGAATGCGTGGAATCGGAAATGCAGCCGTGGACTGAGGAGCCTCACCAGCCAGTTTTCGAGATCCTCTCCGCCCTTCTTCGCGCGGCCAGGGTCAAAGCTCGTGCCCGTGACATCGTGGGTCGCATCATCGATGCCCCAGACGACGTAGGCATTGGCCTTTCCCTCCAGCGCCGCGGCATTGCTCAGCGCGGAGAGGTATTCCCCGATTTCTTCGGGATCCGCGTTGTTCCGTTTGAACTCCAACCAAGGTGTCTCAATGGGCAGCTTGCGCAGCTCATCCAAAAGACCACGAAGGTATTTGATGTCGGCAACGGCACTCATCTGGCGTGTGATGGAGAAACGAACCCGCGCACGTCGATCTGGCCGGTGACGGCGGCGGAGATCAGGGCAGTGCGGCGTTCCTGGAGCAGGTCGATGGCGCGTTGGGCTTCGGTGGTGAGGGCGTCGAATTTGGTCGTTTCGGTTCTGAGAAATGAGAGAATTGATTGCTGTTCCAATACAGGAGGAACGGTAATGCGAACGCTGCCAATGATTTCCATGTTTAATCCTTCCATAGTTGTCCCTTTCGATGTCGAATCGAGTTGGACGCGACCTAAATCGCTACGGAAAAGAGCTTGCGCGAACTCTGGTAACAGGCTCGTCTCATCGACACGGTAAAGAACCAGTCGAGGATTGATTATTCCCGGATCAACGCCTTCGGGAACTACTGCCACAGCTCCAATCGTTCCCATTACAGTAATAAGCAGGTCCCGAGGCTTTACCGAATAGCGTTCCATCTGCGAATACTTGTCGGAGCTAATGTAGTAATCACCGATGGAAAATTCGTCTAGGATCACCTGCTGTTGACCGTAAACCCTGTAGCCTTCGCCGACATACATCGCCTTAGTTAGTGAAGATCCGTATGGCCCTGAAATAGCTTCACGAGCAAGGCGTTTGAAAATGCAGACCTCCCAATGCGCCGGAACCTCCCCGAGCCATTCGATCCCGCTGTCCTTCATCGGCGCGTCGGGGTGGAGGCCTTTGGTGACGGCGTGGGAGATGACGGCCTGACGCTTTTCCTTCAGCAGCTCGATCATCCGCCGCTGCTCCGCCACCAGCGCGTCAATCTTCGCTGTCTCCCGGTCGAGGAAGGCGACGATGGTGGTTTGTTCGGCGAGCGATGGAAGTGGGCAGCAAATATTCCCCAGAAGCTCCAAATTCAAGCCGTCGCGCAAATCACCTCCGGCCATGTTCCGAATGTTCTGGTAATTGGATTCTAACCACCAGAAAAGGAATCTCGATAAAATCTCTGGCCCGGGAATAATCGCAGCCATCGACTGGTTACACGTTGAGGCAATCGCCAACTGCGCGACCATTCCCTTAGTTTTTCCTTGTCCGGCTAGCGCCATTACAAGAGCTCCTTTAGGGATCCACTTTGCACTACTTTTCGCCAAGGCATCTCCAGTGATGAAGGTGGAAGGTTCCGTGATTAGACGGTCATTGACGGCGCCCGAATTTAACCAAGGGATCGTTCCATCCTCCCAAAAGCTAAGCTTTGTTTTATCCGGAGTTCCACCAGAGTAACGGCGGCTGAGCCAACGCATGAAACTGCTTCGCCAATGACTAGGCACGTCGCCGAGCCACTCGGCGCCACTATCCTTATATTCCAGATACCGCGGAAAGCTCATTGCGACAGCCCCTCGATCATGGTGAGAATGCGCCCCGTGCACTCCTTCAGCTCCGCATCGATCTCAGCGAGCGGGCGCGGTGGTTGGAACACATAGAAGTGTCGATTGAAGGGGATTTCGTAGCCAACCTTGGTCTTCTCGTGGTCGATCCAGGCATCGGGCGCATGGGGCAGCACTTCGCGCTCGAAGTAGGCCTGCACGTCCTCGCCCAGCGGCACGTTCTCGGTGTCGCGCAGGCTGCTGTCGGGGACGGGTTTGCCTTTGGCTTTGCCCTTGGTGTTGAGGACAGGCTTACAGAAGACCCGTTTCCAAAGCGCCTCTTCGTGAGCGTTCCATTCGACTTCGTGGGTCTCGTAGATCTCTTCGAGATCGAGCTTCACGCGATCCCAGGAGTCTCGTGGGTCGTGATAACCAAAGGATGATGCAACCGCATTGAACAGAGGCGCTTTGATTGGCTCGTCCTGAATGAAAGCGAGAATTTGATCGTGATTCAGCTCAAAAGGGCCCAACAAGGGCCGCTCGACGGTGATGGTGCGGTAGCCGAAGGCCTCGTTCTTGAAAATCCGGCTGATGGGCACGCCGTCGCGGGTCTCCTCGCGGAACTCGCCGAAGAGGCGAGTGATGTCCTCGATGTGGCCGTCGCCCAGTTCCTTGCGCTTGCTGCCGAGGCTCTTGCGCATCTTCTGCCAGAAGCTGGAGGCGTCGATGAGCTGCACCTGGCCCTTGCGCGCGGCGGGCTTCCGGTTGCCGACAATCCAGATGTAGGTGCTGATGCCGGTGTTGTAGAACATGTCGGTCGGCAGGCCGATGATGGCCTCGACGA
>JAGRPC010000344.1:14678-17647 GCA_020439925.1 Verrucomicrobiia bacterium | reverse complement strand
TGCGCACCACGTAGTTGCCATTGCTCAGTGTCGTCATTCCGCGGCCGCCCACGCTGTCATTGGAGGTGGAGCCAACGAGACTGTTGCTGGCGCTTACCACGCCGCTGACGCCACTGGTGCCGTTGCCCCAGGTCACCGCTCCGGCATCGGTGGCAGCTCCGTTGTCCCAGTTGAAGCTGATCACGACGTAGTTGCCATTGCTCAGCGCCGTCACTCGGCCGCCGCCCACGCCGTCATTGGAGGCGGAACCGACGAGGCTGTTGCTGGCGCTCACCACACCACTGATGCCACTGATGCCGTTGCCCCAGGTCACCGCCCCGGCACCGGAGGCGGCTCCATTGTTCCAGTTCGGACTGCGCACCACGTAATTACCATTGCTAAGGGCCACCACGCCGAAGTTGCCTACGCTGTCGCCGGTTTTGGAGCCGACGAGGCTGTTGCTGGCGCTGACCACGCCGCTTATCCCACTGGCGCCACTTCCCCAGGTCACCGCCCCAGCATCGGAGGCGGCTCCGTTATTCCAGAGATCGCTGCTCACCACGTAGTGGCCATTGCTGAGCGCCCAAACACCGCCGCCACCCACTTTGTCATTGGCGCCGGTACCGACGAGGCTGTTGCTGGCGCTCACCACGCCGCTGATCCCACTGGTGCCGCTTCCCCAGGTCACCGCCCCGGCATCGGTGACAGCTCCGTTGTTCCAGTTCGGGCTGTTCACCACATAGTTGCCATTGCTTAGCACCGTCACTCCGCTGCTGCCGACTTTGTCACCGGCGGTGGAGCCGACGAGGCTGTTGCTGGCGTTCACCACTCCGCTGATCCCACTGGTGCCGCTTCCCCAGGTCACCGCCCCGGCATCGGTGACGGCTTCGTTGTCCCAGAACTCACTGCGAACCACGTAGTTGCCATTACTCAGCGCCGTCACTCCGCTGCTGCCGACTTTGTCACCGGCAGTGGAGCCGGTCAGCGTGCTGATCAATGCACCGGTGGCCCCATTGAAAAGATAGACCGCCCCGGCATCGCTGCCGCCCGCATCATCGAAGGGCGCGGTGATCACTACATTCCCCGTGCTGAGCATCACGACGTCGGCTCCAAACCGATTCCCGGCATCGGGATGGGGATCCACAAACTCCGGAAAGGGCGGGTCGGCATGGAGCCAGGCCGGGATCAGAAGCAGAGTCAGGGCGTGCTTTAGACAGACATAGAAAATGCGATCGAAGGCGCGGCAAAGAAAGCAGTACATTTTTTGCATCAATGGAAAGAAATGGGGCGCTGCTGGGGAATGAGGCACTGCTTCGCCGCCCGAAACGACGGGAGTTTCATCTTCTAGGTGAAAACCCGTAAATCGTCTATGGTGGAGTTGGTCCGCTCCTTTGGTTTCCACTCTCTCGTTCCCTTGTTTTGGCAGAACCGGACATTTGCTTTGTGAAACCACCCGTTTTCTGAGTTCATTCTCCCCATCAACTCCACCCTGCTAAACCCTCGCGAGAGCCTCGCATGACAGGCCGCGAGTCCTCTCCGACTCCGAGCCTTCGGCAGGAAGAGAGCCGAGGGGGTGACAAAGGAAGTTCCTGGCAGTCAGTCACCTCACCGCTGTTTTGTCGGACTCACAGGTGTCTTTCCAATCTCCGTCAGCGCCTTCAGCTCCTCGGCCTTCAGCGCCCGATCAAACACCGCAACCCCGCCGATCCACCCGGTGAAGCCGACGCTGCGCGAGCTGTGGATGACACGTCCGATGGTGAAGGGGCCGCCGCTCCCGTCTTCGGCGGGCGTGTAAAGATCGTGCGGATACCACCAGGGATTGAGGCGCAAGGCGACGAGGTCGCGCACTTCGATGCCGCCCTGTTTCACGACTTCGACCTTCGTGTAGCGATATTCGCGGAGCTCGACGCCTTCGCCGAGCGGCGTCACCGCGACCGGTTCTCCCTCGGGTGGAAAGTAATACTGATCTTCGGGAAAGTCGGCATTCTCCAACCCGAGAGTCTTCGCGTATCCCTGCTTCCACGCCTCGTAGGCGGACGAGATGAGCTTGTCTTCCTTCGGATTCTCGAGCCAGCGGTCACCGGCCTCCCCATCGAGCCAGCCGGTCAGTTCGTCGGTCTCGTGATTGAAGGTCATCGCGAAACAGTGCCACGCGGCGTCGAGCGCTTCCGCGGGCGAGTCGGCCGCCACTTCCGGCGCGATCCCGAGGGAGTTGCATTTGTGGAGGGCATAGCGGTTGAGGAAGGAACTGGCGCCGTTTTCCGAGACGTGGCCGCAGGCGGAACCGGGCTTGTTCAGTCCGGCGAAGAGGGCGTACTGTCGCTGGCCGCGCTCGACCTTCCGGATCGCGCTGGTCTCCTTCTGCTTCAGGTCGGTGCCCTCGTGCCAGATCCCGGCGAGGGCGTGGTTGCCGCTCTCGCGAATCGCCCAGACGACGACGGACACCGATTTCCCCGCACCCTTGATGTCCAGCGGCGTATCGTGGAGTCGTGAGCGCGGCACGAAGAGAAAGGGGCGGAAATCGGGATCCTCCTCCCTGCGGATACGGATCGCTTCACCGAAGGGTCCCCGCCCCATCAGGGGGAAGTCGGCGTAGCTGGCCGCGGGACCGGCACCCCAGTAGTCCTTGACGTAGTTCGCGGCATCGAGGGCGTATTCGTTGGCCGATCCCTCGGGCACGTGGGCAATGAACCGCTTTCCCCCGCCCTCCTCGCGCCTGACAAAGTCCCAAAACGCAACCATTCCGGGAGTCCGGGTGACGACGTCGATGCGGCCGGAGACGGAATCGGCAAAGGTGGGCATGGCGGAAAGGGTGACCCCGGCAAAGAGGAGGACGCGACGGAACATGGAGAATGATTCAATGGCGGAATTCATTTCGCAAGCTTCGCCGCGAGCCGCACCGCCTCGACGAGGCTGCTGCCCTTGGCCTTTCCCTGCCAGGCGATGTCGCAGGCGGTGCCGTGATCGACGCTCGTGCGGATGATGGGCAG
>JAGRPC010000344.1:7713-14633 GCA_020439925.1 Verrucomicrobiia bacterium | reverse complement strand
CCCTGGTCGTGGTACATGCAGACGAAGGCGCCGGTGCGGCGTCGGCGTTCCGGAAGAAAGGCGGTATCGGGCGGGATGGGACCTTCGACGGTGATACCGCGTTCCCGGGCGAGTTCCATCGCGGGTTCGATGAGGCGTTCTTCCTCGCGGTTGCCGAAGAGTCCGTGTTCACCCGCGTGGGGGTTCAGTCCGAGCACGCCGATCACCGGCTCCTCACCCCGGATGCGGCGCATCGCCTCGGCGGTGAGTTCGATGACGTCGAGGATGCGTTCGGTGGTCATGAGCGAGGGCACCTCGTGATAACCACAGTGCACGGTGACAAAACTGGCGCGAACCTCATCGCTGTACTGGAACATGCAGGCCCGAGTCGCCCCGGTCTTGTCGGCGAAGATCTCGGTGTGCCCCGGATAGGGAACGCCGGCAGCCCGGAGCGCCTCCTTGTTGAGCGGAGCCGTCGCCACCGCCGCGACCTCGCCGGACATCGCCGCCTCGATGCTGGCGAGCACGTAACCGTAACCCGCCGCCCCGGTTTTCGCGCTGACCACGCCCGGCTCGAAACCCGTGTCGTCGAAGAGGGTCAGGTCGCGGACCAGGGAGGGTTCGGGCGTCGGCAGTCCAGTCTTCTCCGCGCAGCGGCGCAGAATCGCGAGGTCACCGAAAATCACCGGCGTCGCGAATTCCCTCACCTCAGGGTTCGCGAGTAGCTGCAGGCAGACCTCGGGACCGACCCCGGCGGGGTCGCCCATGGTGACGGCAATGAGGGGTCGGGACATGAACGACGGGAACCGGGAGGCTACTTCGGGATTCCCCCGAACTCCAGTCGAAAGGTCACGGCGCGACGAACCCGAAGGCCCCGTCGCGCAATCCCTGCGCCCCGCCTTCGATCTTTTCCGGCTCGTAGCTGTGGACCTCTTCCCAGGTCTCTCCACGGTTGCCGCTTCGGAGGATGTTGGTGCGCTGGGGGTGGATGCTCACCAGGGTGCCCTCCTCGCTCTTGATCACCTGCCCAAGGGGAACGGCGCCCGGCAACTCATGCCAGGTCTTGCCGTCGACACTCGCGCGAGAGGGTTTGCCGCAGAGCCAGAATTCCTCTCCGACGACACTGAGCACGGCGCGTTTCGCCCCCGTGGGAAAGGGGCCCTCCCAGGTCTCGCCACCATCCCGGCTGGTCCAGGCGTTCTCGGCGTCCTTGTCGGTCATGAGAAGACGATTTCCGTTCGCCACGAGGGTTCCCCGTCCCGTCGACGCCTCGAGACCTTTCGGCTGGAGCCATTTCCAGGTCGCACCGAAATCGTCGGTGGCAAAGAGATGTCCGAACTTCGCACCCGACTCGCCCCGGTTGTCGCCGAGAGCAAGGAAACGGCCGCCGGCATCGCCGCAGTAAACCGGATCGAGATGGTGGGTCTGGAACTTGCCGCGCGGATCGTCCTTGAAGGCGCCCCACATCGAGAACCCTCGGAACGTCTTCCCGGAATCGGAGGTGGCGGCCATGGACATGTAGCCGGTGCCGATGATCGTGCCTTTTCCCGCAGCGAGCCCCCAGGTGCCGGGCATGACACGAGGATTCCCCTTGGCTTCCGGCAGGACGGTCTCCCCGCCGGTAAGGTGACGCCAGTTCACCGCATCGTCCGACGCCAGCCAACTCGTCGGCGCCCCCCAACCGAAAGCTACAACAAAAAGCCCGTCGCCATAGGTCATCGTGCGTGTCGCCCACACTCCGTGATCCGCCGACGGAGCACCGAAGAAGGTCTGCTTCCAGGTTTTGCCATCGTCCTTGGAAACGAGGATGCGGCCGCCGTGTCCGACGACCACGAACGCGGGCACCTGCGGATCCGGTTTGAAATCCCCGCCCAGAGGAATCTCTTCGCGTCGCTTTTCTCCGAGGATGTCGAATTCGGAAGGATCCGCCGCAAAAGCCACGGAGAATCCGAGGAACAACAGGAGAAGGAAAGGAGGTTTCATGGGTGAACTTTCACTTCCCGAGCCGATCGAGCACGTTCTTCGTGATCCGCATGACGGACGCGTCCTTGCCGGCAAGCCCGTGCGCCCAGTCGGTCGATCCGGTGGTCATGACCGTTCCACCACCCTCGGTCGTGTAAAGGCCCAGAACGGCATTCCCGGAGTGGTCGGGGCCGGGCCAGCGCTCATACCACCAGCTGTCGCCCGGAGCCCATTTCGCTGGAGCCGTGGCCAGGATCGTGAAGGTTTTCGGGGTGCCGTCGCGATGCGTGGGGAACGGCATTCCCTCGCGCCACTCGATTTCACATCCATCGCACTCGTAGCCGACGATGCTGTCCTTCCCGCCGAACTCCTTCCCCGCCCCGAGACCGGTTCCCTCGAACATCCAATGATCGGGCCGGTGCACGGTGTAGGCGCCGCTGCCGTCCATGAGCTGGCCGTGGCTCTTGTGGTAGCCGCCATGAATGAAGCCGACTCCGGTCATCGAGTTCTCGGTGCGCCCGACGAGATGATGGCTCCAGAGTGTCGCGAGCGTGGGAATGGTCTCCGCGGTGGAGGTGTAAAGTTCGTCCTGGTTGAACCATTGCTTCCAGCACAGGAATGACTTCGTCTCTGGCTCCCAGCGGACCTGCCAGCAACAGGTATTGCCCGAAAAGAAGGCGACGTTGCCTCCGGCGGCGGCAAAGCCCTCGACCGTGTCGCGCATCGGAGCCGACCAGTATTCGTCGTGCCCGAGACTGAGGAGCAGCTTGTAGGGCTTCACGATCCCGGGGCGGAGTTCGAGGTCGAGGTTGGTGGCGAAATCGATCGCGTAGCCGTTTTCTTCGGCCCAGGCGACAAAGGGCAGTTCCCAGCGCGCGTATTGGGAAGAGGGCGGGCGCAGGTAGGAGACCCGGTGCCCCTGCAGACCCGCGCGTCCGTGATAAGCGTAGACGCTCGACCCTCCCCAGTTGTTGTAGGCATTGTAGGTGTGGGTGGCGAGCTGGAGGAGAATACGGGTGTCCTTTCCGGGTTCCGCGGGGCGAAGCACAAAAAAGCAGGTCGACTCCGCCGTGCGCCGGTTCCGCTGGGTGAAGGTTCCTCCATTGTCGCTGACTTTCATCGTCACCTCGTAGTAACCGCTCTTCCAACCCGCAGGGATGGGGAGCCGATAGGCGACGGGCCAGTTGCAACCTTGGGAAGAGGCATTCACGGGAACGGGATGTTCGAGCAACCCCTCCAGTCTGGACACCTCATGCACGACGGTGCGTTCCTTCCCGACTCGCTCGATCGTGATCGAGGCGACGGGCGAAGGGCTGGAGAGGTGCAACTGAAGTTCGTCGCCCGGAGCATAGCTGATCTCGCCGGCGTAACCCTCGATATACAGAGAGCGCCCCTCGTCGATCGCAAAAAGTGGCAAGCCGCACGACAGGAGGACGGCGAGAAGAGCGGGAAGTTGCAGAGGCGATTTCATGCCCGCAGGCTAGAGGAAAGGCCCGGGCCACGGCAATCCCGCGATGCCGGATCACCGCTCGATGGCGACGGCGATGCCCATGCCTCCACCGATGCAGAGACTGGCGATGCCCCGATGAAGCCCCTCGTCCTCCATGAGGTGCAGCAGGGTCGTGAGGACGCGGGCACCACTTGCCCCAATGGGATGCCCGAGGGCGATGGCTCCGCCCCGACGATTGAGTCTCTCGGGATCGAGGCCCAAGAGATGCGCGCATCCGAGGGTCTGCACCGCAAAGGCTTCGTTGATCTCCACCGCTTCGACTTCCTCGAGGTTCCAGCCGGCTCGTCCGCAGACCCCGCGGATCGCCTCGACCGGACCGAGTCCCATCAGCCCGGGATCGCATCCGACCACCGCACTCGCGACGAGGCGGGCCCGCGAAATGAGACCATGGCGACCGATCGCCTCGTCGTCCGCGAGCAGCACCATCGCCGCCCCGTCGTTGATCCCCGAGGCATTTCCGGCCGTGACGCTGCCCTCTGGCCGGAAAGCGGGTTTCAAACCGGCGAGCCCTTCCTCGTCGGTTCCGGGCCGGGGATGCTCGTCCGCGTCGACGACCCCATCCCGGGTGGTTACGGGAACGATCTCCCTCGCGAAGGTCGAGCGGTGAGCGGCGGCAAGCCGCTGGCTGCGCGCGGCGAAGGCGTCCTGCTCGGCGCGGGTGATTCCGAGCCGTTCGGCGATGCGTTCGGCGGTCTCGCCCATCCCGATCTCGAGCATGGGATCGCTGAGCCCGTCATGAAAAAGGGCGTCGATCAGGGTGAGGTCGCCGAGTTTTTTTCCCCAGCGCGCATCCAGCGCGTAGTGTGGCGCCCGGCTCATCGACTCGACCCCGCCGGCGAGCACAAGATCAACCTCTCCGAGCCGGATCGCGTCCGCGGCGAGCGCCACCGCCTTGAGGGACGACCCACAGGCCATGTTGACGGTGAAAGCCGGAACGGCCTCGGGCAATCCAAGCCTCCAGCCGACCTGACGGGCCACGTTCATGCCGCAACCCGCCTGCAGGACCTGTCCGAGGATGACTTCCCGGACCTCGGGTCGGAGCGTTTCAGGCACGACGGCACGCGCCACGGCGAGAGCGAGATCGGCGGCAGGGACGGATTTCAAGCCTCCGCCAAAACGCCCGATGGCGGATCGTTTTGCCTCGACAAGATGGACGGATTTCATGGACCCCAACCTAGCACGCGAAGCGGCAAGCTGCACACCCTGAGGAAATCCCACCGTCCTTCCGGAGGGAAGCCCGCTGCCTTTGGCTCAAAATAATTTGGCAAAGTGAAATAATTCGCTTCAATTCAAGGGTTTCTTTGCTTTGATCGTGACGGGGATTGGTCAGGCTTCTGCTGACAGGATTTCCCGCCCTTCACCTTCATCCCTGCCGCTCCTTGCCCGAAAAACCGACAGACCTCCTCGGGAAGAACTATTTCCAGACCCGGGAAAAGCTCAGCCTCGCGATCGAGTCCCTCAGCGAACTCGGCCGGGAGAGCAGCATCAGTCCGGGCCGGCTCGCACTCCTGAAGAACCTCCTCGCCAACCTCGAGGACCCCTTTCTGTTTGTGGTCGCCGGCGAGGTCAACGCCGGCAAGTCGACGTTGCTCAACGCCCTCTTCGGGGAGGATTTCTGCAACGCGGATGTCATTCCCACGACGGACCGGATCGCCTTCTTCAAATATGGCGCCGAAGCCCACGAGTTCGATTTCTCCGAAGACATCGTCGAGGTCTTCCGGCCCAATGCCTTTCTCAAGGATTTCAACCTCGTCGACACTCCCGGCACAAACTCGATCGAATCCAGTCACCAGCAGATCACCGAACAGTTCCTCCCCATGGCGGACCTGGTTCTTTTTGTCTTCTCGGTGACCAATCCGTGGGGCGCCTCGACCTGGGAGTTTCTCGACCGTATCCACCACCAGTGGAAAAAGAAGATCGTCTTCATTCTGCAGCAGTGCGACCTGCGCACCGAAGAAGAGGTCGCCGCGATCCTGGAGCACCTCCAGAAAACCGCCCACCACCGCTTCGGCCAACACTTTCCGACCTTCGCGATCTCGGCGAAGACCGCTTTCCTCGCCAAGACCTCCGGCCTCGAAAATGCGGAACTCTCCCGCAAGAGCCAGATCGAAGGGCTGGAACGCTACATCTCCGGCGTGGTCGAGTCGTCCGAGCCCCGGCTCATCAAACTCATCCATGCGTGGCGGGCCGCCTGCTACGTGCTCGGCGAGATCAAGGAGAAGCTCGGGGCCGCCTCCGAGATCATCCGCGCCGACAACGAACTGCTCAGCGAACTCGAGCCCGCCTGCCAGACCCAACAGGGACGTACCCTCAAGAAGTGCGAACCTCTCTTCGAGGCCTTCGACCAGAGTTTCATGGCTGCAGGGCTCCAGGCCGAGCCCCTCCTCGAATCGGAGTTCCGCGTGATCTCCGCCCTGCTGCCGCGTCGCAAGAGCGCCGAGGAAATCGAAGGGCTGATTTTCGCCACAACGATGAAGGCCGTGCGTCGCAGCATCGGCGCCGGTGCCACCGCGGTGAGAGAAGACATCGCCCACCTCTGGGAACGAGTTTCCGAGGAAATGCAGGAACACTTCAATCTCGAACTCAGCGTGGGCGAGGACGGGAGTCCCGACTGGGACCCGGCGCAGCGGAGGATCGAGGAGAGCGTCGAGGAAGCCACCGCGGCCGCCCTCCGCGAACTCAACCTGCGAGAACAACTCGGCGGACTCTTCGCCCGGCGGAGTCGCCTCATCTGGGGTTTCATCTTTTCCGCCATCCTCGCCGCTCTCGGAGGCGTCATCCTCACGATGCTGGGGCAGACCTTCTGGAACGCGATCGTCTTCGGGATCGCCTCCATCCTCCTCGCCGCAGGAGCGATCGTCGGGGCACAGTCGGTGAAGCGGGCCCGCTCCTTCTACACCGCCATCCTCGACCGCCATCGCGATCTCCTCGCGAAGCGCCAGCGCTCCGCCTTTGTCGAGGGAACCAGCGCCTTCTACCAGGATTTCCTCGCACTCTTCGAGCCGCTTCGCCGCGTCTGCCGCGAACACCGGGAACGGTATGAACCCCAGCTGCGGCTGATCCGCAGCACCGAGGCCTCGCTCGCCGAACTCGAGCGCATCCTCGCTCCGGTCGAAAAGGCGCTCAGCACCCGGAAATAGTCGACGAGGTCCCCGCGAAAGCCAGTTCGGCGAGGTCGCAAAGGAGGTGCCCCGCGATCAGGTGGCACTCCTGCACCCGCGCCGTCACCGGGGAAGGCACCGCGAGAGTGAGATCGGCAAACTCGGCGCACTGTCCCCCGTTTTCTCCGGTGAAGGCAAAGGTCGCGAGTCCCGATTCACGGGCAAACTGGAGTCCCCGCACCACGTTGGCACTGTTCCCCGAGGTCGAGATGCCCACGACGATGTCACCGGGACCGCAAAGTGCCTCGACCTGGCGGGCAAACACCGCCTCGAATCCGAAATCGTTCGCACAGGCGGTCAGGGCCGAG
>JAGRPC010000344.1:0-7637 GCA_020439925.1 Verrucomicrobiia bacterium | reverse complement strand
TGCTGCGAATCGGCCGCGCTCCCGCCGTTGCCGAAAAAGCAGATCTTTCCCCCGTCGCGGAGACAGGCCACGGTGCGTGCCGCCATCTCGGCGATGGTTCCGCTGCACTGGTCCTGAAATCGGGCCACGGTGGCAAGGTGGTCTTCGATCGTTTCACGGATGATGAATTCGGAGTCGGTCATGAGGCTCGGCACTAAGGGTCCGGACTTCCATGACGGCCGAACTCGACAACCCATCAGGCGTTTTTGAAAGTTTTTCCAATCCGAATTTGGTTCGCGGACCGGAGGAGGGGGAAGACAAACCGTTTCCCGCACTTGTGGAAACGCGGGACCGATCCAAATTCTCCCCGATGAGCGAAGTCGACCCATCCACTTCCGCCCCTGCCATCGGTGTCATCGGCGGTTCCGGACTTTATGAAATCGAAGGATTCACCGCGGCCGAGGAAATCCGCGTTGAAACCCCCTTCGGCGAGCCCTCCGATGCCATCGTGCGGGGACGTTTCGCGGGCCGGGAAGTCTGTTTCCTCCCCCGCCACGGCCGGGGGCACCGCATCCTCCCCACCGAACTCAATCATCGCGCCAATCTCTGGGCGCTTCGCTCGCTCAACGTGCGCTGGATCATTGCCGTGACCGCGGTGGGGTCGCTCCGCGAGGAATACCACCCCCGCGACATCGTCCTGCCGGACCAGTTCTTCGACCGGACGAGCCGCCGCGAGCACCACACCTTTTTCGGGCGGGGCATCGTCGCCCACGTCGGATTCGCCGATCCGATCTCGGAGAATCTGCGCCAGCTGCTGCTCCAATCGGCGCGTGATCTCGACAAGCGCGTCCACGACGGCGGCACCTACGTCTGCATGGACGGCCCCGCCTTTTCTACCCGGGCGGAGTCCGAAACCAACCGGAAACTCGGATTCGACCTCATCGGCATGACCAACCTGCCCGAAGCCAAACTCGCCCGCGAAGCCGAAATCGCGCTCGCCACCCTCGCGATGATCACCGACTACGATTGCTGGAAGGTCGAAGAAGAAGCCGTCAGCGCCCATGCCGTGATCGAACACGTCCAGGCCAACGCCGCCACCGCCAAGGCGGTACTTCAGTCCGTCATTCCACGTATTCCCGAGACGCCCGACTGGCCCGAACACCGCTCCCTGGACGGCGCCCTTTTCACCGATCCCTCCCTCTGGCCCGAAGCCACTCGCAAGGAATTGACTCCCATTCTTGAAAGGTTTTTAAAATATTAAGTAAAATCGCTCTTTTGATTTGCAGTTTTATTAAAACTTTTTAAATTTGCGAACGCCTTTTTGGCCAACCGCCCTTCCTCACCCGCTTGAAAACGGCTTTTCCCACGCCCTTGTGCGCCCTTCTTTTTGTCGCTGGCGCGCTCTTCACCAGTTCCTGCACACCTCGACAAGGGAAGAAAGGGGCAAGCCCGGAACCCGCGGCGACGGGGAACGCGAATGCTCCCCTGCCCACTTCGGCCGGGCTCCGTGATTCCTACAACCGGGTGCCGATGACCCAGCCGTTCATCGCCCTGACCTTCGACGATGGACCGCATCCGGTGAACACGCCCCGCCTGCTCGATCTCCTCAAGCAGCGCAACGTCAAGGCCACCTTTTACGTGGTCGGGACGAATGCCAAGCGATACCCCGAAATCATGCGTCGCATCGTTGCCGAAGGGCACGAGATCGGGAACCACACCGTCACCCACCCCAACCTGTCGAAAATGTCGGCCGAGGGAGTGCGCAACGAACTGCGGGTGTGCCATGAAGCCATCGTCTCTGCAACGGGAGTCGCGCCCCGCACGATGCGCCCGCCTTACGGCGCAATTACCTCCGCGCAAAAGTCCTGGATCAAGAAGGAGTTCGGCTACTCCACGATTCTCTGGTCGGTCGACCCGGAAGACTGGAAACGCCCCGGCTCTTCCGTCGTCACTTCGCGTCTCCTCTCGGGGGCGGGCCCGGGCGGCATCCTGCTCGTCCACGACATCCACGCGCCCACGATCGACGCGATGCCCTCGACGATCGACCAACTCCTCGCGAAGGGATACCAGTTCGTCACCGTGACCCAGCTTCTCGCGATGGAGCCGAAGGGGTGAGGAAGTAAGTTCCCTGCCGTCAATTCAGTAGCCCGAGGGTTCCGCCCCGCTCTTCTGAGCGTCAATCGAAATCCGCAGGTTTCACCCCGCGAAAACGTCCTCGCCTCGCCCGCCAAACCATGGCAGGATTCCAGGCGCTGTGAGTTTCCTCTTCCCGCTCTACCTCCTCGGTGCGGCCGCCATTGCGGTGCCGATTCTTTTGCACCTGAGGAGACGGCCGCCAAAGGAACACATCGAGTTCGGATCGCTCATGTTCCTCGAAAAATCGCCGGAACGAGTCACACGAAGGACGCGCCTCGAACAGATCCTTATCCTGGCCCTGCGTTGTCTCGCCCTGATCCTGCTCGCCCTCGCCTTCAGCCGCCCCTTTCTCGAGTCGATCCGCCTTCCTTCGGAAGAAACGACCCTGACCCGTGCCGTGATCCTCCTCGATCGCAGCGCCTCGATGCGACGCGAAGGCCTGCGCGAGGCTTCGGTCGCCGCCGCGACCAAGGCCGCGGGGAACTACGCAGCCGGAACGGAGGTCGCCCTCGCCCTCTTCGACGAGCGCTTCGATCTCGTCGCCGACCTCTCCTCCCTTGCCGGACTGGGTCCCGGTGCACGAGCCGCGTCCGTCGAATCCCTTCTCTCCGAGGAAGCGAACCAGGTTTCCTGGCTCGGCACGGATCTGGGCGCGGCCATGACCCAGGCGGCCAACCTTCTCCTCACCGCCGATGCCACCCGTCCCGCCGACCGGCGTGAAATCGTGCTCATCGGCGATTTCCAGATCGGCGCGAAGCGGGAACTGCTCCACGAAAACCCCTGGCCGGAAGAGGTGAAGGTGCGTTGCGTGCCCGTATCGCCCTCCCTGCAGGGGAACGCCTCCCTCACCCTTGCCGCGACACCGCCTCGATCGAACATCGACGAATCCGAGGTCTACCGGGTGCGCGTCATGAACTCGGCCGATTCCGCCGCCGCGACCCTCACCCTCGGCTGGAAGGGCTTTCCTGACACAAACACAGAAGTCCTCGTCGCTCCCGGCACCAGTCGCATTGTCTCCTCTCCCCCTCGACCCTCCGGGGCCGAAAGGGGCACGCTGATCGTCGAGGGCGACACTCAACCCTTCGACAACGAGGTCCACGTCGCCCCGGTGCAGCCGCGGCCTTTGCGGGTGCGGTTCCTGGGGGCGGAAGGGGACTCCGAGAGCGCGGGATCCCCGCTTTTCTACCTCCGCCGCGCCCTCCAGCCGACTCCGGCCCTGCAGCCGATCGTGAGCAGTTCGGAGTCGGTCGAGGGCCTCGATCCGAATGCCACGGAGATCGTGGTCGCCCCAGGTCCCTGGGAGATCTCGGACGGATCCGCCCTCCATCGTTTCGCGGAGGACGGCGGCCTTGTCATCGCGCTGCCTTCGACCGACACCAGGAGCGAAGCGTTTGGCGCCCTCACCGGTCGCGGTGACTGGAAACTCTCCGAGGCTTCCGTGAACAACTTCTCCCTCCTCGCCGATCTCGATTTCGATCATCCCGTGCTGGAACCTTTCGCTCGTGCCCAGATCCGCGACTTCACCAAGATCCGTTTCTGGAAGCACCGGAAACTCGATCTGGGCGAAGCCCCTCTCGAGGAGAACACGCGTGTTCTCGCCACCTTTGACGGAGAATCCCCCGCCCTTCTCGAACACCGGGTGGGAGCGGGCGCGGTATTCGCCTTCTTCGCCGGATGGCGGCCCGAGGAAAGCCAGTTCGCCCTCTCCTCGAAGTTTGTTCCCCTGCTCTTCTCCATCTTCGATCACGCCGGCTACAGCATCCGTTCCGCCCCGACCGTTTACGTGGGCGAAACCGGCCATCCTTCGCCGGGGTTCTACGAAGACCCCGGAGAGAACGGCTCCACCCGTCTCGTTTCCGTGAACCTCGATCCTTCCGAAGGCCGGACCGACGCCTTCGATCCCCTCGTGGAGTTCGCGGCTCTCGGGATTCCCCTGATCGACGAAGTTGCGGCCCCGGCTCCCGAACTCAGCGCGGCACAGAAATTGCGGGTCGAGTCCGAACAGAAAGAGGCCCAACAAAAGCTCTGGAAATGGCTCGTCTTCGCTGCCCTCCTCGTTCTCATCACCGAGACCTGGCTGGCCGGAAAACGGGCATCACGTACCGGGGTTCAAACTCGGGGAGGCGGACTCGAGCCCCGCGCCGCAACCTGACCCGACGCACCCGTTTCACGGAATCCTGAACTTTCCCTGACATGATCGCCAAACTTCTCTCCTCCTGCCTTGGTCCGGTTATCGCGGCGGAAAAGCAATTGCGGAGACGGAAGCTCGTCATCGCCCTCCTCTCCATCGGGGCCGCGGGATTCGCTCTACTCGCCGGACTGGCCCTGTTTTTTTCCTGGTGGTCCTGGCCGGTTGTTCTCGGATTTTCCGCTTTTCTCTTTCTTGTCTCCGCGATCGGCCTGATCCGCATCGAGCGCAGCATCCCCGACCTGCGCGAACTGGCCAGACTCATCGAGGAGAAGCATCCCGACCTGCGCGCCGCCCTGCTCGCGGCGATGGACCAGCAACCCGGCCCGGACGGGGAACTGAGTTATCTCCAGCGCAAACTGCTGGGCGAGATCTCCGAACATGCCGTCCGGAATCGATGGGTCCGGCAGGTATCGGAAAAACGCCTCCTCGCTGCAGGATGGGGACAGTTTCTCGCGCTTACCGCCTTCGTCGCCTCGCTCTGGTTTCTTCTGGGCGAAGCGCCTCATGGCGTCGCCCCCATTCAAGCGGAAAACGGGCCGACTACCGAGGCACCGGAAGTCAAAGCGGCTGTCGAAATCCGCGTCACTCCCGGAGATGTCGAGATCGAAAAAGGGTCGCGACTCGTCATCGAGGCCGCCTTCAGCGGTCGCGCTCCCGCTGCCGCGACCCTCATCCATCGCCACGCCGGAGGCGAGACAAAAACCCCGATGCAGGTCGGGCTCGACGACTCCGTCTTTTCCACGATGCTGCCGAAGGTCGACACCGAAGGCCGCTACTTCGTTGCCTACGAGGCGGCCCAGTCCGGCGAATACGCCATCAGCGTTTTCGAATACCCCGCCCTGCTCCAGGCCGACGCCGTCGTAACCCCGCCCGCCTACCTTGGCGGCGAAACGGAAACGATCGCCGACACGAGGAAAATCACGGTCATGGAGGGTTCCACCGTCGCGTGGCGCCTGCGCGTGAACAAACCCGTCACCGCCGCCGAACTCTTCAGCGAGGAGGGCGAAATCCTGACATTGACCCCCGATCCCGCAGATCCGACCCTCCTCCTCGCGAGCCACGTCCCGGAAGTGACGAGGAAGTATCGCGTTCACCTCGTCGACGAAAAGGATCGTTCGAACCAACGCCCTCCGTGGCTCACCGTGAACGTGAAGGAAAACGTGCCGCCGAAGCTGAAGCTCACCTTTCCCGGTCGTGACTTCGAAGTTTCGGCCCTCCAGGAACTGCCGCTCGAAGCCGAGGTCTGGGACGACGTCGAGGTGCTCCGCACGGGCATGAGCTACCAGTTCCGCGGTCAAGAGACGGAGGTCGTCCTGAACGAGAAACCGCTCCCCGGTGGCGCAAAGCATCCCCTTTCCTCACTCATCGACATCGAGAAGCTCGGAGCGAAGGAGCGGGATCTCGTGACCTATCATTTCTGGGCGGAGGACAAGGACAGGGAGGGCAAGGTGCGACGCTCCATGAGCGATCAGTTCTTCGCCGAGGTACGGCTGTTCGAGGAGATCGTGCGCGAGGGCACGGCGGGCGGAGGGCAGGGCGGCACGCCCCCCGGCGGGGAGTCCGGCGAATTGATACGCATCCAGAAGGATGTGATCAACGCCGCGTGGAAACTGGCGCGGGACCACCAGGCCGGAAAACCCTTCGAATCCATCGCCGAAGATGTCGGTGTCGTGACCGAATCGCAGAACGTCGTGATCGCCAAGACCGACGAGGCCCTCGAAAAAGTCGAGGATGCCGAAGTACGTGACGCCCTCGAGTCGGCGAAGAAGCACATGGTCGAGGCCGCGGCCGAATTCGCCTCCGTCTCTGAAAAGCAGGACGGGGAACTGCTGGTCGTCGCCATGGGCAGTGCCAAGGACGCTTATGCCGAATTGCTCAAGGCCCGGGCTCGCGAGACAGAGATCTCGATGGCCCGCAGCCCCTCGCAAAGCGCCTCCCAGTCGCAACAGGAGCAGCAGCGGAACATGAATCTCGAGCTCGAGCAAAAAGAGCTGAAATACGAGGAGCAGTCGGCGGCACAGGATCCCACCCTCAGCGCCGAGCAGCAGGAGAATCTCGCCGTCCTCAACCGTCTCAAGGACCTCGCCCGAAGACAGGAGGCCATCGCCGAGAAAATCAAGGAGCTCGAGAACCAGCTGCAAAATGCCAAGGAAGAGGAGAAGGCCGAGATCGAGCGGCAGCTCAAGCGTCTCCAGGAGGAGCAGCGCGAGCTGCTTCGGGAAATGGACGACCTCGCCGAACGCATGGATTCAGAGGAAAACCGCGCCAACATGGCCGAAGAACGCGAGGAACTCGCGGAGACCCGTGAAAACGTGCAGGAGACCGCCGAGAAACTCGAAGCCGGCGAGCTCGCCGACGCCGCCAACGCCGCGACCCGCGCGAGCGAACAACTCGAGGAAATGAAGGAGGAATTCCGTGAAAAGACCTCGCGCCAGTTCGCCAACGAGATGAAGGGCCTGCGCGATGCGACCCGGGAACTGGCGGAACGCCAGGACGCTCTCGGCGAGCAGATCAAAAACCTGGCGGAGAATCCGGCCGACGATCCCTTCACGACCGCCAAGCAATTGGAACGCGGCGAACTCGCCCAGTCCATCGCGGAACAGTCGCAGAAACTGTCCGAGGTCCTGGAAAACATGCGGAACCTAAGTGAACAGGCGGAACCGACCGAACCCATCCTTTCCGATGCCCTTTACGAGGCGGTCCGCAACGCCACGACCCAGCAGGTGCAGGAGTCGCTCGACGAAGCCCGCGACATGGCCTTTTACAACCGCCCCGATCAGGCCAAGTCTTCCGAGGAAGCGGCCGCCCGCGGCATCGAGCAGTTGAAGGAAAGCGTCGAGAAGGCCGCTGAAAAGATCCTCGGCAACGAGGCCGACGCCCTTCGTCTCGCCCGCAACGAACTCGACAAGCTCATCGAGGAAACCAAGGCGGAAACCGAGCGCCTCGGCGGAAAGGAAGGGACCGAAGAGGGTCAACCGCAGGAGCAGACCGGGTCAGGTCAGCCGAAGCCCGGCGAAGGAAAAGAAAAGGACCTCGCCGAGAACGGGAAGGAGAAAGGAAAAGGCAAGGGAGACAGCGACAAACCGGGCGAACCCGGCGAGGGCGAAAGTGAAGGCGAGTCCAAACAGGCTTCCACCGAAAAAGGAAAGGGCAAAGGCAAGGGCGAGACTCCTGGGGAAGGCGGGGAAGAAGGCCAACCCGGAGAGGGAAAAGCAAAGGGCAAAGGCAAGGGTGAAGCGCCCGGTGAAGGAGAAGGCCAAGGGGAAACGCCCTCCGACTCCCTCGCCGAAAATGGCAAAGCCAAGGACAAAGGAAAAGGTGAGGGCGAGGG
>JAGRPC010000343.1 GCA_020439925.1 Verrucomicrobiia bacterium | reverse complement strand
TTCCGGATGAGTCCTTCCGGCATGATTGACACGATCCACGAATTCGGCCTTTTCTCCGCTTATCCCCAGGGGCTTGTCGAGGGAACCGACGGTAACTTCTACGGGGTCTGCCGAGGAAACGGCAATCTCCTTCCCTTCATTGGGGTCACCTATTTCAACAACGGAAATGTCTTCCGCCTCACACCCGAGGGAGACTATCTCGACCTCGCAAATTTCTACGGCGACGAGGACAACGGCACCAAGGGAAGTCATCCCGAAGGCAGGCTCCACGAAGGTCCCGACGGCTTCCTCTATGGAACGACGAGCGAGGGCGGCTCGCCTGGCTGGGGAACGCTTTTCCGCTGCGCTACCTACAGCGGTTACCTGACCACCCTCGTCGAATTCACCGGGAGCAGGGGAGCATCTCCGGGAGCGACCCCCGGCGGACGCTTGGTTGTCGGGGAGGACGGAGCGCTCTATGGAATCACTGCGTTTGGCGGAGTGACTGCCGAAGGCGATCCGGCGGGATGCGGCCAGGTCTTTCGACTGCTGAACTGGTCCTATGTCGAACCCCGCCTGACAGTCCGGGAGGGTTCAAGGGCACTCGCCGACGGGAAGGTCTGGAAATTCGGAAGAGTCGCGGTCAAAAAGAAGGGACGTCCCAAAACCCTTCTTCTTGGAAACGACGGGTCCGAAGATCTGGCCCTGACAAGCGTCTCCATCACGGGGAAGAACCGCCGGGATTACAAGGCATCGGCTCCATCGTCACGAATCATTCCTCCGGGATCGACGGTGACCCTTCGCCTGAGGTTGCGCCCCCTCGCAAGGGGAGCCCGGAAGGCCAGTCTCCAAATCAGGAATACCTCGGGGATCGATCCACAGTTCGTCTTGAAACTGTCGGGGCGGGGCGTCTGACCTGAAGGCCTCCGCGGAAGCTTTCTCGAGAGCAACGGACACAAGCGCCACGAGGATTTTGTGGGGCTTGCCCGGCCACGACCGGGGGCAGGAATGTCCACTTGCGTTTTTTCAGGGAAGAAGTCCTTTCCCTCACATGCGCTCGATCTTCCGTCAGTTCCCGCTGCTTCTGGCCCTCCTCTTCATTCCTCTCCTCTCAATCGCCGGCGGCTCGGGAGACATCGTCAGCCAGACGTTCGAAGGCGTGACGGTCAGCAACCCTGGTCAGCCTGCTTCGTTAAACGGCGAGTTCCCTCCGGGGACCCCCTGGAGCCTCGAGGTGGCGTGGATCTACTCCAACGGACCTCTCAACAGCACGGTAAACCAGGCGAGTTATCGGCTCATCACCATGACTCTCACCCTGCGGGGAACGAGTGGAGACTGGATCTCCGGCGCTTTGATGGAAAAGGCCTCATTCAGTCTTTTCCAAGGTTCCGGATTCCATGAGGTTCAGTTCACAAGCGGCAGCCAGCCTTCGGACCACAGCAATCCGACGATCGGTACCTTTAGCGTGGATAGCATCAATCTCACCCTCGCCGACCAGACCAGTACCGCGATTCCTGCGCTGACGCCGACACCCCAGTCAGCCTTTGATCTGGCCGACTTCAGTCCTTCGGTCTCGCTGAGCTTTCTGAAAGTCTACATCGACGGTTTCGCCTCCACCATCGTTGGCGGTCTCGGGACCAATCCGACGGGCGATCCCGACCTCGCGGTGCGGGAGAAGGGAGGATCAATCCTGCAGCCCGGAAGCGCCGTGCGCTTCCGGGCTGCCTCCCTCGGGAGCCGCAGTCAGAAGAAGGTTCTCCTCGTCGGCAACAACGGCCTTGGTAACCTCGGCAACCTCGCCGCGAAACTGACCGGACCCGCCAAGCGGGACTTCTCCGTTTCCTTCAAGGGGGCAACAACCCTCGCGCCCGGCCAAAGCAAGTCGCTCGAGATCGAGTTCGAACCGAGGCGTTCCGGAAAGCGCAGTGCCACGCTCAAGCTGAACAGCAACGATCCCGACTCCCCGGTCTTTCTCGTGAAATTGAAAGGCAGGGGCAAAGGTCGCTGAAGTGTCGGAACGACCTGGCTCACTGCAGCTCAGGAGAATTGGGGCCTCAGTTCAACTCTCCCAGGCGGGTTTCCGCAGCCTGAGATCCGCCCAGGTCACGAGGCGGAACGACACGTAGCCGGAAAAGATCCCGAGCAGGATCGAAGGAGGCAGATCGCTCGGCCAGTGGGCCCCGCAGTAGACGCGGGACCAGGCAACGAGGAGTCCGCCCACCGCCAGCACATATCCCGTCCTCCGGGAAAAACAGAAAGCGACGGTGGCGAGCATGAAGACGTTCACCACGTGACTCGAGGGCATCGAGTTTCCATGGAAGGTGTGGTCTTCCACCGGATGCGAAACCACAACCAGGGGAGGCTCGAAGGCATGGAGCCACTTCGGATGTCCCGGGGCGATGCTTCGCACGATCGTCCCCTCCAGAACGTCGCGGGGACGGGGGCGTCCGAGGAGGTGTTTCAATCCGTGCGAGAGAACCCCTTCCCCTAGGGCCAGGCCCACGAGGAGGGAAAGGAGGAAGAGGCGCCCCTGTTTTCCACCGAAGATCAGCACCCCTGCGACCGCGACAAGAAACAGCGGTATCCAGAGATCGAGCGTCGAGATCACCGGCATGAAGTGGTCGAGGAAGGGCGTGGTCCACGACTGGTTCACGAGTTCAAAGAGGATGGTATCGAGACCGTTCATTCCGGTGACGCTTATCGCTAGTATTCAGAAAGGCGGGATAGGCTCCATTCGGTTCTCCTCATCAGAATGGATGCCTCCGCGCCACCCAGGTCTCGATCCGGCGATACAAGGCCGGGAGAAGGAGGAGAGTCAGCGTGGTCGAGGTGATCGTGCCGCCGACCACGACGACCGCGAGCGGTTTCTGGATCTCCGAGCCCGGTCCGTCCGCCAGCAGCAGCGGCACAAGACCCAGAATGGCGAGCAGGGCGGTCATCAGGACGGGACGGACGCGACGCTCCGCGCCATTGGTCACGGCCGCATCGATGTCGGCACCTTCCTCCCGCAGTTGATTGAAGAAAGTGACCATCACGACACCGTTCATGATGGCGAGACCGAGCAGGGCGATGAACCCGACCGAAGCGGGCACCGAGAGATAGAACCCCGCGAAATAGAGGGCGAGGATACCCCCGATGAGGGCGAAAGGAATGTTCGCGAGAATGAGCAGGGCCTGCCGCACCGCACCGAGTGTGGTGATGAGGATCATGAAGATCACGAGCAGGGCAAAGGGAACGACGAGCCCGAGCTGCTTGCTGGCCCGTGCCTGGTTCTCGAACTGACCGGCATAATCGAGGAAATAGCCGGGCGGCAGGTCGATGTCGGTCTGGATGCGCTTTTCCACCTCCTCCACGAAACCGACGACGTCGCGCCCCTCGACGTTCGATTGCAGCACGACGACGCGCTTGCCGTCCTCGCGCTCGATCTGGGTCGGCCCGTCCACCTCGCGGATGTCGGTGATGTCGGCGAGGAAGATACGGTGTCCCGTCGGCGTGGTGATCTGCAGCTTGCCCAGGGCCTCGGCATCGGCTCGAGCGGACTCGGGATAGCGGACCAGCACCGGGATGCGGCGGTTACCTTCAACGACCTCGGTGACGATCTCGCCGGCAACGGCCCGGCTGATGAGATTATTCACCGCCTCGACGCTGAGACCAAGCCGTCCCAGTTCCGCGTGACGCAGGTGGATTTCGAGGTAGAGCTGGCCGCTCAATGGTGTCCGCTGTACATCGACAGCACCGGGAATGGAGGCGATGACCCCCTCGATCTCGCGGGCTTTCTCATCGAGAACGCCGAGGTCGTCACCCGTCAGCTTCACCGCCACGGCGGAACTGACCCCCGAGATCATCTCGGAGACGCGCATGTCGATGGGTTGGGTGAATCCGTAGGCCACACCGGGAAACTGATCCATCACTGCACGGATTTTTTCCTGGAGTCCGTCGATCGTGGCCACGGACCACTCCTCCCGGGGCCTCGTGACGAGAAACACGTCGCTCTCGTTGAGACCCATGGGGTCGAGCCTCAGCTCGTCCGATCCGACCCGGGCGACGATGCCCGTGATTTCGGGAATCTTGAGCAGCTCCTCGCCGATCCGGTTGTCGATCTCCATGGACTTTTCCAGGGTAATCGTCGGCAGCTTTTCGAATTGCACGACGATGGTGCCCTCGTCGAGAAAGGGCAGGAATTCCTTACCCACCCTTAGGGCCAGGAATCCGCTGACGACGAGCAGGGCAATGGCGACGGTCAGCGCGGTTTTCGTGTTTCTCAGAACCCACGCCAGCGTCGGTTGGTAGAGTCGCTTGACGAAGCGGATGGCGAAATTGTCCCCTCCGCCGTGCGAATTCATCAGCAACGATGCGATCACGGGAATCACGGTGAGACTGAGGGCGAGGCTGACCAGCATCGAGATGGTGATGGTCAGGGCGAGAGGGCGGAAGAGTTTTCCCTCGATCCCGGTGAGACTCAGGATCGGCGTGAGGGACACCACGATGATGATGGCGCCGGCGACGATGGGGGCAGCCACTTCCTTCGCGGCATGAATCAGGGCACGGGCGCGGTTCGGATGGTCGCCCCGGTGCAATTGGGAGTGGATGTTTTCAACCATCACCACGGCAGAGTCCACGAGGATACCGATGGCGATGGCAATGCCGCCGAGCGACATCAGGTTCGCCGTGAGATCGATCGACTTCATGATGACGAAGGTTCCCAGAACTGTGAGTGGCAGCACCACACCGACGGTGATGGCGCTGCGGAGATTCCCCAGGAAGAGAATGAGGACGACGAGCACGAGGACGACGGCCTCGACGAGGGCGTCCCGCACCGTGTCGACGGCGGTGGTGATGAGTTCGGCCCGGTCGTAAAACGGAACGATTCTGACCCCTGCGGGCAGGGCCGCTTGCACGGCTTCGAGCGCTTCCTTGATGCCCTCGACCGTTTTCCGACCGTTCGCACCGCGGCGGTTGAGGACCAGTCCCTCCACCACTTCGCCCTTTCCGTTTCCGGTAACCCCTCCGTAGCGGGTCAGGGCCCCGAGCGTGACCGAGGCCACATCCCTCACCATCACGGGCTGACCGTCCCGCGTCGCCACAGGAACGAGTCCGATCTCCTCGAGAGTCTCGAGCTGGCCGACCGTGTTCACCAGAAGGACCTCGTCGTTGCGGACGACGCGATCTCCGCCTGCGTTGCGGTTGTTCTGATCGAGTGCCTCGCAGACATCGTCGATCGTGAGATCGAAAGCGATCAGCGCCTCCGGATCCGGCACCACATGGAAGGATCGAACCTCGCCACCGAGGGCATTCACATCGGCGACTCCCTCGACGGAGAGGAGGCGGGGCCGGATGATCCAGTCGAGAATGCTTCGTAGCTCCTGGTTGTCGTAACCTTCGCCCTCGACGAGGAACATGTAGACATCCGAGAGCGGCATGGTGATGGGGGCGAGCCCGCCCTCGACGCCCTCGGGGAGTTCCGAGAGCACCTGGTTGATGCGCTCGGAGACCTGTTGCCTGGCCCAGTACATGTCGGTCCCGTCGGAAAAGTCGATCGTGATGACCGAGAGGGCGTACTTGGTCATCGATCGAAGAACGGTCTGGCGCGGGATGCCCCGCACCTCCGTTTCGAGCGGGTAGGTGACGCGTTGTTCAACTTCGCCGGGAGTCATACCGGGGGCTTTCACGATCACCTGAACCTGGGTGTTGGAGATGTCGGGAAAGGCGTCGATGGGCAGGTCCCGAAAGGCGCGGAATCCGACACCGGCGAGCACCAGCGTCAGGACGATGAAGAGGAGGCGCTGCGAGAGCGCAAATTGGATGAGGTGTCCGAACATGGCGGTGATTACTCTTGGGTCATTTCAAGGTGGCCCTTGAGCTGGGCCGCATTGGTGCTCACGATGGTCTGTCCCGCCTCGACGCCGCCGAGGATTCGGGTGACCGTGCCGTCGCTTTCTCCGGTCTCGACCGGGACAGGCCGGAAAACCTTCTCGCTCTCCCGGACAAAAATCGCCTTGCCGCCCCCGAGATCGACGAGGGCGGAAGCGGGAACGGAAAGGACCGCTTCACCGGCTCCGGCCCGCACCGAAACGGTAACGGGGGTGCCGGGACGCCAGGAACCCTGAGGGTTGGGAAGTTCGGCGCGAACGAGGACCGTGCGCGTGGCCTCATCGGCAAGTGGCGCCACGTAGGTGATCGTGGCCTCGGTGTCCTGATCCGCGGAGAGGCTCGAGGTCACGTCAGCAGTCTGGCCGGGCTGCAGGGATTCCGCATCGCGCAGGGACACATGAAAATCCACCCAGAGTTCCGAGAGGTCGGCGATGGTGTAAAGGGTTTCCGAAGGCTCCACCGAGGCGCCGCGACGCACGGATTTTTCGATCACCTCGCCTCCTTCGGGAGCCGTGACCTTGAGAGTGGTGAAGTTCCCGGCGCCGACGTTGGTGAGGTATTGATGGACACTGCCTTCGTCGAAGTGAAACAGCTTCAGCGGCTGGAGTGCACGGGTGTGCTCCGCGACAGCCTTCTGGAAATCAAGCTCCCGGGCCTGGAGGGTTTCCTTCGAGCTGAGATTGCGTTCGAACAGTTTCTTTTCCTGGTCGAGCGCGGTGTGCGCGAAGGTCATGGCCTGCTCGGCATCGACATAAGCGGTGAGGGTCTCCGCGAGTTCGGCGCTTTCGAGCGTGAAGAGAGGATCCCCCTTGGCCACCCTGGCGCCAAGTTCCTGGTGATCCTCGGCGACGAGACCCGCGAGGCGCGGAACGATGTCCACGACGCGGTTCTCGTCGAGACGGACGGTTCCCGTCGCGGAGACGATACGGGATACGGGACGGGGCTCCACCTTGGCAAAGGTCAGCCGGAGATTGGCGATCGCTTCGGCGGTAAGCTCGAAGGATTCTCCCGACCAGAGCCGGGGGGAGATCGAGGCGGACAGGACGAAGGCAGCCGTCACGAGGCGGCTGGTTCGGGAAAAAGTTTGTGAAATCATGGATGGTTTGGTAAGGAAGGAAATTCAGAGGGACGTGCCGGTGAGGGCTTCCACCTCGACTCGGGCTTCATGATAGGAAGAGAGGGCTTCGATCCGCTGTCCCCTCACCAGGGTGAGGGCGCGGCGCGCTTCGAGGAGTTCGAGGTAGCCGATGCGACCGAGCCGGAAACCTTCGGACACGGCCTCGTGCTGTTTCGCCGCCCCGGGCAGCATTTCGTCCGCGATCAGCCTGTATTGGGACCGGGCGAACTCGAGCCTGGTGAGAGCTTCTCCGAGCGCCGCGGCAAGCTGCTGGCGGGCCTGTTCCACGAGGGCCTCGTTCTTCGCGATTTCTGCCTGCGCCTCGGCGATGCCGCCCTCGTTCCGGTTCCACAAGGGAAGCGGCAGGGAAAAATTGAGGACGACGGCGTTGTCATCGACGGTGGTGTCCTGTCTCCAGGCGATTCCCAGGTTCAGATCGGGTCGACGCAACCGCTCCTGCAGATCGAGTTCATGCCGTGCCGTCGCGATTCCGGACCGTGCCAGCGCCATGAGCGGATGGTCGTCGAGCGTCTCGAGCAATCCGTCCAACGAAGGACTCGACCCCCTCGGTTCCCCGAGACTGCCGGATGCGCGCGAAAAATCGGGCTTCGTCGCCCGCCACAACGACGCGAGCTGCTGCCGCGCCAGCGCCGTGCGGCTCTTCGCGCTCTCGGCCAGGAGTTCCGCTTCGCGAAGTCCAAGTTCGCTCTGACCGACATCGATGGCCGATCCACGCCCTCCTTCCTGCAGTCCCTTGACCGACTGCACGGCTTCACGGGCGATGGCAAGATTCCGGGCGGCCGTTTCCTCCGCATCCTGCGCGGCGAGGACCCCGACAAAGCGACGGGCTGTCTCGAGAATGACCTCACGACGGGCCGCTTCGAAACGGAGGTCCTCGGCTTCCCGGGAGGATTTTGCCACCTCGGCGCGGAGACGACGTTTCCCGCCCACCTCGATGAGTTGGCTGATGCCGAGATTGTAGACGGCGCTGTCGAAGCCCTCATACACGCCCGAGCCGAGCACGTCCTCGGTTTCGAATTCGAGTTCGGGGTTCGGTCTCATCAGCGCAGTGATGACTTTCGCGTCGGCCAGCCGCTTCTCGGCATCAAACACCTGAAGGGAAGAATGGCGTTCGAGCGCCCGCGCCGTGGCGGCCGCGAGGGAGAGGTTGCCGTCCTCGGCGAAGACGGGGGTAAACGTCGCGATGCCCGCAACGAGGAAACTAAAAAGTCCGGGTTTCATGGTAAAAGGTCAGGGAAAAGAGGAAGCGGCCTTCAGGGAGTCGGCCAGGAGGCGGCATGGCACCGCTCGTGATACCCCCTTGAAAATGAGGGCGGGGATGGGGATGCCGGATCCAGGGATGGCGGGAATCCCGCGGGGGCACGTCCAACCACGGGAGAACGCCGGAATACGGCATGGAGGGAGGGTCAGACCGTGACCACTCCGGACTTTCAGATCAGGTAAACTCCGGTGACGAACCGAAGGCGGTTCGCAGCAAGACAGGGACGCGGAGGAGGCGAGCGCCCCTGGGAAAGGCCGATGGCCGGCGAAACCTGGCGAACCCCGGAAACGGTCGGGAGATCCGCCAGGGGAACCAGGACCATGTCCTGCACTAATTCGGCCGGAACAAGCTCGGCCACCTTGCCCACCCCGTCATGACAATGACAGGGAGTGTCGGAGGCGAGGCTGGCGACGACCTCCTGGGACATCTCCTGGCGCTCCGATGACTCGATCCATCCGAAGGTGGAGAGGATCTGGCAAAGGCACCCCGGGAGGATCAGATAGATCCCCAGGTAAACCGCAATGATGGCGCCGAAGCGTTTCACGCGGCCAAGCAATCCTGCCTCGAGAGATCCCGCAAACGACAATTCTCCGCAATAACGTCATC
>JAGRPC010000342.1:1634-2487 GCA_020439925.1 Verrucomicrobiia bacterium | reverse complement strand
CTCACCACGGAACGCCTCACCCAATCCCAAGGCCTTCCGATCGAAGCCCTGGCCTCCATCCAGACCCTTGCCGAAGCCCGGGAAGCGGAGATCAATGCCGTTCTGGACTACAACATCGCCCAGCACAAGCTGCTCGCCGCGCTCGGTCATCCGTCTGCGAAGTGAGCCGCATACCCCTTGCCTGCGGGCTCGCGAGGTGCGACAGGAGATTCACGTTGCGACGCCTCACACCAGTTCTCCGGAGCTTTTTCCTTCTCCTCCTCTTCACCTGCGAGACGGACTTCGCGGGTTCGCCTCCACCCGTGATTGACGATCGCTTTCCCGCGCCTCCTCCCTCCCTGTTGACGAACCCGTTCGGCGTCGACACGCTCAGCGAGGACAAGGGCCTGGTCCGATCCATTGCCTTCCACGGACGATACGAAGGCCAGTACGTGGATTCATCGGACGACTTCGCCGGTGGCTCCAGCGAGAAATTCTGGGAACATCGCCGTTCGCGTGCAGGATTGATAGCCGAACTTGCCGGCGACCTGCGCTTCATCCACACATGGAATCTCGACACCTCGCCGAATTTCGACGGAGATCACTTTTTCGACAAGATCTGGGACCTGAATCTGCGATGGAGTCCCTCGGACGAATGGAGTTTTGTGATCGGAAAACAGCGACCCATCGTTACCCGTGAATGGGAAACCCCTTCTTACCGCCTCCTCACGATCGAACGGTCCCCCATCGTCAACAACGTCATTTCCCTGCCCCTTTGGGGTGCCTCGGTCGTTCATGAGAGGGAGGGGATCGTTCAACAGTTCGGTGTCTATGGGACCGCCCTGGAAATGGATTACCATCTCCCCAGTTTTGA
>JAGRPC010000342.1:0-1561 GCA_020439925.1 Verrucomicrobiia bacterium | reverse complement strand
TTCCAGTTCAACGATACCGCTACCTCCTCGGAGTTTTCCGAAACCTACGGTTCCAGTGCCTACGAAGAGGTCGCTTCACTCGGCAGCGAATCCCGCTGGAGCCAGTTCGCGTTCACGGCAAACCTGATCGCCGCCCGGGATCGTCGTGATTTCACCATGGACGACACCTGGGGTTTTGTCCTGATGCCTTCCGTGGACCTCAATGACCGCCTTGAAGCGGTGATGAAAGTCACCTATGCGGAGGATCTCCGCGTGGACCGCCCCGAGCGATACGCGTCCCGTCCCCTCGTGGACGGTTATGCCTCCTTCTACGTCGGGTTGAACTACCGGATCTTTGAAGATCACCTCAAACTCATGGCCGGCTACGAGGTCGCCAATGGAGAGATCGTCGGGACCGGGGTGCCCTACGCCAACGAATCCTGGGTCTTTGCCGTCCGGACTCTCTGGTGACCTTGAGAGCTCCCCTTCTCCGTTGCATCTTCACCTTCCAGCGTACACCCTAGCGCTTCCATGCCGACCCTGATCCAAGGTAATCCCTCCACCATTTCCCTTCGCCTCCAGAACGACGAATACCCGGTGCTCGTCGGATCGAGCCTCCTGGAGCAAGTCGCGGAACTGACGGCGAAGCTCACTTCGATTCGATCGAGGCGTGCCGCCGTGGTGACGGACTCGAACGTGGGGCCGCTTTACGCGGAGACGGTTGTCGTAGCCCTGCAGAAGGCCAGAATCGAGGCGGAACTCATCACGGTGCCGGCCGGAGAAGCCTCGAAAAGCATGGAGCAGGTGACGGAAGTGTGCCGGGCAATGCTCCGTGCCGGACTTGACCGGAAATCGTTCCTCGTCGCCCTTGGTGGAGGGGTCGTCGGCGACCTCGCCGGGTTTGCCGCATCCATCTTCCAGCGCGGCATTCCCTGCGTGCAGATCCCCACGACCATCGTGAGCCAGGTGGACAGTTCGGTTGGTGGCAAGACAGGGGTCAATACCCCTGAAGGCAAGAACCTCCTCGGAGCGTTTCACCAGCCACGCCTCGTCCTCGCGGACACTTCCACGCTCGCGAGCCTCCCCGAACGCGAGTTCAACGAGGGCTTTGCCGAAATCATCAAGCACGCCGCGATCCGGGATGCCTCACTCCTCGATCTCGTCGAAACAAAAGACTCGATCCGCGACCATCTGATCCCACTCGTCGCAAGGAATGTTGCCATCAAGGCGGCGGTGGTGGAGGAGGACGAAAAGGAAACCACCGGCACCCGTGCCCTCCTGAATTTTGGCCACACCCTCGGGCATGGAATCGAGGCGGCCGGCGGCTACGGACGATTTCTCCACGGCGAGGCCATCAGTCTCGGTTTGGTCGCGGCGACCCGGCTCTCGGTGGAAAAAGCAGGCCTGTCACTCGATGAAGGCGAACGGATCCTCGCAGCCCTCAAGCTTTACGGCCTTCCCACCGTGCTTCCCGCCGATATCTCCGATGACGACATACTCGCCGCCATGGGGCGCGACAAGAAGTTCGAAGCGGGGCAGGTTCGTTTTGTCCTGCTACGTTCCCTTGGGGACGCCTATCTCT
>JAGRPC010000341.1:2213-12746 GCA_020439925.1 Verrucomicrobiia bacterium | reverse complement strand
CTCGCCTCGCTCGCCCCGAGAAGGCTGCCGGGCATATCCCGCAGGTCCGTCTCGATACCGCAGGCGCGCGCCATGCGTCCGACACGTTCAAGGCCGACGAGCAGACCGAGTCGGGCGGAGGGCGAGTTCTTTGATTTGGCCAGGGCCTCGGCGGCAGTGATCTCCCCGTCCCAGCGGTTCGCCGGATTTTCCGTGCTCCATTCCCCGAGGATCCCGCCGATGGCCCCGAGACCCATCTCGCGATTGTCGAAGGGCGCGTCGAGCACGAGCGTCGCGGGGGTGAACGGTTCACTCTCGAAGGCGGCCGCGTAGAGGAAAGGAAGGAAGGCGGAGCCGGGAGCCCGTTTCATCTCGAGAGTACGGTCGTACTCGCTGCGCTGGAAATCGCGACTGCCAACGGAGAGCACGATCTGCCCGCTGCGGTTCTCCAGCACCACGAGCGCCGCTTCGAGAGGATCCTTGCCGTCCGCGTCACCAATCGAGGCGAGGTGACGGTCGATCTCCTTGGCCGCTTCCTGCTGGGCGGCGAGGTCGGCGGTGGTGACGAGGGTGTAGCCATCGAGGGAAGCAGGGGTCTCGGGCCATTTCGCCATCTCCACCCGTAATTCCCGCTCGATGCGGGAGATGAGGTAGGCCACCTGCCCGCGAGCGAGGGAGTCGTCGCGGGACGCGGCGATCTGAGTCTTCATGCCCAGGTAACGGCTCAGTTCGACCTCGTTGAGCTTGCCGATCTCGTTCATCCGCCGAAGGGTTTGATCGCGGAACTCCTTCGCCCGTTCCTCGCTGACGAAGGGCGAATACCGGCTCGGCGAAGGGATGACCCCACAAAGGAGGGCGGACTCGTCCACCGTGAGTTCGCCCGCCTTTTTCCCGAAGTAGCCGCGCGCGGCGGCGCCCAGCCCGTAGAAACCACTCCCGAAGTAAATGCGGTTGAGGTAATGAACGAGGATCTCGTCCTTTGTGTAGCGTTTTTCGATACGGACGGCGGCGGCGATTTCGGAGAGCTTCCGGTCGATGTCCTTGCCCTCGAGCCGGTATACGTCGCGGGCGAGCTGCTGGGTGAGGGTGCTGCCCCCTTCCCTCACCGCCTGGGCCCGGTAGTTCGCCCACGCGGCGCGCACGGATCCAACCGGATCAAAACCCGGGTGGACGAGAAAACGCTGGTCCTCGGCGGCGATGAGGGCATCGACAAAATGGGGGGGGATGTCCTCGCGGGTGATGAGGAGCCGGTTCATCGATCCCGCCCGGCCGATCTCGACTCCCTTCGCGTCGAGGACGAGGGCGCCGATCTCGGGCCGTGCGACGAGTTCCAGGTCGAGGGCCGCGCTTTGATCGAAATAATGCCAGCCCACGCCGGCGCCCACCGCCGCGACGAGAAGAGCCGCATAAACGGGGGTCAGGAAGAGCACCTGAAAGAAAAGGATGAGGAGATGCAGCCAGGCAGGACGTTTGGGAGCTTTGCCTGATCCGGAGTCGACGGCACCCTCGTTGTCCTTGACCGGATCGACTGCCGCCACCTCCGTCCCGGACTCCGTTTCCGCCCCATCCGCAACAACGGGAGCATCACCCGAAACGGCTTCTTCGTTGTTTTCGGGAGAAATCCCGTCTGTCGAATCTTCTTCCATCAGGGTTCGGGGAACGTGCCGGGGAGCTCCTCGGGGAATGTGCGCACAGACCGTCGCCCGCCACCGAAGATTCTCCGGAAAAACCCGCCGATGCCGTTTCGCGGACCCAGGTCTTCAATCACGATCTCCTCGGGCACGGGGGCGGCTGCGATGATCGTGGAAACCTGGCGAGAAGGCCCTTCGGGAACGGTGACGGCATAAGTTTCGGGCTCCTTGTAGACCGCACGCAGGATTCCCGCGGCGATGGGCGCGGCACTTCGTCCGCCGCTGAGGGTCTCCCGCCCCTCGCCCTGGGTCACTGCAGCAAAGGCAATGCGGGGATGCTCCGCGTCGACCCATCCGGCGAACCACGCGAGATAACGCATCGATCCGCCCGTGGCCCACTGCGAAGTGCCCGTCTTGCCGTAGACGACGGGATTCCGCATCGAGGCGCTTCCCGCCGTGCCGGCTCCATGGTTGACCACTCCCCACAGTCCATCCCGCACGATATCGAGATCCTCGGGACGCAGGCCAAGGGAATGGGCCGCGGCGGGCTGCGTGTAGTCGATCGCCTCGCCGCTCACGGGATCGGCGTGTTCCCGCACGAGGCGGGGCTTCGGCACATAGGCTCCGTTGGCGAGGCCGGCCATCGCGAAGGCGAGTTGCACGGGAGAGACGAGGACCTGTCCCTGTCCGATCGCAAAGTTCGCGAGACTGCGCGGGTCGCCGTAGGTCTCCGGATTCGGGATGTTTCCGGGAGCCACCGCAGGCAGGGGCAGTTCGGGAGAGGCTCCGAACCCAAAACGCCGGCTCATACCCGCGATGGGAGCGGCCCCCATGTTGAGAGCGGCCTGATAGAACCAGGTGTTGCAGGAACGGACGAGAGCATAACGCACGTCCATTAGCCCCTCGGGCTTGCTGCTGTGGTTCTTGAAATAGCGACCGTCGATCTCCATTCCGACCGGACCGGGAAAGAGGGTGTGAACCCCGTCGATCTGGCCCGCTTCCATGCCGGCGAGGGCGACAAAAGGCTTGAAGGTCGAGCCCGGAGGATAAGCCCCGGTCACGGCCCGGTCGAAGAGCGGCGCGTCCTTGCCTTCGGCGAGGGCGGCGTAGGCCTCGTGGGAGATTCCGCCCTCGAAGAGATTGGGATCGAAGGAGGGATAAGAAACCATCGCGAGGATGTCGCCGCTGTCCGCGTCCACCGCGACAAACGCTCCGGGTCGGCCGCTGCGGGCCAGCATTTCCCTGCCGAGACGCTGCATCCCGAGGTGCAGGGTAAGAATGACGGTGTCACCTGGCTCGGCTTCGCGGGTGACTTCCTGGTGACGGACCGTTCCCTGGGGATCGACGAGACGCAGCACCTCCCCCTCCCGGCCTTTCCAGCGGGCATCGAGCGTCTTTTCCATCCCGGCGCGCCCCTCGGTCGGGGGAAAGAGATATTCCACCTTGCCGATGGGGCCATGCTGGTCCGGAAGGGCGACGCCGATGTAACCGAGAAGGTGGGCGGTGAGTTCGCCCTCGGGATACTCGCGCACATAAAACGTGTCGAGTCCACAATCCTCCGGCAGCACCTCCTCCAGCGCACAGAGAAACGACCCGGGGAGCACCGCCGAAACCGGAAGGGGCACCCAGGGACGGTTCGTGAAATGGCGTTTGACCTCCTCGTCCGTGATCCTGAGCAGCGGAAACCCCTCGCTGAACTCCGAGGCGAGTTTCCGGACCCGGACAACGGCCTCCTCGGGAGACCGGGCCGATTCGGAAAGCCGGCAGACGAGGCGTTTTCCGATCCGGTTGCGGGCGAGGACAACCCCGTCTGCAGAAACCACGACACTGCGGGGAGCGGGAATGCGGAAGGCCTGCACCTGCCAGTCGGCCAGGGCGGTCATCGGTGTCGGCCCGGCGTCGATGCGTTCGATCGGCACCCGAGGCACCGCCTCGAAAGCCGGACGCGCCGCCATCGGTGCGGCAACGGGAGATCCTCCCACTTCTTCCGCCTTTACAATCGGTCCCCCAAGCCAGGCGATGAGGGCGGCGACGGCGAGGAACACCGGGACGCAAATCTTGCGCCTCCCGCCGGTTGGACGAGTCTCTGGAGCTGGATGAAATCTCGGCATGGGACGAGAAGACGGCTCCTTGGCAGCGGGGCCGCGTCGTATCCGCAGAACGCGGACGCCAGCCTAAGGCGGGAGCAGAAGGAGTTCAAGGCGAAGCATTAAACTCCGGATTCGGAAAAGGCTCCCGGATTATGAAAAGCGCGGGATCCCATGGAGAGTCAAGGGTGGACGCGCGGAGACCGCGACCTGGCGGAAAACGACCGGAGGTCCGTTCACTCCGGTTCCGTCTCCTCCACCGACTTCACAAACTCCTCGATCGCGCCGGCGAGCGGGTGCTGCGCAATGGCCGCAAATTCCCGAGCGACCGGAAGAATCCCGGGAGGGTCCCGGGTGATCAAGTCTTCGAGAATGACGTCGTTGACCACCTCGGGCAGGTCCGTGCGCAGGGCGAGGGGTTTGACATCCTCGCCATAATTCTCGTCGTCCGTGAAATTCAGCGCATTCGCCATGGCGTGAACCCTGACCCAGTCGGGAGCCTTCTCATCCTCCACGATCTTCAGGAGTTGCACGCCCAGTTCGCGATCGCTCCAGATGTCGTTGTTGAGAAGGCCGTGGAGGCGTTCCTTCCAGACTTCGTCCACACGGGTTCCCGACCCGACCGTCGCATCGCCCCCGTCGTTCTCCCCGCCCTTCGCCGGTATCTCCGCAGGATCCGCCATGGTGATGGCGTACGTCTCTTCTACCGGATTCACCCCGGCCGGACTTGTGGTCGGTTTCCCATCGGACTTCCGGGAGTCCCGGGAAAACCAGTGGGGATTCTCAACGAAGAGGAGGGCGAGCAGCGAGATCATCGCGACCGCCACAACGGCAACAGGAACGGTTCTTTTCATTTCCTTCAAGAAAAGCTGGGTCGAGTCACCGGGAAGCTTCCTCACCGGGGGATGCCGATGTTTCACGACGGATTCCCGCGGCGATCCAATCGAGGACGATGTCGTAGTCGTAGGTGCGTTCTTCCGGCAACGTCGGTGCGGTCTGGTTGGCGATCTTGTCGTAGACGTTCGCCGGCGGCGTGAGGACGGCGTCCTTTCCGAAGATGAAATCCTGGTCCTCGACGATGGTCCGGTAGGCCTTGTTCAAGGCCCGGGCACGCTCCGCCGAGGGAGTGATCAGTTCATGAACATCCCTTGCTTTCGCGATCTTCTCGGCATCGACCGTTCCGTCGGGTTTGAACCATCGGGCGGCCATCTCGTCGTTGTTGCGGAACTCGCTGCCGCCCTCGGCCCTCGTCAGGTAGAGCTGGATTTCACCCACCGTCTCCCCCTTGCTGGGAGCGTCCGGCATGCCGCGGAGATCGATGTATCCCCAACCGCCGGCACCATCCACCTTGCGGGGGAAGCTGAAGGTCTTGTCGATGGTGGAACCCACGGAATTGTGGCAACCCATGCAGGAGAAGTTCTCCTCGTGGGTGAGGAAGCGGAGCCTCCCCTTGCGGTCCTCGATGAATCCTTGGATGGCCCAACCGTTTCCGTTGTCCAGGCCGTGGTGACCAATGCTCTGGTATCCCGGCAGGTTCCCCGCCTCCTTTTCCTGGGCCTCGAGATCGTATTTTCTCGCGTACATGGCCTTCACATAGGGCTTCACCTTCCACATGTAGCGCACCTCCTTCATCCGCTTCGAAACTCCGACGGTGCCGTCCTCGCCGACCTGGAGGTATCTCACCGTGTGCAGGAACTCGGTTCCCTCGGGATACAGATGGGTGTCGAAAAACCTTTCCGACGCCTGACCGACCCAAGCGTCCATTCCCCGCACCTCATGCGCGGTTCCCAGTTTCCCGTCGCCGTCGAGGTCGCGCCCCACCACCGATTCGTCGACCGGCAGACAACCCATTGCCTCCACCCCCTTGATCGCGGCTTCGAGAATGGCGAGATTCGCCTTGTAAACGTCGCGGGAGTAGTTCCCGTCTTCGGAAGAACGGAAAGGCTCCGCCAGCCGGATCATGACGTCGTCGTTCGAACCGTTTGTCGGCCAGAAGGTGCTCGGAAAGGGTTTGTAATTGAACGCTACCCAGTGACTCCCGTCCCTCGCGAATCCTTCTTCATCGAACGCCGCCGCTCCGAGCTCGAGATCCTTGAGATCGGGGATGAAACCCTCGAAATTCCGTTCACGGAGTCGACCGGCCAGTTCGCTGTAATTGTCTTCGGACACGTAACGGTCGATCTCCTCATCGCCAATCGCCGCGACCCGTTCGGTGCGATCCTCGAAGAGATTGCTCCAATGATTGGTCATCCCCACGTCGCTGAAACTGTAGGCGACCTGGAGATCGCGGTCGTTCATCCGGTTCTCGCGCCCCGGGAGCTGGTCCTGGTGACAGACGTAGCAGGGGTTCGCCCGCGCCTCGGTGCGGGTGTAGCACTGGGGCGGCACCACCGCCTCGGCGTTGAAGACCACGTTCACCGGGTGCGTCCCGGGGACCGGAGGCAGGACGTCGTCGAGCGTCTTCAGGTGATCGAGCAGTTCCTGGAAAACGGGCTTGCCCGCTTCGGCGGGCGTCTCTTCGGCCTCGGCGGCCGGAATGAGGAAAGGGACGACGGACGCGACCGTCAGGGTCGTCAGGATTCGGGTGGGGAAATTGGGCCGGCTCATCGGGAGCGGGAGGTAGAGGGTGTCAATTCGGATATCGGGGAGAAGCTTGTGGCCACGTGTGCCAGGAAGAGGGATCCAACCACCGGAAAGGGACGGCCCCATTCGGGACCGCCCCATGAGATCCCATGTCCTTCACAACCGCCGGGCCAGATGCGATGGCGCCGGCGGTGTGGGACCGCGGCGATCACTGGTTGGTGAGGGTGCGGAAACGGCCGCGGTTCAAGGAACGGACGAAGTCTTGGTTCGGAACCTGGCTGAGATTGAAGGTCCACACTGCATCGCCGAACCCGTCCGGCACGGCATTGAGATCAGTGCTGGTCGGGTGCTGCACGCACACGTGGAACTCCGTCGGCACTGCGGGATTGAAGATCATCCCGGTCGCCTCGGACCCGGCGACACGGAGGCTCAGGAAATGATCGAGGGACTCGGCCACGCCGTCGTTGTTCCGGTCACGTGCAAACCAGATGTCGCCACCGGTGGAGCTGCTGTTCGGGTTGTCCTCGATCACATAAATATTGCCCGCGGCATCGAGAGCGAGGTTGTCGGGCGAACCGAGAGTCGCCGTCGTGCCCGGGTATCCGACATTCTTCGGAGTATCGGCCTCCGAGCACAGGGTGCGGACGATCGCCTTGCCGGTAGGCTTACCGCTGGGCACGACGCGAGGCTTGCGGCCCTTTTTCTTGATCCGGGTGACCCCTTCGAGGATTTCGATCGAGAGGACCCTGCTTTCCGAAGTGACCGTCACGTAGAGAACCTCGTTGCCGTTCGCGAGACGGCTCACGACCATGTCCTCCGGACGTCCAAACGGAGTGCCACCCGCGTCGTCGGCGGCGGGACGACCTCCCATCGTGTCGTTGTTGGAGCGGGGATCGTTCGTCGGCCCGTTGCGGAAGGGATCGGTGATGCCGGGAAGCGCCACACCGTTCGCATCGGTCAGCGGTACCCAGGTGGCCGCGCCCTCGCGGACCGCAGTGGCGTTGGGACCTTCGTTCCAGTTGTTCTCGGGAACGCCTCCCGACCCCAGGAACCCGTCCACCGAGAGGACGAACACCTGACCGCCCTGGGTGAAGTCGCGGCTGTCCTTGAGCACGATCTTGTAGATAGAACCCGAGTTATACTCATCGATGAAGTAGATCGTATTGGAGTATTTCACGCTGAAGTTGATACCCTCGTGGGAAACATTGGGGATGGCGTCGAGTTCTCGGATCTGGGTGGTCTCTACGGAGAGATCGGCCATGGGATTCAGCACCTCGATGACCCGGCCTTCACCGGCCCACTCCTCGGCAAGGAAGAGCGTGCCGTGGGGAGTCCAACGGCAGGGATCGAAGGCACCCCAGTCGTTCGACCAATCGCCGTTCAGTCCTCCGAGGTCTCCGGCGAAAAGGAGCTCCGCCTTGTTGGCGTAGATGTCGTAACGGGTCACCCCGGCACCGACGGGAGACTCGTGGGGGATGAAGAGGTGCGTGCCGGCCGGATGGCAGGCGAGCATGTCGAACATCGCGGCGCTCGTTCCCTGTCCGGCCGCCCTGCCGACGGACTGGCCGGGGCTGAGGATGGCATTTTCAACCTCGGCGAGGCTGACCCAGTTGATTTGCTGGATTCCCTCGGGCGCCACCCAGGGAGCGGAGAGCTCCTCGATGGCGTTGGAGGCGACGACGGGCGCGGACTGGGTCAGGGGGGTGAACCAGACGTCGGTGCCGGCCTGAAGGGCGGGAACGGCGGCCAGCGCGGCCCCCATGGCGATCTTGAATTGGCAGTTCATGGTCATTGTTGAATAGCGGTTTGTTAGAACAGAATGCGGACGGTGCGGAACCGCCCGGCCCCGCACCATTTCCCCCATCGCGGCCCTTTCGGCACACCGTTTCCGGCGACGTTTTTGACTTGTGAAAAGTTCGTTGCACAACCCGCCGGAAAATGGCAGGACAACCGGTCCGTCCGTTTCAGTGCGTCTCGCGAAACGGAATCCCGCGAAAATACAAGCTCACTTTCTCAGCGCTTTCCCATGAATCCCAGCGACTTCGAAAGCTTGATCAACCAACTACGCTTTGCGACTCCCGCGCATCCCGACAAGCTCACCGACACGGTTCTCGCCCGGCTGGGCCCCTCAACCCGACAGGCCAAGATCGCCCGGGTCACCGGCACCTGTGCCTGCGCCGCGGCGATCGCTGTAGCCCTGGTCATCGGCGCCAGTGCCGCGAGGGAACCGGTAGAGACCGTCCCGCCGGAACTGACCCTCGTGAGTCACGCGGCCAACCCACTTTTGTCCTGGTGAGGCGAAAACCTTCTGGTTTCCCCTGCCCCGACTCTCGACGATGACTCCGGCGATCCGCCTCATCTCCTGGACTCTCCTCGCCGTGGCGCTATCGGCGGCGACGGCCTTTCTCGTGGTGCGAGTCGCCTCCCACTCGGCGGATCACCATCACGGAAGTGCCGGAGGGCACGATCCACATGGACCGGACGACTCCTTCCACGCGTGGCTGCACGAGAGACTCGCGATCACTCCGGAACAGGAAACCAAACTCGCCCCGATCGAAGAGGCCTATGAAAGGAACCGCGCCCTCCTCGCCGACCGGATCTCCGAAGGAGGACGGAATCTCGCCGAGGCGCTCGGAAAGGCTCCCGTCGACCGGACGGCGGTCGATCTCGCCCTCGGTGACATCCACGCCGCCCAGGGAGAACTGCAACGCCTCACGATCGGGCATTTCCTGGAGATGAAGGAGCATCTCTCCGAGGAACAGGCCGGGCAACTGCTCCAGTGGACCCGCGAAAGCATCACCCACGACCACTGATGGGCAACGGACCGGAGTGTTTTCCCGCCCCCGCAACTTGGCACTGGCCCGGAGCGGAAGAATCGGTCGCGTCCCCCGCCCGTGGCCTGGGCGGGAGAATTGCCCACCTCGTGGAACGCTCGCGCGAAGGCTCCCACGACGCCTACCGTGAACTCGTGGAGAGACACCGAGACCGGATCTACCGGTTCTGCCTCGGTTGGGTCGGGGTGGAGGAGGACGCCGAGGAACTCTGCCAGGATGTCTTCGTGCGCGCTTTTTCCGCCCTGCCGCGCTTCCGCGGGGAACAGCATTTCACCGCCTGGCTCTACCGCATCGCCCGGAACCGCTGCTACGATCATCGCCGGAGCCTGAACAGCCGGAAACGCAAGCGTGAACACCCGCTCGAAGCATCCGGGGACGAAGACTGGATCTGCCCGCAACGCCGTCCGGACGAGCGTGCCGTCGAAAGCGAAGAACTGGAACGGCTCCGGAAGATCATCTCGGAGCTTCCCGAGTCGTTCCGGGAAGTGATCCTCCTCTGCTGCCTCGAGGGAATGAGCCAGGAGGAGTGTGCCGCCGTCCTCCGATGCAGCCGCCGCGCCGTGGAGGGCCGCCTCTATCGCGCCCGCCTCGAGGTCGCCCGCCTCTGGGGCAACTGAACGCCTCTTCGGAGGTTTCTTCACGCGCCTTCAGCTCCGTCCGCAAAGCCTGGATTCGGGGTATCAACGAAAGAACTCAGAGGTTTTTGGATTTTTTCCGTGGGGTCGGAATCGGAATGCCGTTCCTCCCTTTTGGAACCATGAAATCTCTCTTTGCCTCCCCTCGCGGCCTTTCGCTGATTCTCGCGACCTTCCTCCCCTTCCACCTTTCCGCGCAGGAAGAGTCGGAGTCCCCGCTCACGCCAGCCACCTCCGAAGTGAGTGAACTGCCGGCCGTGGTGGTGGAGTCGGCACCGGCTCCTCGCATCAACGACCGCGTCCCGACTCCGGTCCGGACCGAAACCACCTCGGTGGTTTATGACACCATCGTGGAACCCGGCAAAGACCAGAGCCTGCTTGGCATCGCCGGGTCCGCCTCGATGGGCCGGGCGAGCGCCGGGGAATTGATGGCCCGCCCCTACCTGAGGCGGGGCGAACTGCTCGAGGTGGTGCCCGGGATGATCATCACCCAGCACAGCGGAGGAGGAAAGGCCAACCAGTATTTCGTGCGAGGCTTCAACCTCGACCACGGCACCGATTTCGGAATCTTTGTCGACGGCATGCCGGTGAACAACCGAAGCCACGGCCACGGCCAGGGATATGCGGACATCAATTTCCTCATTCCCGAGCTGATCGACACGCTGGACTACACCAAGGGACCCTACTTCGCCGACCTCGGAGATTTCACAACGGCCGGTTCGGCCCGCTTCGGCCTTTACGACATCCTTCCCCGGAGCGCGCTTTCGTTGAGCGGGGGCGAGGA
>JAGRPC010000341.1:0-2148 GCA_020439925.1 Verrucomicrobiia bacterium | reverse complement strand
TACAACTACTACGACGGCCCCTGGGTGCTCGAAGAGGACGCCGAACGGATCAACGGATTCCTGAAATACTATTGGGAGTCGGGGGTGAACCGCTACTCGCTCACAGGCATGATCTATCGCGGCGAATGGACCTCGACCGACCAGATCCCCTCGCGCCTCGTCCGCAACGGCACGATCGACCGCCTCGGCTTCGTCGATCCCACGGTGGGAGGTGACTCCGACCGCTACAGCCTGTCTTTCGACTGGCTCCACGAAGGGGACGACTCCACCACCGAGGTCAATGCCTACGTCGGGCGCTACGCCCTCGACCTCTATTCGAACTTCACCTATTTCCTCTCCGATCCGGTCAACGGCGACCAGTTCAACCAGGTCGACGACCGGATTTTCGCCGGACTCCGCGTGGCCAACACCCGCGACAACGAACTGTTCGGACGCGAGGGCAAGTTCAACGTGGGGCTCCAGTCGCACCACGATTTCATCGACGAGGTCGGTCTCCACCAGACCGCGGCGCGCCGCCGCATCGCCACGGTTCGTTCCGACGAGGTTTACGAGATGAACGTCTCGACTTTCGCGAGCCAGGAACTCATCCTCAACGACTGGCTCAAGATCAACACCGGGGTCCGGGCCGACCTGTATCACTTCGACGTCACTTCCCTCTCCGGCCTGCCGGCCAACTCGGGCAACGACACCGCGGCCATGGTGAATCCGAAATTCGGTGCCGTCTTCGGTCCCTGGAACGACACCGAGCTCTTTTTCAACTGGGGCGGCGGATTTCACAGCAACGACGCCCGGGGCGTGACGCTCTCGGTCGATCCGGCCACGGGCCTGCCGGCACCGTCGGTCACCCCCCTCGTGCGGCAGTGGGGCACCGAGGTCGGGGCCCGCACCGAGTTGCTCGAGGGAGTCACCTCATCGCTTTCCCTGTGGCATCTGGAGAGCGAATCCGAACTTCTCTACGTGGGTGACGCGGGCACGAACGAACCCGGCCCGGCGACCGAACGCTACGGGATCGAGTGGGCGGTCTATTGGCATCCTTCCGACTGGATCCAGATCGACTCCGAACTCGCCGTCTCCGAGGCCCGGTTCCGCAACGAACCGGTCGACCGCTTCGTCGAAAACGCCGTGCCCATCGCCCTCTCCGCGGGGATCACCGCGGGACGCGAGACGGGTCCCTACGGCTCCCTGCGGGCCCGCTATTTCAGTTCCCGTCCCCTTACCGCGGACGAGAGCGTGATGTCGCGCGACTCCCTCGTCTTCAACGCGAGGGCAGGCTATCGTCGGGAGAACTGGGACGTCTACGTGGAGCTCCTCAACCTCTTCGACACGAACGCGAACGACATCGAATACTACTATGAGTCGCGTCTCGCCGGCGAACCGGCCGCCGGGATTCCCGATACCCACTTCCATCCCATGGAACCCTTCACGATCCGCTCCGGCGTCACCTGGTACTGGTGATCACACGCGAGGAACTCAAATCGCTCCCGTGGCCTCAGCCGACGGCCGCCAAGGACTCCCCTTTCCTCGCAAAGAAGGTGTAGTAGGCGCCCGCGGCAAAAAAGGTCCCTTCCTCGTGGGATTGGAGAAGCTGTCTCACCCAGGAGGCCGCCTCGTCGTCCGGCAGGATGCCCAGTTCCGGAATCATGCGGGCAAATCCCCGAACGCTCGACAGCCAGAAATCCCCCCGTCCGCATTCCGAGATCACATCCGCGACATGATCCTCGACAACGAGGCTGGCCGACTTGAGAAGACGGGGCAACTGCCGGCAAATGTCGGGATGGCAGGCGATGGCGGAGGTGAGCAGATGATCGATGCGCCGCATCTCCGCAAAATCGGGCAATCCGTAGGTGGTGCCCGCGTGATCGGCATCAAAGACGATAAGGCGGCCTCCTGGCTTCAGGATCCGGGCAACTTCCAACAACGTTTCACCCGGTTCCGCCACATGACTCAGGAGGGTGTGCATCGCAACCGCGTCGAAGGTGGCGTCTTCGTAGGGCAGGATTCCCCCCTCGAGATGATCCCAGCGGATCGCCAATCCGGGGGCGAGTTGCGCCGCCTCGTGGAGAAGACCTTTGCTCACATCCCCGGCGTGAATGGTCGATCCTTCATTCAACCACTCCGCGAGATGACGGGCGACCACCCCGGTTCCGC
>JAGRPC010000340.1 GCA_020439925.1 Verrucomicrobiia bacterium | reverse complement strand
TTCAGCGGCAGATGCATGGAATTGCTCGAGAAGAGGTGCCGTCCGTTCGTGCCGACGATGCGATGCGCGTTTTTCCCGGTGCCGCTCGTGTCGAGGCAGGCACCGCGCAAGACCGCGCGGGTGGGATCGTTGGAGGCGCAGGCGAAGGCCCGCAGCAGACTGGTGACGACGGGCTCCGGCAGGGTCAGGCCCGGGGTGCGGACCTGGGGGATTTCGGGGAACTCGGTGACGGGCGAGGCCTTGATCGCCGGACCGACGGGCACGACTTCATCGGAGCGCAGGCCGGTGACCAGCTCTCGCAGGCGGGCCAGCGGCAGGAGGAAGGGCGCGAGGCCCTTGTCTGCGGCAGCCGGCACGGTGACGCTCAGGGTGAAGTCGAGGTCCGTGGTCGTGAGGCGCACGGAGTGAGGTCCCGCCGGCTCCACCTTCACACAGCCGAGGACGGCGAGCGAGGGGGTGCGGGGGACGAGTTTGCCGAGACCGGGCAGGACCGCCTTGAGATCGGCGGCGCGCACGGTGGCGGGTGGGGGTTGGGTGGTCATGTCAGGGTGAGGAGTTCAGGGATTGAGGTGTTGAGGTGTTGGGGCGGTTCACGGGTAGTAGTCCTCGCCGGGATAGCCGCCGCCCCGGTGGAGGAGGCGCTTGCGACGGAGGCGGCGGTAGAGCACGAAGCCGAGGTAGAGGACGCCGAGGGTGACGGCGACCGGGGGCAGGCTGGTGATCACGGTGGCGAGTTCGCCGAAGATCTCGCCGAGCCAGTGGCTGGAACGGGCGATCTGTTCGAGGACCCGGGCCACCGGGGGAAGGAGGAGCAGTCCGGCACTGGTGAGCACGATGGCGACGATCAGGTTGAGGCGCAGCCATGCGCGCAACCAGCCGCTCTCGCTGAGCCAGAACTCGAGGCGCGCGAGCCACCAGCCGACGACCTCGGCCCCGCGCTCCACCCAGCTGTCCGGGGTGAGCTCGAGGTCGGGGGTCGGCCGCTCGATCCGCTTCTGTTTCCAGAGGCACCGCAGGTCCTTGTAGTCGGGGAGTTCGGAGAAGGATTTCATGGGCGGGTGGCGTCGGGGGTCGAGGGATTGCGGCGGGCGGGGGTGGACGCTTCGGGAAGTCCTTCGCGATCGCGTCGTGCCCGGGAACCGAGCGCGGCCCCGCCGACGAGGGCGAGACCCACGAGGACGAAGAACACGGCGGCGAGGGCCTGCCAGAAGACGACGGATCCGAGGCCGCCCTCGAGCTCGTCGAAGCGGCTCTCGAGCTGCTCGATGGCGACGGCGTTCTCCCTGGCCTGGCCGCCGAAGTCGGGGCCGGAGCAGCTCACCGAAGTGAAGAGGAGGAGGCCGGCGAGGAGGATGAGGGGGATGGAGTTGGGGTGGGATTTCATGGGGGATAGAGGGATTGAGGTGTTGAGGGATTGAGGTTGGAATGGAAGAAGGCCGGCCCGCTGGTTTGGAGCGGACCGGCCTTCCGGGGTGGTTGGGGTGGTTATTCGGGGAGTTACTGGGGGACTTATTCACAGGCCGGAGCGTTTCCGGCAGAGGGCGAGGTGGTCGCACCACGCGCAGTGCTGTCCCGGGGACGGGACCCAGGCTTCGCGCGCGATGCCCTCGAGGTAGTCGTCGATGAGGAAGAACAGCTCGCTCTCCATCGCCGCCGACAGGGGGCCGTAGGTGGAAACGATCACCTTTGGCACCTTGGTTTTGATGAGATGGTGCACCTCGAATCCGGATTCCTGGGTGCCAGTGGTTCCACGGTAGATCAGGCCGTAAACGGCGAGCTGGGTGGCGTGCTGGTGGGCGGCCATCTCCCCACCAGGACTGCGGGCCGCCGACTTGTAGTCGACGATCTTGCCTCCCGGCCGCACCAGATCGATGATGCCGAAGAGCGGCGGAATGCCGTCACCCAACGAACATTCGACCTCCACCTCGACCCCTTCGGGTTTTTCCTCCGGGGGGACGGGGCATTGGTCGAAGTAGGTCTCGAGCATGGCCCAGGCCTGGTCGCGGGCGATGATCTCGTCGCCGGGTTGCTTCCAGGGGATGGGGAACGGTTCCGCGGTGGCCTCCTCCTCCCAATGTTGGGCAAGGAAGTCGCGGAGCTGTCCGCGGGTCAGGGGTTCCTCCTTCCACTTGGCCCAGTTCCAGCGGCACAGGACCGCGTGGATCTGTCGACCGATGAAGAGGGCCGGGGCCGTGGGTACGATGAGGCGCTCGACGTAGCGGTAGTAGAACTGCCTCCGACAGGTTTGCCAGCACTTCAGGCGCGAGGCACTGAGGTAGGCGAGCAGGTCGGGACCGGTGGAGGGTTGTCCGGGCGCGGGGAGCAGGCGGATGGCCGAGGGGGCGGACGGGGTTCGGAGTTCGGAGGCGACACTCATGCTCCACCTCCGTTCCGGTGGGAGGAGGCCGGAGAGGTTCCGACCCGGGCGCGCCCGTGGCCGCCATTGCCATTGGGCTGACGCTGCTCCTCGGCCTCGCCGAGCAGGTCGGTGATGAGGCCGCTCGCGGCGAGCTTGTTCAACTGCCGGGCCGGACGTTGGAAGAGACGCAGGGCGCGCTCGTCGAGGTCCTCCTCCGAGAGAGCTGGAGCTCGCCGGAGAGGTCGGCGAGGAGGCGGCGCTGCTTGTCGGAGCACAGCCAGGATCCGTTGCGGTCGACCGGGACGGTGCCGCGGCGCGGGGTGGATTCGCCGTCCTTGCCGTTGGTGGTCGGCAAGGCACGCTGGGTTTCGCCGTATCCATCGGCAGGCACAAAGCCCGTCTGTTGGATCTCGCGATCGACGGCCTGCTGGAGCAGTTGGTAGAGCCGCGCGACCTCGCCGGGGACACGGTCGAAGTCGGTGAGTTCGGTTTGGATGCTGACCGAGAATTGGTGGGACGAGAAGTTCGGCAGGCCGAGCTTCTTGCTGTAGTCACTGGTGAGGATAAGAGCCATGTTCGTTGGTTGGGGTTCGTGGTGGGTTTTGGGAAAACGGCCGAAAAGCGAAGGAGCCCGTCCTCGCGAAAAGGACGGGCTCCGGGAATCGCCGTTCGGCCGGCGAGTGGAATCAGCGCGAAGGCTGGTTTTGACGTGGGGGTGTCCCGGTCTCCCGATCGGACTCCTCCGCGAGTCGCCAGCCGGGGGAACCTTGGAGCGCGCCGGTCAACAGCTCGTCGACCAGTCGCGTCATCGGCACTCCGCGGCGTTTGCCCTCATGGTAGAGGGCGCGGATGAGAAATCGGGAGATTTCGGGTTGGTAGCAGGTAGGCTTTGCCATCAACCACATATGCCGCGGAAATGGGGGTGGTTGCACCCGCAGTGGTCCCGAAGCCACGGTAGAGACTGTTCGTTTCTTCGCAGCCGCCTGAGATTTGTAAGAAGCGGAGGGCCAAATCTACAAGCGGTTCTGGACCATCGAACATTTGGCGTTTTGAATTGGATTCTTACAAGGGACCTTGATAGATTTTCCTCAGATGAACACAATTATAAGAATTAGTGTTTTTTTACTATTTGCTGCGACAGCTCTGCGCTCTGAGGAGCTGTCGGAGTCGCTCGAATCCGTTTCAACTGGACTGCTTTCATCGCTCAAGGCCTCAGATGCCAAGACGGTTGCGGTTCTCAGTTACTCAAATCTTGATGGTCAAACATCGTTGCTTGGGAAGTTTCTCGCGGAGGAACTGACTGTGGCACTCACCACGAAATCGACTGAGGCGGGAATCTCGGTGGTTGACCGTCACAACCTTGAACGCATCTTGGCTGAACTGAAGTTGAGCAGTTCCGGGCTTGCCGATCCGGAAAACGCCAAAAAGGTTGGCCAGCTCGCCAATCTGGACGCGATGATCGTCGGTACTTTGGTCGATCTCGGCAACTCCTATCGATGGACTTCCAAACTCATTGAAACGCAGTCTGCGAAAATCATCGGCGCGGCGGCGGTAAGTCTGGAAGCGACGGCGGAACTGCGAACCCTGTGGGCAACCAGCGCCGGAAGCGAGGCGATCTCTGTTCCTTCTTCGGGCGGAACTGTGGCCCCTCCGACTGATCCAAAAGCCAAGTCGGCGGAGTATCCCGTGATCAGTAATCCTCCGGTGGAACTGCTGATCACAAAGGTGATCAGGTCCAACAACGATGTCACCATCCAGGCCACGTTACGAAACAAGAGCACCTCTCCGGTTTCCGTATACGCAAGCAACCCGAATCCCTATACGTTTTACTCAAGTAGCAACGCTCCGAATTACCAGCGGCTCGGCGGATACCTCATCGGGAACAACGGCGACCGATTCCGCCTGCTCAACGTGACCGGCATGCAGCTTGTGGACAAGGCAAAGGATCCGGCTGCGTATTTCAAGGGAACCAATTACCTTGTCACCTTGGATGGCTCGGGAACGGCCCCCTTGGTCATCGAATACGGGGCACGAGGCAGTGACCAATACTCTTCGTCCGACCCACCGGTGACGGTCAGCGGTATGCTGGAGTCGAGAATCGTTTCCAAGGAACATGGAGTAACCAGTCAGAGCTTCAGCTTTCCGGATATTCCATTCTCAAATGTCCGTTGAACTCTGACTCAAATGCTGATGACGGACAGCCTGACAGAAAAATGGGAACAGGTTAGAAGACCCCTGGGCCTAATGGTCGCAGTGGCGATTGTCGTGGTCTTCGTGAGCCCCATTCTCAATGCGCTCATCATTTGGGGCCATCATCGATTCCTGTTTCATCACGCATCGAGTGGGCTGCCATCGGTGAATCCCTATCTCCTGAAGTCTGTCGTTTCGGCCATCGTGCTCTCGTGGGCCGGGATTCCGACTCTTGTTCGTTGGCTGAAGAAATCCAGGGGTCCGACACTGGTCCATAGGTGGGTCCTGATCGCGTTGGGAGTGTCGTTACTTTGGAACGCAGTCCTCGGAATCGCCCGAAACGACCATCTGTTTGGCCCGGACGGACGTGCCGCCCGATTCTTCTCATTGCGCCCCGAGGGCGAAGTTTATCTTTCCTACCATCCGGGCGTGGATCCCCTGTACGGCACGAAACTTCGCGAGGTCACCCCCGATCTTGTGGACGCAATTCGTCACTGGAGGATCGGTCCTCCGAAGCGAATGTCTCAGGAACCCGAGTCGTTCTTCGATACTGCGACCGGCCAGCCGAAGGTCTGGGTTTCGGAGAATCCTGACGGAACCTGGAGCTTTTTCGACGGGCCGGGTTTCGATGATCGTACTTCCACTGTCCTGCAGCCGGCCACGGCACAGTGGGCAGCGGAATACAGGAAGCAAGGGGTGAGGCGCGAGGAGCTTCGCAAGCTGGAAATCCTCCGCCAACAGGAAGCGGAAGAGGCACAGGTGGCAGAACAGCTCCGAAAGGATCGTGCCGAGGCGTCGGAAGGGCGCCGGCAGGAGATCAGGAGCCACCTTGAAGTAGGTCGAATCCCAAAAGAGGGCGGGCCATTTTACGCGTTGAACCTTCGAGGAGAGGGGCCGTCGCCGCGGATTGTGGCAGGTAGGGTCCAAAAGCAACTCGGAGATGCCAAAGTGATCGGTGGGTTTCTGCGCGATTCCTTCTTCGACTCCGCCGTTTGCCGGGATCTGCTTTCGGGCAACTGGTCCGACAGGGACGATCTGCCGAAGGAATGGGAACGAATCGCAGCGTTTGTGGTCTTGGATTCGGTGGTGGAGTATGGATCCGTAAACCTCGACAAGGATCTGGTTCGTGCGGTTGTCGTCGTGAAGGGAGAAGTTTACAGGCCAGCCGGAGTGAAGGTCTCTCTCCCGCCCATCGAGGGGATTGGAGCGGGATTCTCGAAGGAATCCGCTCGGGCAAAGGCGTTTGAGAACTTGGTGGAAGCTCAGGCAGCCGCGATTTCGGAGGCCCTGCGCGGAGAAGGTGAATAGCAGAGTTATCCAAGCTTCGAAGACGTCGGTCGGCATTGGCTCAGGCTGGGATCACAAGGCGTCCTTCGGCGCGGGCTTTGTATCTGGAGGGGGCGTGAAAATGTTGTAAAGGGGCTTGCTCGGTTGACAGAGGAAAGGCATCGTCTGACGAACCTGTAAGAATCGCACTCCCTCGGGATCACTCATGAAGGGTCTCGCCATCCTCTCCGCCGTTTTTCTTGTTGGGTTCATCCCCTCCGCGCTGGCCCAGACGCCTGGGGAGCCGGATATCTCTTTTAATTCGGGATCCCTTGTAGACAACCCTGTTCTCTCCGTTGTTTCTGCTGGTGGCGGCAAAGTTTATATCGGCGGATACTTCACTTCCGTGCGCGGGGCCGTTCGCAACCGCATCGCGCGACTTAACGCGGACGGCAGCGTGGACAAAGGCTTCGATCCCGGAATCGGTGCAGGAAGTTTGGTTCGTTCGATGGCGTTGCAGACGGACGGAAAGTTGCTGATCGGCGGAGATTTCACCAGCTACAATGGCGTGGAATGCAGACGCATCGCACGGCTCAACGAGGACGGCAGCTTAGACGCCAGCTTCGATCCCGGAAGTGCGGCGACTGGTGCAGTCCGTTCAGTGGTTTTGCAGGCAGACGGGAAAGTGCTAATCGGCGGCGATTTCATCAGCTATAACGGCCTTACGAGTAGCTATATCGCGCGACTCAACGCGGACGGCAGCCCGGACGCCGGTTTCGATCCCGGAAACTGGATGAATGGTGAGGTCTATTCCATTGCGTTGCAGACGGACGGGAAGTTGCTGATCGGAGGGGATTTCTCCCGCCTTCGCAACCGGATTGCGCGCCTCAACGGCGACGGCAGCTTAGACGCCAGCTTCGATCCCGGGAGTGGGGCGAACGATTCGATCTATTCTCTGGTGTTGCAGACAGACGGA
>JAGRPC010000339.1 GCA_020439925.1 Verrucomicrobiia bacterium | reverse complement strand
GGGCCGATTCCGCCCATATCGAGGCAGCGGTGGCGGCACTGGCCGACCGGCTCCTCGCCAGCCCGCATTTCGGCGAGCGCTGGGCCCGTCACTGGCTCGACGTGGTTCGCTACGCCGACTCGAACGGCTTCGAAACGAACCACGAGCGCCCCAATGCCTGGCCCTATCGCGACTACGTGATCCGAGCCTTCAACGACGACAAGCCCTACGACCGCTTTGTCTTCGAACAACTCGCCGGAGACACCGTGGGCGAAGACGCGGCCACCGGCTTCATCGTCGCCGGCCCTTGGGACCGCGTGAAGGGGCAGGACCCGCTCCTCAACGCGATGCAGCGGCAGGACGAGCTGAGCGACATGGTCAACACCACCGGCACGGCGTTCCTCGCCACCACCATGGGCTGCGCGAAGTGTCACAACCACAAGTTTGATCCGGTTACCCAGACCGATTTCTTCGCGATGCAGTCCGTTCTCGCCGGCGTCCAGCACGGCGAACGCGACCTGCGCGGTGTCGACGCCCCCGAACGCCAGGCCCGCGCCGAAAAACTCGCTTCCGAAATCGCCGCCCTCAGAAGGGAACTCGCCGCCCTCAAGCCCGCCCCCTACCTTGGCGCAACTCTCTCCATCGACGAAACCGACCCTATCAGAACCACACGACTGTTCGAGGCGAAGGGCGAAGGCAAAAACCGCGAGGGATCGCAGCGGGGCTATCTTGGCGATCCGGGCGGCGTCGACCACCTCCCCAACGTTTCCGGCGGGAGTTACACCTGGTTCGACAATGTCCCGGGGCGTGAGGTCTTTGCCTGGCGGCCACAGGCGCAAGGGAGGAAGCGCGTCTGGCTCTCGTGGGGATGCGGGTATCTCACCCACACGACGGACGCGCGCTACATCCTCGACCGCGACGGAGACCCGGCGACCCGGGACGACCAGACGGAGATAGCGAAGATCGACCAGCAGAAGTTTGCTGGCGGCACCGCCGATGTCGGCAACAAGGCGATGTGGTCGGGATTTCACGACGCCGGCGAACACGAGTTCACCGAAACCACCGCCCTTTTCCTGCGTGGAGGCGAAACCGGATCGGCCATCTCCGCGGACATCCTCATACTGCAGGATGCCGGGGCGGGCGGCAGTCTGCCGCGATTGCGCGCTCCGGTGAGCGCGAAGGGAAATGAAGAAGGGTTCGCTCCGGTCGAGGCGCGCTTCGTCCGCTTCACCATCGAAGCCTGCAGCAGCGGCCAGCCCTGCCTCGATGAACTGGAGATCTGGTCGGACGGGAAAAACGTCGCCTTGGGCGGCAAGCCGTCTTCCTCCGGCGACTATCCGAACAATGCCTTCCACAAGCTCGAGCACCTCAACGACGGCAAGTACGGCAACGGACGCTCATGGATTTCCAACACCCCCGGCAAGGGTTGGGCCATGATTGAGCTGAAAGCTCCCGCGAAGATCGACCGCATCACCTGGGCGCGCGATCGGGAAGGAAAATACAGCGACCGTCTCGCAACCCGCTACCGCATCGAAGCGGCCAGGGACGCGAACGGCCCCTGGCAGACCGTGGCCAGTTCCGAGGGACGTGCTCCCGTCGGCTCCCCCGAGACGGACGCCGTCACCTACGATCTCGCCGGACTCGATCCGGGACAGGCCAAAAAGGCGCGCTCCGTGTGGGAGCGCATCGCACCGCTCGAGGTCGAACGCGCCGAGCTGGTCGCGCTTCCGAAAGTCTACGCAGGACGTCTCGAGCAGCCAAAGGAACCGACCCGGCGTCTTTTCCGTGGAGATCCTCTCGCGCCCAAGGAAGTCGTCGCCCCGGCCAGCCTGAGCGTTTTCGACAGCCTGTCAGGGTCGTTCTCGCTTCCCGCCGATGCACCCGAAACCGATCGGCGGGTTGCCCTGGCGAACTGGATCATCGATCCGGCGAATCCGCTGACCGCGAGGGTCATCGTGAACCGCATCTGGCATTACCATTTCGGACGGGGGCTCGTCGCGACGCCCTCGGACTTCGGCGCCATGGGATTCCGCCCCACCCATCCGGAACTGCTCGACTGGCTCGCGTCCGAGCTCATCGAGCACGGCTGGTCGCTGAAGCACCTCCACCGCCTCATCCTCACGTCGAAGACCTACCGCCAGTCCTCCGCTCCGCGACCCGAGGCGCTCGAGGCCGACGCCGGTTCGGAGCTTCTCTGGCGTTTCCCTCCCCGTCGCCTCGAGGCCGAGGCCATTCGCGACAACATCCTTCTCGTCAGCGGTGCACTCGACTCTCGAATGTATGGTCCCGGCTTTCTCCTCTTCGAGCCGAACTCGAACTACTCGCGAAACTGGATCGCCAAGGATGAATTCGGTGACGGCGACTATCGACGCATGATTTACTCGCTGAAGCTGCGAATGGAACAGGACGCGGTCTTCGGTGCCTTCGACTGTCCCGACGCCGGGCAGGTGATGCCTTCGCGGAGCCGCTCCACTACCCCCATCCAGGCCCTGAATCTCTACAACAGCGGATTCCTCGTCGACCAGGCCAACCGCTTTGCCAAACGTGTCTCGGGCGAGGCGAAAAGCGAAGATCCCGCCGTTCTGGCTGACCAAGCGTTCCTGCTGGCCTTTGGTCGGACGTGCGATGCCACCGAGCGCGAGGAAGCGGCGTATCTGACAAAGGAACACGGGCTTGCCAGCCTCTGCCGGGCTCTCTTGAACTCGAATGAGTTCCTGTTTCTGCAGTGAGGAGCGGGGCCAACGACGGCAACCTGACGTTGCAGGCTCCCGGAGGTTCTGTCGGTATTTCGGCGACAAGGTCGGTCGCGTCCTTCCAGTCGGATAAAGCTCCTCCTTTCGATTTGTTCCGGAGACCCGAGATTCGCCGCCACTGGATCCTTCATCGAACAGGCAGGGGACCTTTCCGGAAGAATATCGTCACCTTTCCCTTTCAAACCATCAGGGAAATCTGTCATCATCCCCCTCCACCGAATGACCGACGATTCCAGTCCTCTTCTCATCCTGCCAGACAAATTCCACACCATAAGGTGGACACGTGCATTCCTCGCGGAGTCGAATCCGGAGGAGGGGCGGCTCTTTCCCGTTCCCCCCACACCACCTCTCTTGACGGAACCATGAACGAAGAAGTCCTGAAACGACTCTCCTGGGAAGAATTTGACCAGAGTCCCGGAAAATACTGGCGCGAGTTCGCCGAGGTGCGGCGATTCCGCGAGGCTGCCGAGTTGATCGAACACTACCTGTCCCTTCACCCCGAACTGGAGTCCGTCAACGCCTCGACCCTCTACTTCCACGCCGGGCATTGCCGTGCGATGGGAGGAGACACGGATGAAGCGATTCGATTGATGAGCCTCGCCCTTCACCAGACGGAATCCTCGAGCGAAACCACCTCGGCGGGCCTACTCTGGAATGAATATGTGACCGGCACGGTGTGTTTCCTCCAACAATACCGACACGGCTTGGAACTGGCGCACGCCACCCTCGCCCTCTCCGATCCCGTCAACCTGCCGAACCTCCAGATACTCGACCGGCTCATCGCCCATTTCGGCAAACCCTACGCCGAAGCCTACGAAACCGAGGGGCAGGACCATCGAAAACTGAGTGCCGACTCTTTCAACCGGACCTGGGAACTACTCGATAAGGAAAAGCGCTCGCAGGAGGAAGATGAGCGCATGATCTCCTTTGCCCACGCCTCGCTGGCACACTGGCGGATGCGCGAGGATTGCACCGACCAGAATCTGAGCATCGGCTACTGGCAGATCTCCCGGGTCTACGCGGTGCTGGGAGACGGCGAAAACGCGGAACGCTACGGCGAACTGTGTCTCGCCGTCAGCGGCAAGGAACCTCCTTTCTACCTCGGCTATGCGCACGAGGCTCTCGCTCGTGCCTTCGTAGTACAAAAGGATCGCGCCGCCTTCGATCGGCACCTGGCCGAAGCGAGGACCCAGGCAACGCTCGTCACCGACCCGGAAGAGAGGAAGTTCCTCGAAGACGACCTGGCGGGACTGAGTTGGCGCTAAGTCACTTGGAGCCCGATCACTTTCCAGACGCCGCCACGATACCCTCGGCCGTTTCCTGTTGGAGCCGCAGTTGCCCGCAGGCCGCCGAGATATCATGACCCTTTTCCCTCCTCAGGGTGGCAACCACTCCCGCACGGGTCAGCGCCCCGAGAAACGCGTCCTGCTGGCGCTCGGAGGGCCGTTTCCACGGCAGCCCCTCGACCGTGTTGTAGGGAATCAGGTTGACCTTTGCCTCGAGCGCGCGTGCCCGCTTCGCGAGGAGGGCGGCCTGATCGAGCGAATCGTTGACTCCCTCGATGAGGATGTATTCGAGCGTGATCTTCTGCTTCTTTTTGGTTCTCCAGACCTCGAGGGCTGCGAAGAGCCGGGCGAGCGGATACTTCTTGTTCACCGGCATGATCTGATCGCGAACTTCGTCGCTGGCTCCGTGAAGGGAGATCGCCAAGCGGATCTGGACGGGAAGATCGGCGAGCTTTTCGATCTGCGGAGCAAGACCACTGGTCGAGACGGTCATGTGACGAGCACCGATATTCAGCCCCCAAGGCGCATTGAGGATGGCGATGGCCTTGGTAAGACGCGTGAGGTTGGCGAGAGGTTCCCCCATCCCCATGAAGACCAGGTTCCGAACGGATTCACCGGAGTCTTCCTCCGCGGCCATGACCTGTCCGACGATTTCCTCGACTTCGAGATTGCGGGTGAATCCGGCGAGACCGCTCGCGCAGAACTTGCAGTCGTAGGCGCAACCGACCTGGCTGGAGACGCAGAGCGTGATCCGGTCGCTCTGCCCTCCGTCGAAATGGACATTGGCCGGAATCTTCACAGTCTCGACGAGGCGACCATCATGCAGGCGGAAAAGGAATTTTCTGGTGGTATCCTTCGACCCGGTCAGTCGCACGACGGGTAGCCGCTCGAGCGAGAAGGCGGCCTTCAGTTCATCTCGCAGGGCCTGGGGAAGATTTGACATATCGTCCCACGATTTGGCCCGCTTTTCATAGAGCCATTGCACGATCTGTTTAGCGCGAAATTGGCTCTGCCCACGGCTCTGCCCCCACTCGATCCAGTCATCGAGAGTCATGCCAAAGGCAGAGGGCAGGCGGACAGGATCGTTCATCGCAAGCTCAGTTGCTAAGAAACCACGGATTTCGCGGCGGACAGAACAAAAATTCCGACACTGAATTAGTTAAAAATTATAAAATTTTAAGATTAATTGTTGCCTTACCATAATTTCTGGAATAAATTGGATTTATGGAAAAGCGAAATATTACAATTACCTGCCTCGCCCTCACTTCCGCATTGCTTGCGATCGTGTCTCCGGCTTCCGCCGGGAACACCTTCCGCTTCAGTTCGAAGTCCCCGATCCCCAAGACCCCGATCTCTGCCGCACCCTTCCGGGGGTATGTTTTCGGTTACGGAGGATTCACTTACGGGTCCTCCTGGAACAACAACGGAGCCTTCGACCTCGACCAGGCATGGATGAAGCATTGCCCTCCCGGTTACAGCGGTCACTACGGTTTTGATCCTTCCGCCATCCCCATGGACTGGGATGTCGACGGTGGCTGGAGCCTCGGTGGTGGTATCGGACGCTATTCCGGGCTCTTCGGTGGCAGCCGCTTTGAACTGGAAGGCACCTACCTGACGAACGGTGTCGACAGCCTGCAATATGCCGGCTTCGAGCTTCCCGCCGACTTCAACCTCTCCACCAAGGCGGTGATGGTGAACTACCTGAAGGAAGTTCCCTTCGGTTCCGCGACCGGATACTTCGGCGGCGGTATCGGCTGGGCCTGGACGACGATGGACGGTGACATCGACACCATCGAATACGGCTCCACCGACAGCGGGTTCGCCTGGCAGTTGATCGCCGGTATCGACTTCCCCATCACCGAGCGCCTCGCCCTCTTCACGCAGTATCGATTCCTCGTTCTCGACGAACCGACCTTCACCACGGATTTCGGTGATTTCAGTAACACCGCGGAAGACAACCCCACGAGCCACTCCGTTCTCGTCGGCGCCCGCGTGTCGTTCTGATTGTTCATCCCACTCTTCACCCCTCTCTTTTCCAGACCAGCCCTGTCCCGGATTGTCCGTGGACAGGGCTTTCTCTTTGTCCGTAATTCCCGCCCGTGAATTACGAGGACTCCATCGACTGGCTGTATGGCACGCAGGCCTTCGGCATCAAGCTAGGCCTTGAGAACATGCGACGGCTTCTCGAGGCCGTGAACATCGATCCCGACCGGCCCGGGCCAGCCATCCTCCATGTCGCGGGCACCAACGGCAAAGGTTCGGTCTGTGCCGTGACTGATCAAATCCTTCGGGATGCCGGTATCCGGACCGGTCTTTTCACCTCGCCTCATCTCGTCTCCTATCGTGAACGCATCCGGGTCAACGGAGCGATGATCCCGGAACAGGTGGTCGCGTTGGCTCTCACGAGTCTGCGGGAGCTGACGAAAGACTGGGAGAATCATCCGACCTTTTTCGAACTCAGCCTTGCGCTCGCAATGCAGCACTTCCTGGAAGAAAACTGCGAGGCGGTCATTCTCGAAACCGGCATGGGAGGGCGACTCGATGCCACCAATGCAATCCTCAGCAACGTCTCCGTCATCACTTCCATCGGACTCGACCACCAACAATGGCTCGGGGAAACCATCCGCGAAATCGCCGCTGAAAAGGCCGGCATCCTCAAACCCGGCGTGCCCGTGATCATCGGCGACCTCCATCCCGACGCCCGCGACGTCGTCGGTCGTCGCGCCCTGGAACTCGGTATCCCCTGCCTCGAGGCCCATCCCCTGCCGGATGATTGGGAAACCGGACTGAAGGGACCTCACCAGAGGGAAAACGCCGCCCTCGCCGTCGAAGCCGCCTGTCGGCTCGAGGGGGAACGACTCACCCAGGAGGGAATTCGACAGTCCATCGCCTCGGCCCACTGGCCGGGACGATTTCAGGTGATCGATGAAATACTGGTGCTGGACGGCGCACACAATCCCGACGCCGCGGCGGTTTTACGGAGGACCTGGCAAAACGAATTCGGAGAGGTCAAGGCCCATCTTGTTTTCGGAGCGGTGGGCTCGAAAGATGTCGCGGGCGTCTTTCGTGAGCTCCTGCCGATCCTCGCATCAGTCAGCTTTGTGCCCGTGAAGTCGGAGCGCCGCCTCTCCGTTCCCGAAATGAAGGGATTCCTCGCGGAGGCAGGTGCTGGGCATCTGCTGCAGGCGGAATTCACGACCCTTCCCGAGGCGGTCGCCTCCGCACGATCTTGCGGAGGAAAAGTCCTTGTCGCAGGATCCCTCTTCCTCGTGGGCGAGGCACTCGGTCATTTTCTCGGCGAGCGATTCGAGGTCAGCTTACAGTGAGCACGTAGACGATGATCTATCTCGACAACAACGCCACCACCCGCGTCGCCCCCGAGGCCCTCGAGGCGATGCGTCCGTGGATGGACGAAGCCTATGGCAATCCCTCGGCCGGCTACCGCTTCGGACGCGAGGCACGCCGGGCCGTCGACGAAGCCCGCGGGCAGGTTGCGGACCTCATCGGGGCCGATCCCGGGGAAATCATCTTCACCAGCGGAGGCACCGAATCGAACAATGCCGCGATTCGCTCGGCCCTCTCACTTCGTCCGGAACTCCGATCCATCCTGACCTCTACGGTGGAACACAGCGCCATCGAGGAGGTGGTGAAGTTTTACGAGTCAACCGGGTATAACGCACGATTCAACCCTGTCGATTCCGCCGGCCGAATCGATCTCGAAGCGTGGAAAGAACATCTTTCCACCAACGGGATGGCCCTTGCCACGCTGATGTGGGCCAACAACGAGACCGGCGTGATCAGTCCGCTCGTAGAGGCCGCCTCCCTTGCCGCAGAGCACGATGTCTACTTCCACACCGACGCGGTGCAAGCGGTTGGGAAAATCCCCCTCCAAGTCGGGAACCTCCCGATCCATACCCTTTCCCTTTCCGCACACAAATTGCACGGCCCGAAAGGGATCGGTGCCCTCTGGGTAAATCGCCGAACTCGTTTCCTACCCTCGACCCTCGGCGGGGGACAGGAGAACGAACGCCGCTCCGGGACGGAAAACGTGCCGGCCATCGTCGGGTTTGGAGTCGCCGCCGGTCTCGCCTCCCGCGCCCTTGAATCCCACAAGGATATCTCCGCCCTGCGTGACCGGTTCGAGAGCGGAGTCGTCGAGGCGGTGCCGGGAGTCGAGATCAACGGCGATCCCGCCATGAGGCTGCCCAACACGTCCAACCTCTTTTTCCCCGGCGTCGACGGCGAGGGACTGCTCATCCTTCTCGACGAGGCCGGAGTCTGTTGTTCACCCGGATCGGCATGCAGCACCGGCCAGGTCAAACCCAGCCGCATCGTTCGTGCCATGGGGCACTCGAACGCCCGGGCTCGCAGCAGCGTTCGGTTTTCCCTCTCCCGATTCACGACCGCCACCGAGATCAACGCGGCCATCGCGGCCGTCGCCAGGTGCGTGAGCAAACTGCGGGTGGTGCTGCCGGGGCGGTAAGCCGTTTTTTGACTCGGTGAGGCCGGGGGCCGCCCGGTTCGTTCTTTACATGGTCACCTCCGGCGGATACATCATGCGGCGATGAAACGTCCCGTGCTCCTCTCACTCCTGGTCGTGCCGCTCCTCGTCGTTGTGATTCTCGGAGGATACTGGTTTCTGGGAACAGCGACCGAAACGGGTGTGAAACGGTATTTTGGAGGCGAGAATCCCCTTCAGGGAGCCACCCTCGAACTTGCCTCCTACGAGCGGGGTTTTTTCAAGAGCCGCGCCACTTCATCCATCAGGTTCTCGCCGGATGAGGAACCGGTCCGCCTGATCAACGAGATCTACCACGGACCCTTCGCCTTCGCGCCTGGGGGCATCAAAGCGGGAACCGGGCATGTCGTCACCACTCTCGATCTCGAATCGCTTCCGCAGGAGGTCCGCGAAAAAGTCGCCTCCTTTTATGAGGGAAAAGACCCGCTGGAGATCACGACCGACGTCAATTTCGGGGGATCCAGAACCTCGACCGTGACCCTCGCCTCCGTCGATCACGACGAGGACGGAGCCCAGATCCGTTTTGGAGGGGGATCGGGAACCTTCTCCTTCTCACCGGACAACTCCCGCATCGATGGGCAACTGGCCATCGAGCCCGTCTCCCTCCGCTTCAAGGAGGAGAACAGCAACTTTCGTCTCCGTGGCGACCGTACGACCGTGTCGTTGAAGATGTCGTCGGAGACCACTTCGGTGGTCGCGGACGGGGGATCGATCAACCTCTCTTTCGACGGTGACAGCCAGGGTAGCTTTGAGATCGAAGGCATGCAGTTCAGTTCGCTGTTTTCTCCAGCCGGTCCTCATTCGAAGGTGATGCTGGGATCCGGAAAATTCACCCTGCCTGGGGCAAAGGCGTCCTGGGAGGAGCAGTCCGGTGGAGGACAGAAAGGTTCTTTCGAAATGAAGGACCTCTCCTTCGAGATCAAGACCAGCGAGGCCAACGGACTCGTGACGACTTCCTCGGACTACGACGTGGCTTCGCTCACTCTGGACAGTTCCACGGCTACCGCGGCCGGCCCCGTGATTCCCCTGCTTCGAGACGGCGCCCAAATGAGCTTCAGCGCAACCCTCCCCCGTGAAATTGTCGAGGAGGTCACCTCCTTTCAGGAAACCCTCAACCCCGGCGGTGGAATCATCGCATCGACTGGCGCGGCACAGATGAGCGCGGCACAGGCGGAAGAATTGGCCCGACTCATTGAGAGCGCCTTGAGGAAGATCAGCGCGGGAACGGGTTTCCAAATCCAAGCCCGGATCGGCCCGGACGATTCCGGTCCGGGTGCTTCCCTCAGCTTTTCCTATCAGGGCGACCGTCCCCTGACTGCCCAGAAGACCTATATCGAGATCATCGAGGCCTCCAAGTTGCGGCTCGAAACGAAAGTTCCCAAGGCACTCTTCGAAGGGAACGGGGAAATGCAGGGCCAGATCCTCGGAATGCTCGCAATCGGTGCGTTGAAGGAAGATGGCTCGAACTACTCTTCAGTCCTCGCCCTCGAGGGAACCGGGCTCACCGCCAACGGCAAACCACTTCCGATTCTCGAAAATTTTCTCCCCCTTCTCTCGCAGGAGATCGCCTGGGACGCCTTTTTCACCGGATTGCAGGCGGGCGCGAGGGCGCAAGCTGCGCCGGATCGGGAAAACGAAGATTCCGCGAAGCCCGAGTAGCCCGTCCGCAAGGCGACCGGATCGGCTCCGGAACCCGACTCGGTCTGGACGAGATGAGGGGAGGAATCCTCCCCGCATTAACGTTTGACCATTCCCCCCTTTGCGCGGAACCTACGCGCTCTCCAAAAAACTCAGAGAACAACAGAGATGGCAGCAAAAATCTATACGGACAAGGATGCGGACCTCGGCGTGCTGAAAGGCAAGACCTGCGCCGTGATCGGCTTCGGCTCGCAGGGCCACGCGCACGCGCTCAACCTCAAGGACAGCGGTGTGAAGGTCATCGTCGGCCTCTACGCCAAGAGCCAGTCGCGCGAAGTCGCGAAGGAATTCGGATTTGAAGTGATGGACACGGCGGACGCGGTCAAGGCCGCCGACGTGATCTTCATCGCCACCCCCGACACCAAGATCGCAGGCATCTTCGAGAAGGACGTGGCCCCGAACCTGAAAAAGGGCCAGACTCTGCTCTTCAGCCACGGTTTCGCCATCCACTTCAAGACGATCACCCCGCCCGATTTCGTCAACGTGATCATGGTCGCTCCTAAAGGTCCAGGCCACATCGTGCGCCGCCAGTTCGTCGAAGGCAAGGGTGTTCCCTCCCTCATCGCCATCCACCAGAATCCAGGCAAGAACGCGAAGAAGATCGCCCTCGCCTGGGCCAAGGGCATCGGCGGCACCCGTGCCGGCGTCTTTGAAACCACCTTCAAGGAAGAGACCGAAACCGATCTCTTCGGAGAGCAGACCGTTCTCTGCGGCGGCGTCAGCCAGCTCATCACCGCCGCCTACGAAACCCTCGTCGAGGCAGGTTATCAGCCCGAGATGGCCTACTTCGAGTGCCTCCACGAGTTGAAGCTCACCGTCGATCTCATCAACGAGTCCGGCATTTCCGGAATGCGTTTCTCGATCTCCGAGACCGCCGAATATGGCGACCTCACCACCGGCCCGACCATCATTGACGCCTCGGTGAAGAAGCGCATGAAGACCGCCCTCAAGAACATCCAGTCCGGCAAGTTCGCCAAGGGTTGGATCGCCGAGGCCACCAGCGGCGGAAAGAACTTCAACAAACTCCGCAAGGAAGGCCAGCAGCACCCCATCGAGAAAGTGGGAGCACGCCTCCGCGGCCTCATGCCGTGGATCAAGAAGCGCGCCACCAAGGGTGCCCAGGCTTCCTACCATTGATCACACCCGTCCGCCCTGCGGATTCAAGGAATTCCCTCATAGAAACCGGCGTGGGCAACCTCGCCGGTTTTTTTGTCGAACACGGGAGCCGTTGTTCACCTGCTCAATTCTCCCCGCGCCCGCGATAGGCGTGGGATTCGACCACCTCGGCCTCGACATTGATAACTCCGTCCGAGTTTCGCCCGCTCCGGGTGCCGGGGCCTCCTCCGCTCCCGGCGAATCCGGTCGCCGCACTGACATCCACAAACTGCACCCGTTGACGGAGGGAGTGCTCGAGGCGGGCACGAACCACCTTCCTGACGCCAGGGGCAAGCAGGAGGAAACCGATCGTATCGGTAAGGAATCCGGGAGTCAGGAGCAGGGCTCCGGCCACGAGGATCATGAGACCATCGAGAACTGCCTCGTGAGGCAGCCTTCCCTGCTCCATCGCCTCGCGATATTTTGTCAAAGTGCGCAACCCCTGCGATCTTGCGAGGGCGGCACCCAATACCCCGGTGAGCAGGATGATGGCAAAGGTCGGAAAGACTCCGATCTTCTGCCCGATCACGAGGAAAAGGAAAAGCTCGACGATCGGAACCGTGACAAAAAGGAGAAAGAGGCGGGCAAACATGGGCGGTTGATTGAG
>JAGRPC010000338.1 GCA_020439925.1 Verrucomicrobiia bacterium | reverse complement strand
TTTTGTGTCTCCTGAGCGCCTTTCTGACTTCACTCGAGGCGGGCGAGGAATGGCCTCTCGATGTCGTTTCGGAATCCCGGATTCTGCTGCACGGGGCCTCCACCGTCGTTCCGGGAGTTGCGGTGAACGCCATCCAACTCGACGGCCGGTCTTTGGTCGAACTGAGAGACACGGCGGATCTGGGATCCGGTGATTTCTCCTTTCTCGTCTGGGTGAATCCTTTCGCCGTTGGTGGCGAACAACGCATGATCGCTGCGAAAAACCGTTACGGGCGCGGTGAACGTGAATGGGGCGTCATGATCGACCAGGATTCGAAATTCCGTCTCTATGCCTGGCAGGGGCGATGGAAGACCGTCGCCGCCGAGCTCGTGCCAGTGCCCGGTCGTTGGCATCGCATCGGAATGGTGAAGAGGACGGCGACGGTTGAACTCTGGATCAACGGTCACCTCGCCGGGAAAGTGGACCTGGAAAAGGAGATTTCGAGCACGGGGGCGTCGATCACGCTTGGTGGCGTCGTGGATCCTGTGCCCCGCCAGACCTTTTTCGGTGCTTTCGATGAGGCGGTTTACGAGTCGAGGGCGTTTACCCAGGAGGAAATGAAAGCGGATTTTTCCGCATCTTCGGCAATTCTCGAGATCCCGGAACAGCAGGAGATGCACGCACCCTCACCGGACCCCTTCTGGACCCGTCAGGGCGAAGCGGAGGCACGGGAAGATCGTGGTCTCACCCTCTTTCTCGGAAACAGTCCCGACAAGCTTGCCTGTGACACAACCCTGCGAGTCATGCCCGACGGGTCCTGGGTTCACCTCATGCTGGGAGGTGGTGACAAGGAGCCCGATCCTCGGAACGGGATCTTTCTCCAGAGAAGTCGGGATGAGGGCCTGCATTGGAGCCCACCCGTTCGCCTCGATTTTGGATTCCCGCGAGAGGGGGACACTGCCGCGGCGGTGCCTTCCGAACTCATGGTTCACGAAGGAAAGTGCACCCTGTTCTTCGCGACGCACGACGGGAGTTTTGGCGGATGGAGGACCTGGTTTGCCGTCAGCGGGGATTCGTGCGCCACCTGGAGCGACCCGCAGCCCGCACCGGGCCGGCTCCGCGACCGCACCTTCATCCGCAACCACATCGTCACCCGCGATGGACGCATTCTCCTGCCATTTCAACATTACGCGGGAGCACCCCGTCGCGATCCGATCAACGGTGTGCTCATGAGCGCAGACGGGGGGCGAACCTGGACGGAACATGGCGAGATTCGGCTGACTCGCGATCCGGAATACGCGGGATGGGCGGAAAACAACCTCGTTGAACTGATCGACGGCCGCCTCTCCATGATCATTCGTGCCGATCGTCTCGGTGGCGTCCTGTTCTCTGCGGAATCGACCGACGGAGGTCTTACTTGGCCGGAGTTTGCTGCTCCGACCAACATCCCAAATCCGGGGTCCAAAGCCACCCTCTACAGCCTGGGAGGCAACTCGGTCGCGCTTCTTCACAATCCGAATTCGAGAACGCGCAGTCCGCTGGGGTTGTGGGTCAGTTTCGACGGAATGAAGACCTGGCCCTACCAGCGAGTCTTGCGCGGTGACCTGGAAGGACGCTTCAATTATCCGGATGGATTTGTCAGTGAGCACGGTCGTTGGTTGCACTTCGCTTTCGACCACAATCGTGACAAGGCGCTTCTTGTAAGCGCGAGGCTGCCGGAGATTCCACGTATCTGGGACGAGATGGTTCCGCTGGGAAGGGCTGCCAACCTGCCTGTGCTCGAGGACGTTCGCTTTTCCGTGATCAAACCCTACGAGTATCGGGAAGACGGGTACCGTTTCCTCCACGGTGTCGGCCTGGCTTTCCATCGGGGCAAGCTCTACGCCAGCTTCGGCCACAACCGGGGCGGTGAAAACACCGATACGGAGGAGGCGCGCTTCTGCGTGAGCGAGGATGGAGGAATGACCTGGAGCGGGGTGAAGACGATCGATTCCGGCGAGGGGCCCGTGGGTGTCAGCCATGGAGCTTTTCTTTCCCAAGGTGACCGGCTCTGGGCCTTCATGGGGGCCTACACGGGCACCATGGAGGACATCCATACCCGTGCCTACCGTCTTGAGAAGGAAACGGAGAGTTGGGAATCCCTCGGATCGGTGATCGGCGACGGATTCTGGCCGATGCAGGAGCCCGTCCGGATGGATGACGGCAACTGGATCATGGCCGGCATTGCCGCCGGTGCCTACGATGAAAAGGGGACTCATCCGGCGGCCGTTGCGATCAGTAGAGGAGATGACTTCCTGAAGTGGGATCTGGTGAAGATCCCTCCCCTGGCAGGTTTGCCGATGTGGGGCGAGTCCACCGTGATCGTCGAGGGGAACCGGATCACCTGTCTCAGCCGATTCGGGCTCGAGGCGCGTGCCCTCGTAGCGGAAAGCGGTGACTTCGGCCGGACCTGGACGACGATGCGTCCCTCCAACCTTCCCCTGGCCACGAGCAAGCCGATCGCGGGTCGGCTCAGCAACGGACAACGTTATCTCATCGGTTCAACCAGTGCCGACGGAGGAAAGCGTCGCGCTCCTCTCACGATCGCCGTTACCCGTCCCGGTGAAAACGTGTTTTCCCGGGTCTTTGTGATACGCCATGCCGAATTCCCCGCCGGTCCGGGAGAGAGCCATGCCCGTGCTTCGCTTTCGTATCCCTATGCCATCGAGCACGAGGGGATGCTCTACGTGGGTTACTCCAACAATGGCGGCAACGTGGGACGGGTGGGAGAGGGGCGCGAACTCTGGAACAACAACAGTGCCGAACTGGCGGTGATCCCGCTGGAGAGTCTGAGAATCGATTGAATCCTCCAAACGAAAGAGGGTCAGGTAATGTTACCCGACCCCCTCGAAGAATGGAAGACAATCAGAGCCGCTGGAACGTCAGGCCGGGATCTCCGACCGGGCTGCCGGCGAGGATGAAGCGCATCGTGTTTCCATCGAGGGAAATATCGGCGACCATCTGCACGTCGGTGGCGGCAAGGACGAGCTGACCGTTCTCATCGATGGACCATTCGCCCGAGAGGACCTTGCCGTCGGCGGCGCCCTCGTAGTTCCATGAGAAATTGCCGTCGGCACCCAGGGTCAGGGTGATCGACTTCCCGTCTGCCGAAGGAGCTTTCCACGCGCCTTCGATGTCGGAGGGATCGACCGCCTCGACGATCACGGAGGGATCGGCCGTCGATTCCTCGGGAGTGCCCTCCGCATCCGCTTCACCGGCCGCATCGGGAGAGGAACTCTCCGCGAGATTCCGTAGCTGAATCGCTACCGAATCGGCGGGTTGAAGGGTCACGACCCGGTCGAACATGGCATACGCTTCCTCGATGAAACCGGCGACCATGTAGTGATACCCGAGTACGAAGTGGGCATCGGCGGAATCCGGGTTGCCTTCCACGTAGGCCTCCAGTTTGCGCAGCTGGGCGGTGTAGGCATCGCTCGACGAGTAGAACTCGGCCATCGTGGCCCAGTCCCATCCGGGGCCCGAGGCGAGGACCGGGTTGAGAACCCCGGCCGCGTCGCCGTAGCGACCCAGCGCGAAGAGGCAGAGAGCCCGGAATTCGTGAAGGGCCGAATCGGTCGGGGCGAAGGAAATGGACTCGTCGGTCGACTTGAGGGCGGCAAGGTAATCTCCGTTGCCGAACTCGGCTCGGGCGCGTTCGATCGCCGCGGTGGACTTTTCCGCGTCACTGAGGGCGGCCTCTTCGGGCACGGGAACTTCCTTGGCAGCCACGACGGAGATGGGCTGGGTGTAGTTGATCACCGTCTGCCTCGAGGTTTGAACCGGAGGTGCCTGGTAGGGGTTGCGGTAGCTGCCGTACCCGGAGTCGTAGAAGAGGCTCCCCAGACCCCATGCGGCCAATCCCCAGGCCACCACCTTGCCGGCGTCGAAGTGATCGTGGTCGTGATGGTAGTAGGGACTGGGGCGATATCCCGGGAAGTAGCTCACCGGCGGGCGATAGGGGCGGTAGTAACTGTGATACCGGTTCCACTGATTGTTCCATCCGTAGTTCCAGCTTCCATGATGCCAGGTATGATAGGTGGAACTGGACCACCATGGGCGGGAGCCCCAGGAACTGGGACGGTAGGCATAGTTGACGGAATTCCGGAAGTTGTTGTTGATCACGACAGGCCGGTTATTGACCACCTTTTTCTGATTCCAGATCGTCGTGTTGTTGTTCCACTGGTTCCCCCAGTTCTGATTGATGTTCGTATTGCTGACAACCTGATTGACGTTCTTGGGGCGCCCCTGGTTGGGTCGATTGGCATGGTGGGCCGGGTGATTCGTCCTCGCGGCAGGCTTGGTGATCTGGTTCGGGTAGACCACTTTGCCGGGAACAAAGCGATTCGGAACACGCGAATTGTTGGGGCGATTGTTCTGGTTGGGGCGGTTCTTGGCGATCGTGGGAGGTTTGGGAGCCGGACGATTGTTGTTGCCGCCCGGCTTGTTGTTGTTGCCCGGCTTGTTGTTGTTGCCCGGCTTGTTGTTGTTGCCCGGCTTGTTGTTGTTGCCCGGCTTGTTGTTGTTGTTGTTACCCGGTTTAGGGGCGGGCCGGACGATCGTCGGATTCGAAGGAAGCGGTGTGGGGCGAACTCCCGGATTGTTCGGTTTGTTGTCAGGCCCCTTGTTCTTATTGTTGTTGTTTCCTCCGCCCCCGCCTCCGGGCCGGTTGTTGTTTCCGCCGCCTCCTCCGGGCCGGACGTTGGGTTTCTTGTCACGGTCATTGGGGCGATTGTTCGCATTCGGCCGGTTGCCGCCTCCTCCGACGCTGGATCCAGTCAGGGGATTGCGGGCTCCGCCGCCCTGGGGACGTGCGTTTCCGGAGGGGAGGCGATTCTGATTCTGGGCGCCTCCTCGCGCTGCGTTGCCCTTTTTGTCGTCATCGCGTCTCCCGGGAGTACGGGCATCGAGCGCGAGAGGCGCCTGCGCCAGCAGGAGGGAAAGCGAGAGATAGAGAGCTCGGATTACGGAGAGTTTCATGGTTTCGGGGCGGTGGAGGAGGAATCCTGCGGAGCATCTCCGGAGGGGGAAGTGGAGTCATTTTCTGTTTCTTCGGCATCGGGTCCGACAAATGACAGGGCCGGCGCGGGTGGTCTTCTCACGAGACGAAGCTGAATATCGGGAAGGGGAGTGCCGTCGAGATATCGGTCGGTGGAGTCCCAGACGATGGTGTCGTCCCCCTCAAAGGTAAGGCGCTGGATCGCGGTGTTGTTTTCCCCGTCGGCGGTCACTCCATTGCTTCGCACGATCCAACCACCGTCGGTGGGTTGCCAGATGCCGCCACCGAAGCCGCCGGCATCATCGAATGTCCACCACCGAATCTGCCCCGTCGAAGGGTCGAGACCGATGCGAATTTCGGTTTCCATCTCCCCGGCGTCCGGCGTGCTCGTGAAGGCACTGCCGACCAGGAAACGGCCCGAGGGGGATAGACCAAGCGAGAGTTCCATCCTCATCTGGTCGCCATGAAGAATCCAGTCTCCCTCGAGGGGATAAAGCCCCTCGAGCGGGTCCACCACAGGGGCATCGGTAGCGATTTCTCTGGAAGAGGCGATGAGCCAGCCCTTCTCGGGGCTTTTCACGAGCACTGCGGCATAGGCGACGGCTTCCCCCTCCTCATTCGGAACCTCTCCCGAAAATCGGGTGATACCCTCCTCGATGACGACGTTGTCGGCGATCTGCCGGACCGAGAGCACCTCGAGCGCGATGCGACGATCGGGATATTTGCTGAAGGAACTCTCGAAGATCTCCCTGATCTGCTCGGGTCCGGAAGCGGCGAGACCATCGATTTCATCGATCATTTCAGCCTCCGGCGTGTAAAGGGAGAGAATGGCCTCGAGGTTCTTTTCGTTGTAGGCCGACACAAAACGTTCCGCCACATCGGCGAGGGCGGCAGTGGATTCCTCCTCGGCGGCGAGTGCTGCCTGAGAAAACCCGAGGAGGAAGGTGAGAAGGAGGGAAGGGAGGGCTTTCATGCTTCGGCTGAAATTATGCTGATCCCATGGCGATGATTCGGCAATCAAAATCGTGAAACGAATTCGATTTTGAGCGATCCCGGATGGTGCGGGGAATGCTTGCCTGCCGTCGTGTCACTGCTCAATGAGACACCCGATGGCCGCGGTCCGTTCAATGGCAGGAGTCTTGCCTGACAAAACAGCGTCGAGAGCATCACGGAGGTAGAACTCCGAAACGGTGATGCGTCGATCACCGAAGTCGGTGTAGCGGTTGTCGATTTTGCCGCGGTAGGCAATGGCACCGAGGCGATTGTAAACGACCGCCTCGGGAGTGACGGTCGCTCCCCCTCGCTTCACGAAGGCGTGATCTCGGTCGATGACGAAGGGAACGTTCAGGCCGAAATCGGCGAGGTGCTGTCGAACTTCTCCCTCGTCGAGGTCTCGATCGGGAAAGACCAGCCGGAAATCCACCCCTTTCGTCTTGTAGGCCTGGTAAAGGCGTTCGATCTCGGGTGCACAGGCGTTCGCGATGGGACAGTCGGTTGCCACAAAGAGGTCGACGCTGGCCTTGGGGGAAGTGGGCGGCGTGGAGAGGGCGGGAGGGACAAGATATCCCCCAATCAGAAGCAGAATCGCACACAGGAAAGGAAGAGGCAGACCTCTCATGCCCCGTTCTGCTTTTTCAGGGTTTCGAGCCAGGTTTTGAGATCTTCGATCTCGCTGGAATCGAGGGTCTTGTCACCGTTTTCATCGAGGCGCTGAAGAAGGGGGCCACGGAGGCGCTGGGGCAGTTCACTCTCCTGCAGCAGGCCATCGCCGTTTGCGTCGAGGTTTTTGACGATCGCAGGCAGGCGTTCGAGAACTCCTCCCTGGCGGAGTTCCTTCCCGAGCTGGGCGAAAAGGCGAGCCCGGTTGCTCCGGGTGGAGAGCTGCAAACGGGCTGCGTCTCCCTCGTCGAGGGCCACTCCGGAGAGAGTGATGCTTCCCATTTCGTCGGTCGACTCCCGCCCCCACTTGACCCTCACGGGCGGGGTAGTGGGATTGTTGGGGTTTTCGGTGGAGTTGTCGTAGGTAATGACCGACCGCACTACGGTGCCGGCAGGCAGGACCACGGGTTCGGCGAAATAGTAGGTGTCCTGCCAATCCATGTCCCAATCGGGAATGTCGAGAAGGATCCTCTCTTCCCCGCCGGGGAGAGTCGCGCTCATTCGCATGGTGGTGCAGAGATAATGGGCGTGTCCGCTGACAAAGTGAGCTTCCACGTCGACGGGCAAAGTGAACGAATCCTCGATGCGGTAATTCTTTTCACCCGGAGGAATGTCGATGCCGGCGCTGCGTCCAAAACCGGGAGGCAACTGGAGTTCTTCAAGCTTCTTCGAAGGTGGGGCATCGGCGAAGTAGATCCCTACCGTGGTCTGCTCTCGCTCGGCCTTTCCGGATGGGTGAAAGTGTGTGGAAAGAATGAGGTCCGATCCCTTTGGCAGGGGGCGGGCAAGGTCGCCGGGGAGCTTTTTGGGAGTCACTCCCGGAACATATCCGCCGAGCCCTCCGTCCATGCGAAAAGTCATGCCGCTGAATCCGGGTTTTCCGTCCTTGCCGTCGAGCTTCCGCGCCGTCCCGGCTCCGTCGAGAAAGAAAAGGGAATGGTGCACCACCGAGCGGGCCGAGGGGCGCAGTTCGACGGCCTTGACCCACTTGTCCTCCGGTAACTCGAGGGGGAGAACAAAATTCCGGTAGATGTCACGACCCTCTGCGGGCACTTCGTAGGCGTCCTTCATCGTGAGAACGAGGTCGGGCTCGCCCAGTTGCCAGCCTTCGGTGAAGGCCGGGTAGGGAGGCGCGCTGTCCGGGTCTCCCTCCGGTTTGCCTGCGGCGACCCACCGTTCGATCAGGGTGATTTCCTCGGGCTCGAGACGGCGCACATCAAGAAAGCGGGTGACTTCCGGGTTGGCGTGCCAAGGGGGCATATAACGATCGCTGACCACTCTTTCGATCGTGAGGGCACGCCGGGAAACCTCGGCATAGTTCGTGAGCGGGAAGGGACCGCTCTCTCCGGGACGATGGCAGCCCGTGCAGTTTGCATAGATGATCGGGGCGATGTCCCGGTGGAAGGTCACGGGGGACTCGTCCGCTGCCGTCAGCAGAGAAGCGGAGGAAAGGAGGCAGGCAAGGGCAAGGCGATTCATGAGCGGAGATGGTCGCCGAAATAGACGGCAAGGGCCTGATCCTGGTTACGCGTTCACGCAACGATTGCAGATAATGCTTCCCCGTCTCGGACTGAACCCCAATAGTAGGCGTTATTCCGCGATGAAACGCTTCCTGAATCTCCTCGCCATCGTCTTCCTTGTCCATCTCGCTTCCGCCGAGGAGACACCCGTAATCGAGTCAGGAAGAGGCGTCGCCAATTTCCTCGCGAAGATTGAGCGGGACAAAAGGGCCCACGTCGCCTTTTTCGGGGGCTCCATCACCCAGAATGCGGGGGGACATTCGAAGCGCGTTCCTGACTGGCTCAGGGAGAGGTGGCCTGAAGTCGAGTTCACGGTGACCAATGCCGGGCTCGGGTCGACTTGTTCGCTGGCGGGAGCCTTCCGGTTTCGGGAAGATGTGCTCGCAAAAGGTCCCGTCGATCTTCTCATCGTCGAATTTGCGGTAAACGACGATCAGGACGCGGGGCACGACCGACGCACCGCGATCCGGGGGCTCGAGGGGATTCTGCGTCAGTATTTCACGGCCAATCCGGAAGGTGACGCGATTTCCGTGCAGTTCGTCAATCCCGGTATCCTCGCCAAACATCAGGCAGGCGAGGAAGCGCTCAGTGTAGCCGCGCACAAGTCCGTCGCGAGGCACTACGGCATCGCCAGTGTGGATATCGGGCTGGCACTTTCCCGCGAAATCGCTGCGGGCCGAATGACCTGGGAGAAGGATTACAAGGAAACCCATCCGAATCCCGCCGGTTATGCCTTCGCTACCGGGCTCATCACCCGGGTGATCGAGGATTCCAAAGCGGCGGTCGAGATCAGGCCGATCGAACTCCCGGAACCCCTGGATGCCGGATCTTATGACCAGCCCGAAAGGGTCGACCCCCAATCGCTCAGCTGGCTGGGTGGCTGGCGATTCGCTCCGGTCTCAAAGGAGTTGATCCCTCTGGGCAGTCTTCGAGCGGATTACACGAGATTCCACGCCCTCCGCAGCGATGAGGCGGGAAACTATCTTTACTACACGTTTGCCGGGTCTGCCTTGTCGGCCTTCGTGCTCGCGGGGCCGGACGCCGGAATTCTCGAGGTGAGTGTCGACGGAGGGGAATGGAGGCCGGTCGATCTTCATCACCGTTTCAGCAAGGGGCTGAACTACCCGCGTGCGGTCATGCTGGCCGAGGACCTCGCAGGCACCTACCACACCGTCGCCATCCGCACGGCAGAGAAGAAACATCCGGAGAGCGAAGGACATGCGGCGACGATCCTCTATTTCGGGATCGATCGGTGACATGGGGCGAGGAAACCTGAAAGGCGGAGAGTCCGCATCCGGCAAAATCCGTTTCCTGGGAAGGATCCGCGGTTGCTTCCTGGGCCGGATGCTGTCATAGCCTTCCCATCATGAGGGTGAAAGCAGGAGTCGTTGGCGTCGGGGCAATCGGTCGGAACCATGCCCGCATTTATGCGGAACTGGAGAATGTCGACCTGGTTGCCATTCACGACGCCAATCTCGAGCACGCGCGAGCGGTTGCCGATCAGTTCGGCACGGAAGCGGTCGCAACCCTCGAGGAACTCGTGGAGCGGGTCGACGTGGCCTCGGTCGCCACTCCGACGGTGACCCACCGGGAAGTGGCGACCCTTCTGCTCTCCGCCAGGAAGCATGTACTCGTCGAGAAACCCATTGCCGATTCGGTTGACGATGCCAAGGCCATGATCGACCTCGCCGCCGCGCAGGGGTGCGTGCTCCAGGTAGGCCACATCGAGCGGTTCAACCCGGTGATGAGTCGGCTCGAGGAAGCGCTCGATTCCCCCAGGTTCATCGAGTGTCACCGGCTCTCGCCGTTTCCCCAGCGCAGTCTTGATATCGGAGTGGTCCTCGATCTCATGATTCACGATCTCGAGATCGTTTTGCACCTTGTGAATTCACCGGTGGATTCCGTCGATGCGGTTGGAATTCCCGTGCTGACAAGGCGGGAAGACATCGCCAATGCGCGGATACGATTCGAAAATGGCTGCGTTGCTAATATCACCGCGAGTCGCATCAGTCCTGAGCGCATGAGGAAGATCCGCGTGTTCCAGGGGAACGCCTACCTTTCGCTGGACTACCAGGACCAGAGCGGGTGGATCTATCGACGCGACGGGATGGAGATCAAAAGGGAGGAAGTGCAGGTGGAAAAGGATGAGCCGCTCAAGTGCGAGTTGGCGGCTTTCGTCGAATGTGCCGCCAAAGGGGAGCAGCCCAAGGTGAGCGGATTGCACGGAGCCGCCGCTCTCGACGTGGCTCTGGAGATCACTCGTTTGATCGAGGATCAGAATTCCGCATCCGCCTGAGGAGGGACGGGCCGGAAGGAGCCAAGCGGGCGTTAGGCGCAGACATTTCTCAAAAATAATAAACAATTTTAATAAAATTTTAAAATCTGATTGTTTTTTATTTAAAATATTTTAAAATTTGGGAGTTCCTTATGAAATTGCTCCCGCCTCTTCTCTTCCTTGCATCTTTGGTGACGATCTTCCCCGTGGGAATCCTTGATGCCGCTCCTGCGGTCTCCGCGCGGAACTTCCGTCCGCTTGCTCCCAAATCGGTCCGCATTGAGGTATCCGGAAGGCCGGAGCGCGGAGGAACGAATCAGGCGCTGACCCGAAAAGGGTGGAAAGAGTTTGATGCGTCCCGGTGGGAGAAGGCGATGGACGCCTTCCTGTCGGCTCTGGAGGCGGATTCCGGCGACGCTTCGGCGGCGGAAGGGCTCACCATGGCCGTCTATCGTTCGGGTGACCGGATCTCCGCCGCCCAGCTGGGAGAGGAGTTTTCCGGGGCAATGCCATGGATTCGCGACGCGGTCGTAGAGACCCTTATTGTCGATGTGCGGCGTGAAATCGGAGAGGGGAAAATCCGTGAAGTGAAAGAACTGGCCGCCAATCTTCCCTATGCGGAAGGTGCCTACGACGAGGTGCGCTTGCTTGCCGAAAGCAAGGGGGAACCCGGCGACGTTCGAATCGAGGAGTCTGGTCGGGTCACTTCCGCAAGTGGCGGGAAAGGTGCTCTCATCGATGTATCGTTTCCTGGAGAAGTCACCGCAACGGAAGAGAAACCGCCTGTTGAACTGACCAGTCTCGCGTCTTCCTCTGCCCTCCGCGCCGAGCCGGTGGAAGGGCGGTGAGAAAACGGAGGTTTGGGGAAGTTCAGCGGAGGGTCTTGAGGTAGTCGAGCCTCCACTTCTCCCGGTGATCCTTGGTCCAGTCGACGAGGGCAGATTCGAGGCCGACGTCATGTCCGGCCTCTTCGCTTTTCAGCCATTTGTGTTTCAGGACTTCTTCCCTCTCGGCCAGAAACAGTCGGTAGAGGCTGCCCTGAGGCATTGTGGGAATGGGGGTATCAGACATGGGGATTTGTCGGGGAGGGGACGCGGCCCCGTCCTTGCAGCCTTCCACAGGACAAGAGATCGTTCAAGTGATCGCGAGCAGATACAAATTCGCAATGACTCGACTTATCCTTCTTATCCTTGCCGCGCTTACCGGTGGGGTATCGTTCCCGGAAGCAGGCGATTGGCGCCAGTGGCGCGGTCCAAGTGGCAACGGGACCGCGGCATCCGAGGCATCGCCGCCACTGCGATGGAGCGAGTCGGAGAACGTGAAATGGAAGGCTTATGTTCCGGGAAGGGGGGCTTCCAGCCCGGTGGTGGTCGGGGATCTCGTCATCGTGACCACGGCGACCGAGGATGGACAGTTCGTGCTCGCCTACGCGCGATCCGACGGATCCATCCGCTGGAAGGAGAGATGCCACGAAGGTGGATTGCCCGACCGTCTGCACCGGAAAAACACCGCTGCGACACCGACCCCCGCCTCCGACGGGAGCACGGTCTACGTGGCCTTCCACAATTCGGGGCGTGTCTTTGTCACCGCGATTTCGATTGGCGGAGAACGCATCTGGCAGATCGACGCGGGACCTTACGAGTGCGACTACGGTTACGGTTATGCCCCCAGTCCGGTCCTTTTTCAAGGCAACCGACTGCTCGTTTCTGCGGAGTTCACGGAAGGGGGATTTCTCGCGGCGTTCGACACCCGGAAGGGAGCGGAGGTCTGGCGGACCCCGCGTCGTATCAAAACCAGCTATTCCAGTCCAGTCGTGGCCACGGTGGCGGGGCGAGAGCAGATTCTCCTCACCGGAGGCTCCATGGTCTGCTCGTATGATCCGGCGGACGGCAGCCTCCTCTGGGAAGTCGAGGGATCCAGCAACGCGACTTGTGGAACCCCGGTTTGGAGCGAAGACATGATTTTTGCGAGTGGTGGGTTCCCGCAGCAGGAAACCGTGGCCGTCAAGGTTTCGGAAACTCCTCGGGTGGCCTGGAAAAACAACGACAAGTCCTACGAGCAGTCGTTGCTCTATCATGACGGCCACCTCTACGCCTTCAATGATGGCGGAATTGCCGTCTGCTGGGAGGCGGTAAGCGGGGAGGAAAAGTGGAAGGTCCGTCTCGGTGGGCCGGTCAGTGCCTCTCCCATTCTCGCGGGTGGCCGGATTTACGCGATGAACGAACGGGGAATCACCCATGTGTTCGAGCCGAATCCTTCAAAATTCGTGAAACTCTCAGAGAATCAACTGGGTGACGAGGGATTTTCTACTCCATCCTTTGTCGGTGAGGACGTTTTCCTGCGCACGGCCACTCATTCGGGTGAGCGCCAGGAATGGCTTTATTGCCTCTCCGATGGATGAGAGGCGTCGTTGCCCTGAGCGGACGGGGGCGTCATTCCGGGGGTCAGGCGACTTGTCGTGACAGCGGGTTTTCTTCAGCCTTGGATCCGCGCAAATCATGAAAGTCATCGCAAATCTCCTTTGTGTCCTGGTTCTTCCCGTGGTCCTTCGGGCTGCGGATGGAGACCCGCCGCTCTTCCAAGCCGGAGCAGCCACGGCCGATGTCACGGCGCCGCTCGGAACCTCCATGAACGGGGGCTTCCACGATCGGGAGGCCACCTACATTCACGATCCCCAACTCGCTCGTTGTCTCGCTCTCGATGACGGGACGACCCGGGTCGTCCTCGTGGTGGTCGACAGTTGCGTGATCGGTCGGGACGTCTTCGACGAGGCCAAGGGCATGGTGGAAAAGGCAACGGGCCTGCCGAACTCGCACATGCTGATGTCTGCGACCCATTCCCATTCCTGTGGAACGATGCAGGCGGTCGGGCAAAGCGATCCGGATCCGCTCTACCAGCGGTTTGTAGCGAAGAGAATCGCCGATGCGGTGAGGTGTGCGATCCAGAACCTCGAACCCGCGCAGATCGCCTGCGGCGTCGGAAGCGTTCCCCAACACGTTTTCAACCGCCGTTATGAGATGAAGGAAGGTGGCATTCCTGCAACTCCGCTCGGTATCACGACGGACCGGGTCCGCACCAATCCGGGCGTCGGGAACCCGATGGTCGTCAGGCCGGCCGGACCAACGGATCCGGAAGTGCCCTTTCTTTCCGTGCGAAGCCGGGACGGCAGGCCGATCGCGCTCTACGCGAACTATGCCCTCCACTATGTCGGTGGCACTGGTCCGGGCCACATTTCCGCCGACTATTTCGGAGCTTTCGCTCGGATGATCGGCGAAAGACTGGGAGCAAGGGGAACCGAGCCTCCTTTTGTCGGGATGATCTCAAACGGCGCCAGCGGTGACATCAACAATGTCGATGTGCTCGGAAAGCAGGAAAAACAGCCGCCTTATGGCCAGATCCGTCTTGTTGCGGGGGATGTTGCGGATGAGGTGGCCCGGGTTCATTCCGGCCTCGAATGGCAGGACCACGTCTCGCTGGCGGCCGAGGTCAAGGAGTTGAGGCTCGGCGTCCGGAAGCCATCGCCGGAAGAAGTGACCAAGGCCCGTGAGGTGATGAAACAATCGAAAATCGCTCCGCGCATGGAAACTCTCGAGCAGGTGTATGCCCGCGAGACGGTGCTTCTCGACGACTTCCCCGAAGAAGTCTCCGCCCCGCTTCAGGTAGTGAAGATTGGCGGCCTGTGTCTTGCCGCGATGCCCGCTGAGGTTTTTGTCGAGATCGGACTCGAACTCAAGGCGCGGCATCCGGGAACCACCGTGGTTTCCCTCGCGAACGCCTATCATGGCTATATGCCGACACCGAAGCATCACGCTTTGGGTGGATATGAGACTTGGCGGGCTCGCTCCAGCTATCTCGAGGTCGAGGCTTCCACGAAAATGGTGGAGGTGCTGGACGAAATGCTCAAGGAATTCGCTCCCTGATTTCTTTCCCGTGACTCATGGCTTGTGACCCTTTTCTCCGCATCGGCATCATCGGCATGGATACCTCCCATGTACCGGCCTTCACGAAGCTGTTTCATGATCCTGCTGCGGCGGGAGATCTTTCCGGGTTCCGGGTCGTGGCGGGACTTCCGGACGGCAGCGACACCCCCATGAGCAGGGACCGCATCGAGGCTTTCACGAAGGAGACGCGGGAACTGGGCGTCGAGATCGTCGATTCCGTGGAGGCACTCGTGGAGCGGAGTGATCGCCTCATGATTCTCAGTGTCGACGGCCGCATTCACCTGCGCCAGGCCAAGGCGCTTTTTGCTGCCGGCAAACCGGTTTTTGTCGACAAGCCGGTCGCGGGCACCCTTGCCGAGTGCCTTGCCCTCTACGGTCTGGCGGCAGACCTCGGCATACCCTGTTTCTCCGCCTCTTCGACCCGGTTCGGTCCACGGATCGTGGATCCGGCCTGGCGGTCTGAGGCGGGCCGGGTCCTCGGCGCCACGAGTTGGGGGCCTTTGGCCTACCAAGCCGGACAACCCGAGCTCTTTTTCTATGGCATCCACGGAATCGAAGCGCTCTTCACCGCGATGGGGCCGGGCTGCCGTTCGGTCACCCGGGTGAAGACTCCGTTCCACGATCTGGTCACTGGCAAGTGGAGTGACGGGCGCGTTGGCGTTTATCGTGGATTGTTGCAGGGCGAAAAGCCCTACGGACTGGCCATCCACGGGGAACAAAGCACCGTGAATCTCGCCGAGGAGCCCAGTTACGAGGCGCTCTGCCTCGAGATCGGGCGTTTCTTCAAGACGGGAGTGCCCCCGGTGAGTGCCGCCGAGACTCTTGAAATCTATGCCTTCATGGAAGCGGCGGATGAAAGCCTGAGGCGGGGAGGGGCGTCCGTGGAACTGGCGGAGGTGATGGCAAAAGCGGCGGGGTGAGCAGCGCGGCATCGGCAAAGGTTGGCCTCACATCCCTTCATCAAGCCCTTGCCAAGAGGGGATGCCTTGTGGGAGTCTCCGGCTTCCCATGAAGCTTCGAAATTCTCTCCTGTCCCTCCTCCTCGCGTCAACTGTGCTCTCCCAGGCAGCAGACCGCCCCGGGGCGCGTTACGTGCGTATCTCTCTCTCCGGTGACAAGAGGGTCCTCACCCTCGCCGAAGTCGAGGTGAAGAGCGGCGGGAAAAACATCGCTCCGGCGGGCAAGGCGACCCAGTCGACGGTGGGTGCCGGGGGTGTCCCGGAACGGGCCATCGATGGGAACAAGGATTCCGATTTCAACAAGAAGGGGCAGACCCACACCGCCGAAGGCAAGGACCCCGCGCCCTGGTGGGAACTCGACCTCGGCTCGGTGCAGCCAGTGGATTCAATTCAAATCTGGAACCGCGCCGGATTCGCCGACCGGCTCAAGGGGTTCAAACTCGAACTTTTCGATGCCGAGCGCAAACCGGTCTACACCCGCGAGAACAATCCGGGGCCCGATGGGTCGATCACTTTCACCTTTGACGGAAAGACGGAGATCACCATGGCGGGTCATGACGGCAAGGCCCTGCCCGTGCCGATCCTGCCCGAGCCGGTTCCGGCGGGTTACCGCGACCCCGAACCTTTCGCCCTGGCCAAGGGGGATGTTGTCGCAATGATCGGGAACGGCCTCGCCGACCGCATGCAGCACGACGGCTGGACCGAAACCTGGCTGCAGATCGCTCATCCCGACAAGGAGCTGGTGTTCCGCAACCTCAGTCACACCGGCGACCGCCCCGGAAAGTATCCCCGTTCGAAGGGCTTCACCGAGATGCCGGATTACCTGCGCCATGTGAAGGCGGACGTGATCTTCGCGTTCTTCGGTTACAACGAGTCCTTCGCCGGATCGAAAGGTCTGGCCGATTACGAAAAGCAGCTCTCCGGCATGATCCGGGATCTGCGGGAGGCGCGCCCCGACGGAAAGATCCCGCGCATCGTTCTTTTCAGCCCCATCGCCCACGAGGACCTGAAAGATCCGAACCTGCCCGACGGCACTGAAAACAACCGTCGTCTTGCCCTCTACACCGCCTCGATGCAGAAGGTGGCCGGGCACGAGGGGGTTGCCTTCGTCAACCTCTTTGAACCGACTCAGAAGCTCTACGATGAGGTCGGGGAACCGCTCACGATCAACGGTATTCATCTCAATGCTCTCGGCCACCGCCACGTCGGCAAGGTCATCGCCGCAGCGCTTTCGGAGGCGGTGCCGGCGGCGACCGACGCCGAACTAGAGGCGGTGCGGGAGGCCGTTCTTGACAAGAACTGGCACTGGCACAACCGCTACCGGGCCACCGACGGCAACGACATCTGGGGCGGGCGGTCCACCCTTACCTTTGTCAACGACCAGAGCAACGCCGAGGTCCTCCAGCACGAGCTGGCCATGCTAGATCTCATGAGCGCCAACCGCGACCCGAAGATCTGGGCCCGGGCGAAAGGGAGCGACGTGAAGGTCGACGACAGCAACGTCCCCGCACCGGTTAGGGTGATCTCGAACGTGGGAGGCGGCAGTAAGAGCTCGAGCGCGGAGAAGGAGGGCAATCTCAACTACCTCAGCGCCGAGGAGAGCGCGGCGAAGATGACCGTGCCGAAGGGCTTCAAGGTGAACGTCTTCGCCGACGAGACGAAGTTTCCCGAGATCGGCAATCCTGTGCAGATGCAGGTCGATGGAAAGGGGCGTCTCTGGGTCGCGGCCTGGAAAACCTATCCGAAGTGGGAGCCGCTCAAGCCCATGGATGATTCCCTCGTCATCCTCCACGACGACAACAAGGACGGTGTCGCCGACCGCAGCACGATCTTTGCCCACGTGCACTGTCCTCTCGGATTCGAGTTCTGGAACGGCGGGGTCATCGTCACCTCGCAGCCCGACATCCTCTTCCTCAAGGACACCGACGGTGACGATGTCGCGGACGTGCGTTATGTGCTCTTCCAGGGGACCGACTCGGCCGACACCCACCACGCCGCGAACAACCTGATCTACGGTCCCGACGGGGGAATCTACTGGCAGAGCGGTGTCTTCATGCAGCACAACCACGAGCATCCGTGGGGGCCTTCGCTCGAGGCGAATGCCTCGGCGATGTATCGCTTCGACCCTCGCCGATACACCATCGCCTTTCACGCCGCAAACTCGCCCAATCCGCACGGCATCAGCTTCGACGAATGGGGTTACCACTACGCCAACGACGGTACCGGCGGCCGCAGCTACCAGGTCGTTCCCGACGGCAAGGGATTCAAGATGCGAGAACTTCTCGTGAAGGAGGTGCGACCCGTCACCGCCGACGAGATTGTCTCGAGTCCGAACTTCCCCGACGAGATGCAGGGGAATTTCCTCGTCTGCAACACCATCGGCTTCCTGGGGATCAAGCAATACAAGCTCCATCGCGAGGGATACAAGGAAGGCGACAAGGATTTCAAATTCGGAGAGGTCTGGGGAACGCCCGTCGAGGAGCTCATCAACAGCGCCGACCGCAATTTCCGTCCCACCGACGCCATCTTCGGGGGTGACGGCGCCCTCTATGTGTCCGACTGGCAGAACGTCATCATCGGCCACATGCAGCACAACATCCGCGACCCCAATCGCGACAAGAAGCACGGCCGGGTCTTCCGCATGGTCTACGAGGGGCGTCCCCTGCAGGATCCCGTCGCCATCGACGGGGCACCGGTGGCGGCCCTGCTCGAGAATTTCAAACATCCGGCCCTAGGCGTGCGGCAGCGCACGAGGGTGGAACTCAGCGAGCGCCCCACCGACGAGGTTATCGAGGCCACGAAGGCCTGGGCTGCGAAACTCGACGGAAAGAAGAAGGAAGATGCCCGTCTCCTTCTCGAGGCGCTCTGGGTACACCAACAGCACAACGTGCGCGACCGGGCTCTCCTCGACCTCGTTCTCGCTTCTCCGGAGCCGCACGCGGTGATCGCGGCGAAGACGGTGCAGCATCACTGGGACGTGGCCGATCCGGTCCTCAATGTCGTCACCAGCCCGATCGAGCAGCAGGAGGAGAAGATCGAAGTGAAGATACCACCGCATTTCTCCAAGGCCGAGGCCGAGGTCTATCGCCTGGGATCCGAAGTGTTCCACCGCGAGGCGCATTGCGTGACCTGTCATCAGCCGAACGGACAGGGCTTGCTGAACATCTATCCGCCCCTCGTGAACAGTCCCTGGGTCACAGGCAGCCCGGAGCGTCTCATCAAGCTGACCCTGCACGGTCTCTGGGGGCCGATCGAGGTGAACGGCACGACCTACGATCCCACCAAGGGCGTTCCGCCGATGACGGCCTTCAAGGCGATCCTCAAGGACGAGGAACTTGCGGCCGTGATCACCTTCGTGCGCAATACCTGGGGCAATCAGGCCTCCGTGGTGACACCCGACCAGGTGAAGGCCGTGCGCGAGGCGACCAAGGACGTGCAGATGTTCCTCAAGCCCGAGGACCTGCTGAAGGAGTATCCACTGGAGAAGTGAGGTGAAAAAGGTGGTGCCGGCAGGGATGCCGGCGCTCCCGGGGGCCTGACGCGTTGATGCGGGAGCGGACGATGCTCTCCGCTCACCAATTCTTCACGTTGTCGTCCCAGGTCTCGAAATCGCCGTCGGGACCGGCGGACCAGACCGCGATGGGTTCGGGGACGTGGGTGCCGGGGGCTTCGGGATTTTCGACTTTGCCGTCGCCGTTCGTGTCGAAGCGAACGCGGTAGTGATTGCCCCATGGATCCCAGAGCTCGCCTGCAGTGGTCTCGTCGACAGTGACACCCTTCCGAAAGCGTCCGTCTCCCATTCGTGCCGCCGCTTTGTCGCAATAGAAAGTGATTCCCCGGGGATTCCTCCCGCCCGGAGCTTTCTGGGCGTCAGAACCGAAAAGGACCTCCATCAATGCATGGCCGGATTCGACAGTAAGATCGTTCGCTGAGTCGGGGAGGGGATATTCACGGTATTCGGTCTGGTAGGCGGCAATCGCGTTTTTGAGATTGAAGGTGGTGTTTTGCGCCTGAGTCGGATTATGGGGACCGAGTGGTCT
>JAGRPC010000337.1:7557-19242 GCA_020439925.1 Verrucomicrobiia bacterium | reverse complement strand
TGGGGCGGCATGATCAACGGCCTCCTCACCCTTCGCGGGGCCTGGGACAAACTACGCACCGATCCGGTCATCAAGTTCTTTGTCGTCGCCATCACCTTCTACGGCATGTCGACCTTTGAGGGACCACTTCTCTCGATCCGGTCGGTCAGCGCCCTCGCCCACTACACCGACTGGATCGTCGGCCACGTCCACAGCGGAACCCTCGGCTGGAACGGGTTCATGGCCGCGGGCATGTTCTACTGGCTCGCCCCCCGCTTCTGGCGGACAAAGCTCTGGTCGACCAACCTGGCCAACTTCCACTTCTGGATCGGCACCATCGGCATCCTCCTCTACGTCGCCTCTCTCTGGTTCGCCGGTATCATCCAGGGCCTCATGCTCAATCAGACCGACGAGACCGGCACCCGCCTTGTCAACGAGTTCGTGCAGACCGTGGACAAGATTTCCCTGCTGATGCTCACGCGCGCCATCGGCGGCACCCTTTACCTGAGCGGGTTCGTTCTCCTCGTCATCAACATCTGGAAAACGGCGAAGTCGGGCAAGGCGGCCAACGAAGTCCGCGAGGTATTTGAAGATCCTGCGATGGAGAAGGACCGCATGGCCTGGGGTGCCGTCTTCCGCAACGACCCCATCGCCTACACCTTCTGGGGACTTTTCTTCGGTATTCTCTGGTTCTTCCTTCCACCCGGGGCAAGCCACATGGCGCTCGTTGTCACGCTGGGCTTCGCCGCCCTCGCCACCTATCGTTTCAAACAGAACCCTTCGAGCTGGGCGAAGTGGTATGACAACGTCTCCGAAAACTACCTGCCCTTCACGGTTCTCGTCGTGATTGCGGTGGTCATCGGCGGTGCCGTGCAGATCATCCCCACGGTCACCGTCAGTCGTGCCATGAACGTGGAAGACCGACTCCAGAAGGTCTATACGCCGCTCGAACTCGCCGGCCGCGACATCTATATCAGCGAAGGCTGTTACAACTGCCACTCGCAGATGATCCGCACCCTCGTTCCCGATGTGCTCCGCTACGGTGATTACTCCCGTCTTGGCGAGTCCATCTACGACCACCCCTTCCAGTGGGGCTCGAAGCGCACCGGCCCCGATCTTGCCCGTGAGGGCGGCGTGCGCGGCGATTCCTGGCACTATCTCCACCTGCTCAATCCCCGTGACCTCAATCCCCAGTCCCGCATGCCCAACTATCCTTGGCTTGCGCAGAAGAAGACCGACTTCGCCAGCCTTCCGGGCAAGATCGCGGTGCAACAACGCCTCGGTGTCCCCTTCCCGATCATGACTCCGGAAGAGATCGAACAGCATGCCCGCGAGCAGGCCCTCGAAGTTGCCACCCGCCTTGTCACCGACAAGGTGAGGATCCCCGTCAGAAAGGGAGACAAAGAGCCAACGAACGAGACCGAAGCCCGCGATTACCTCGCCGGGACCAAGATCGTCGCCCTCATCTCCTACCTCCAGAAGCTGGGCTCCTTCGAGCCGGTGGCTCCACCGGAGAAACCGGAACCCAGCAAACCCCGCACCATCCTGCCGGGCATTCCGGACGAGCTTCGCCCCGCCCCAAAAGCCGAGCCGGCGAAACCTGAAGCGGCAGCTCCCGCCCTGACCACCGCCGAAAACTGACCTTTCAACAGCGCCAACGCCCTCCAGCAGCCATGTTCAAACGCGTCATCCTTGAAGGCCAATACGACTTCGTTCCCTACATTTGTTTCGCTCTCGTTGCCGGGGTCTTCCTGACCATCCTCATCCGGGCGATCCGAATGAAGTCCACCGAAGCCAGCCGACTCGCTTCGATGCCCCTGCTGGACGACGAGGAACTGCGCAATACCCGCGAAAAACAACTTACCGACACCGCACGCTGATGAGCCAGAACAAGAATGCCGAAAACGAAGTGACGATCCGGGAACACGTCTACGACGGGATCCAGGAATACGATCAGAAGCTGCCGAACTGGTGGCTCTTCACCCTCTACATCACGATGGTGTGGTTCGTGATTGCCTGGTTCATCTATTACCAGACGCCCATCCGCACCCTCACAGACCACGAACGCGTCGATCAGCACATCGCCGTGATCGAAGGGAAAAAGAAGGCCGAGCTCGAAAAAATGCTGGCCTCCCTCAGCAACGAATCGCTTAAGGAAATGAGCGCCGACGCGACCCACACGGCCGCCGGCAAGGCGATCTTCGAAACCAAGTGCGCCGCCTGCCACGGAATCAATCTGGACTCTAAACTCAACGGGGTTACCCTCCCCGGCCTGCCTCTCAACGACACCGAATGGAAGTACGGCGGCAAGCCCCTGGAAATCATGAAAACCGTCACCGAGGGTTCCCCGGACGTAACCAAGGGTATGATCGCATGGAAGACCCAGCTCAGCCCGTCTGAGATCGCCCAGGTCGTTTCCTACGTGCTCAGCAAACAACCTCAGTCCTGAGTCAGTTTTATCATGTGCGAGCATCAACACCCGCACGAACCCTCTCCCTCCGGGGGGCACCCTCCATGTCCACCCTCAAAAAGCCGAACCTCGTCTCCCTCACCTCCGTCAACACCGACGGATCCCGCTACTTTCTCCACCCCTCCGATGTCTCCGGACGATTCACACTGTGGCGGCGGGTGTTCGGGGCACTGCTGCTCGCGGTCTACATCCTCCTCCCCTGGATCCCGATAAACGGCAATCCGGCCGTTTTCCTCGACCTCGCAACGAGACGATTCCACTTTTTCGGCCTCACCTTCCTCGCCGAGGACCTCTGGATCGGTTTCTTCCTCCTTACCGGGCTCGGATTCTCACTCTTCTACGTCACCTCGCTCTTCGGGCGTCTCTGGTGCGGCTGGGCCTGTCCCTACACCGTCTTCCTCGACCACATTTACCGTCGCATCGAGCGCCTCGTCGACGGCGATGCGACCAAGCGCAAGAAACTCGACGCGTCGCCCTGGACGCGCGAAAAGATCGTCAAGCGCGTCGTGAAGCACGGGCTCTACCTGCTCGTCTCCCTGCTTATCGCGCATATCTTCATCTCGTATTTCATCTCCATCCCCCGCCTCTACGATTACATGCGGCAATCGCCGCTGAATCACGCCAAGGCTTTCGGGGTGATGCTTTTCCTCACCGGTTGCCTCAATTTCTCGTTCGCCTGGTTTCGCGAGCAGTTCTGCATCATCCTCTGCCCCTACGGACGCATCCAGTCGGCATTGACCGACGACGACACCGTCATCATCGGTTACGACGAGAAACGCGGCGAGCCCCGCGGCAAGGCGAGCGATCCGAACGCCGGCGACTGCGTCAACTGCAGCCGCTGCGTCCAGGTCTGCCCCACCGGGATCGACATCCGCAACGGGCTCCAGCTCGAGTGCATCGGCTGTGCCGCCTGTGTCGATGCCTGCGACGAAATCATGCAGAAAGTCGGACGGCCCAAGGGCCTTGTCCGCTACGACTCGCTCAACGGTCTCGCCGGTGGCAAAAAGCGTTTTGTTCGCCCCCGCACGATCCTCTACACCGGCTTCATGTGTCTCGGGCTGGCCGTCCTCGGGCTCTTTCTCACGACCCTCCACTCCGCCAAGGCCGAGTTGATCCGCATGCCGGGACAACCCTACTACGTCGACGATGCCGGAGTGCGGAACCAGTACCGCCTGCAACTCATCACGAAAAAGCAGGAACCTACCGAGTTCCGCATCCGCCTTGAAGGTCTTCCCGAGGGAGCCCAGGTCATCGGCCTCGACGATGTGATCACCCTGAAGCCCGGCGAGGAAACCATGAAAACCCTCATCGTGCAGGTCCCCAAGCCGGCCTACAAGGGTGAATTCCGCATCGAGCTGAAAGGCCAGGTGACTCCGGGCGATTTCGAGATCAAGGACAACATCGAGTTTCTCGGTCCCAGCGCCTATGCTCTCGATTGACAATCACGAGGCTCCGATTCCAACATTTCCCACTACTCAACTATCCACAACCACCTGATCGGATCATGGGGTTGATCAGGATCAAGAGTGTGGAGTATGAGTAGGACCAGCAAGATTTCCACTTCATGAAAAAGCGCCCCTGGCTCTGGATCGTCATTGCCTTTGTGATTCTGATCGCAAGCTGGGTTGTGCTCCTCAGGATCGCCTCGGACTATCGCCCGGCCAATGTCGAACTGGCCACTCCCGTGAACCATGACTCTTGATCCAGGAACCCTGACACTGGGCGGGCTTTTTGTCGCGGGTCTCGCCACCAGCCTTCACTGCGCGGGAATGTGCGGTCTGCTCACCTGCGGACTCGGTATCGCCGGCCGCGGTCCGGCTCTTGCCTCGGTGGGGCTCTATCATTTTTCCCGTCTCCTCGGGTATGGAATCGCGGGGGGGATCATGGGATTTCTCGGCGGGCACCTCGGCTTCCGCTTCGCGCCCGACGGTGTGCCTTGGCTGCCCGTGCTCCTCGTGCTCTTCCTTCTCGCCATCGTTTTCGGGCTAGACAAGCGACTCGGCGCCATTCCCGGCCTCGGCAAGGTGATGATGAAGATCCGGGTGAAAACCTTGCACTTCCCTCCGCTCCTCCGGGCCGGGGTCATCGGAATCGCCACCCCCCTCCTTCCCTGTGGACCGCTCTATGCCATGCTCGCCCTTGCCCTCGCCACTGGATCGCCCGTTCGTGGAGTCGAGACCATGCTCGCGTTCGGACTGGGTGCGCTCCCCGCGATCTGGGCGGTACAGATCGGATCCTCCTGGGTCAACCGCAGGCTGGGCGACCGTGGTTTTCTTTACGCCAAACGCGGCCTCGCCGCAGCGGCCGCCCTTTCCTTGATGTGGCATTATCCGCAGCTACTTGGGCAGGCAGCCGACCCCGCCAATCCCGATTCGTGCCGTTGTCTCAACGAAGTCGAATGAGCGGCGGCCTTGCCAAACCGGGAACAAAGCTGACGGAAACACCCGGTCGGACCATAGCGGCTACCGAAGAACGACGTTGCGACCACTGCGGCAATCGATTCCAGCCCCGCTTCGAAGAGGAGAGATTCTGTTGCTCCGGATGCCGCGTCGTGCACGACCTCATCCAGTCGGGCGGATTTGGATCTTTTTATGAACTCCTCGGGCGGCGCGTTCTCCAGCCCGCGACCAACCTGGAGCCCGCCGGAGATCAGCTCGAGGAAATCGCCGAAGCCATCACGGAGGCGGAAAACGGGCTTCCAGCTCCAGACTCCCCAGCCCGACTTACCCTGCGTCTCGGCAATCTCTCCTGCACCGCCTGCGTCTGGCTCGTCGATCACCTTTTCCGGCAATATCCCGGAGCCCTGCGCATGAGCAGCGATACCTCGCGTTCAACCCTCACGCTCTGGTGGAATCCCGGTGAATTCGACGCGCTTGGCTTCGTCCGCGACCTGCACCGCTACGGCTACCCCGCCTCAATCTGCCGCCCCGGGGAAGAAGAGGCTCCCCAGGAAAGCAGGGCCCTCCTCACCCGTCTCGGAGTTACCGCCGGACTGGCGATGAACACGATGGCCTTCACCCTGCCCTCTTATCTCGGGCTTGAGACCGGGCACGAACTGGACCGCCTCTTCACCCTCGTGGCCTTCGCCTCCTCGAGCCTGGCCCTCGCCGTGGGTGGTTCCTACTTTTTCCAGCGAGCGCTCACTTCAGTGCAGCTGGGAGCCCTCCACATGGATGTGCCCATCTCCCTCGGGCTGATCGCCGCCTGGCTTGGATCCGTCGGAGGCTGGATCTTCGGGATCAAGGAGCTGCTCTACTTTGATTTCGTCGCGACCTTCGCCTTCTTGATGTTGTCGGGGCGCTACATCCACCTCCGCCTCCTCGACCGGAACCGCCGCCAACTCTGGGCGCGCGAGCGCGAGATCACCACGACCCATCGCCTCGGCGGCAACGGCGACCGTGAACGCATCCCGCTCGCCAGAATCGGCGAAGGCGACCTGCTCGAGATTGCTCCCGGAGGCATGGTCCCGGTGGAATCCCTCCTCGAGTCGGAACCGGCGAAGTTCCACCTCGACTGGATCAACGGCGAACCGGAGCCAGTCCTCTACGCCAGCGGTCAACGCATTCCCGCCGGAGCGCGCAATGCCTCGGCCAGTCCACTCAGGGTCGTCGCCGGACACGGCTACGGAGGTTCCTTTCTCGAACAGCTCTTCACTCCCGTTGACGACGACTTTGACGAACATTCGGCGGCCTCGTCGACCCATCCCATCCGGAAGTATTACCTCGTCAGCGTGCTCCTCGTCGCTTTCGGGGGAGCTGTCGCCTGGCTTGCTGCGGGAAAGGGCGCCGCTTCCGCCCTGCAGGTCCTCATTTCGGTGCTCGTCGTCTCCTGTCCCTGTGCCCTCGGTCTCGCCCTCCCCCTGCTGGACGAGATCCTCCTCGCCAAGCTTCGCAAGCATGGCCTCTTTATCCGTCGACACTCCCTCTGGTCACGACTGAAGGCGGTCAACCGGCTCGACTTCGACAAGACCGGCACCCTCACGGAACCCGTCAAACGCCTTGCCGATCCGGAAATCATCGACCAACTCGACGAAGAATCGCTCATCGCTCTCCGCCGCCTCACGGAAACGAACCACCACCCCGTCGGTCGCGCCCTTCGCGAGGTGATCGTGGCGAGACGTGGATGGGATCTGACCGATTCCACGCCAGGCAGAATCTCTGAAACTCCGGGCAAGGGAGTCGAATGTCGCGATCACGGTTTCACCTGGAGGCTCGGACGCGGTGACTGGGCCTCCGATCGCCCCGATGAAGCCTGCGTTTTCTCACGCGATGGGGTCGCCGTCGCCTCCTTCCGCTTCGAGGAAGCCATCCGCGACGGAGCCATCGATCAGTTGCGACGGCTTCGTTCGAGGGGCTACCGCCTCCGCATCCTCAGCGGCGATCCCGACGTCGCGCGCGTCGCCTCCACCGCCGCGAAACTCGGCATCGAAACCGCCGACGTCCACGCCAATCTCAATCCCGCGGAAAAGGCCGCCCTCATCTCCGCCGACCAGCCTGACAAAACCCTCTTCGTCGGCGACGGCGGGAACGATGGCCTCGCCTTCGAAGCAGCCGCCGCGACCGGCTCCCCCGCCACTGGCATCCGCGCCATCGAAAACCGGGCCGACTTCGTCTTTACCGGACGAGGTTTCCACGCCATTCCCCTTCTCCTCGACGCGGCCGCACGGCGCCGGAATCAGGTCACGAAGCTTTTCACCGTGGCGCTGCTCTACAACCTCGCCGCCGTCGCCCTCTGTCTCGCCGGGGTCATGAGCCCCCTCCTCGCCGCGATTCTCATGCCCTTGAGTTCCCTCGTCACCACGACGATGGCGGCTCGAGTGTGAGGGCCCGCCCGGCGAGCAACCCGACAGGGTCGGATCCCGGATGCAACCCTCCTCAATCGGCGACATTTTCGCCCTCTGGCGACTTCACGTCACCGGAGGGAGATTTCGAGACTTGCCTCGATGACGCGATCCTCCCAAGCTGGCCCCATGAAATCCTTCCTTTTCCCTCGCCTGGCTCTTGCCTGCGTCTTTCTCTCCTGCGCGTCCCATCTACGGGCCGAAGATCCTCCCGAACCGAATTACGTTTATTGGGCCAAACTCGTCCGCATTGTCGACGGCGAGCATCTCGCCCTCGACATCGATCTCGGGTTCAGCGTCTGGACCCACAACCAGACCCTCGCCCTGATCGACGCCGGCGGAGCGAACCTGGAGCCCGATGCGCGCGCCAAGGACAACGATCGCATCAAGAAACTCCGGGAACTCCTGACCGACGCGACCGACATCGTCGTGCGGACCACCCGCGACCGCGAGGCGAAGCCGCCCCGCTACCTGGTCACGGTCTGGGCAGACGGCACCAACGTGAACGAGGAATTGAAGAAGGCTTTCCCCTGATCATGACTCCGCAACTTTTCACCGCTGTGAAATGGTCCATGGTGCGGCTGCCCAAAGGCTCCAGCACCGACGAGCTATTCCGCGTTGCCAAGGCGGCGGGCTTCGACGGCATTTCCCTGACCGGGCCCGGAGTCTACGACACTGACGAAGTGAAACGTGCGCGCGACGCCCACGAATTGCCGGTGCACAATGTCAACATCGCCGACCACTGGCAGGTTCGCCTCAGCGATCCCGACCCCGCGGTTCGCGAGAAAGCCCTCGGCAACACCACCGGCGCGATCACCTTCGCTCACGCGGTCGGAGCCTCGACCGTGCTCCAGGTCATCGGGAAGGTCACCGATCCGTTGAACGAAAATGCCGACAACGTCCGCGAACGCAGCAGCGAGCAACTTCGCAAGGCCCTGCCCGTCGCCTCTCGCCTCGGCGTGCGCATCGCCTGCGAAAACGTCGCCAACGGATTCGGCGAAACGCTGGCGGAGTGGAATGCCTATCTCTCTTCCTTCGACAGCCCCTGGATCGGCGCCTTCTTTGACATCGGGAACCACGATCGATTCGAGGGCGGGGCGGCGGCCTGGATCCGCGGCCTTGGCAGGCACGTCATGAAAATCGACGTGAAGGACCACGACCACGCCGCGCAGAAAAACTGCGATCTGTTCAAGGGCAATGTCGACTGGCCGGCGGTGCGTTCCGCTCTTGCCGAGATCGGTTACCACGGCTGGGCCACCGCCGAGGTGAGCGGCGGAGGCGTCGAAGAGCTTTTCCGGGTTGATCGCGACATGCGAAAGGCGCTCATCACCGGATGAGCGGGATCGTTCGGTCGCTCACCGAGGTCACCATGCCATCAGGCGCACGAGAACGCTCGTGATCCCGGTCAGGATTCCGTAGAGGAGCATGGTGAACCAGGCCCAAGCTCCCCTTGAATGAAAGAGATAAGCGATGAGGGCCGCCGAGCCGACGGAGGTCAGCAGGATTCCCCAGACCGGCAAGAGCGGACACCTCCGCCTGACCGCGTCCGAAAAAATCCACCACGAGGCAATCGTCCAACCGGCCACCACGTTTGCCGAAACGACCGGCCACAACCATTCACCGCCGGTGAGAACATCGCAATAGTCCCCCACTCCCCAAAACGCCAGAAACCCGAAAAAGGCCGGGCTGAGGTCGATACGAAGCCGCACCAGGAAAGGATTGGAGGGACTGGGCAACTCCTGCGGAGATACGGCATTCACGGGTTCGATTCCTAGCAGAGGCCGGCACCTCTTTGCACCCGTTTTTTTGGAATTCGTGCGGGGTTTCCTTTTCCGTATTTATCCCGCATCTTCCCGACGGATGATCGTTTCGCTAATCGCTGCCCTCGCCTCCGACCGGGTCATCGGTTCGGCCTCGGGGAAGATTCCGTGGGATCACCCCCGTGACCGTGTCCATTTCCGAACCCGAACCGCGGGAAACTGGCTTCTCGTGGGACGTCGCACCTATGACGAAATGGAAGGCTGGTTCGGAAAACGAATTCCCATTGTCCTTACCAGAGATCCCGATTTCAGGCCGTTTTCCCCGGCGCACCGGGTGGCCCGAGATCCGGCAGCGGCTCTCGCTCTCGCCCGGGGAAACGGCGCGAAAGAGCTGATCGTCTGTGGTGGGGCAGAAATCTTCGCATCCCTGCTCCCCTTTTCCGATCGCCTTCTCCTCACCCGCCTCGATCTTGTGGCGCAAGTGCCTGATCCAGTACGCTTTCCGGACTTTTCAAAGTCGGGAGACTGGAAACTCGCCTACCTAGAGCAATGGTCCGGCGACGCGGAGAATATCGCGGCGCGTTATGAGGTACACGAGCGCGTTTAAAAATGATCGTTGGCCTGGGGATACGATCTCGTCTAGCTTCCCGGCTCCCGACTTCCCTGCAATGCCCCGCCTGTCCCGTCAAACCCTCCTGCTCCTTGCAGGGCTGGCTCCGCTTTTCCTCGCGGGCTGCTCGGACAACCTCGATCCCTTGGGCCACCTTGACCGCATCGTCGGTCTGCCACTCTGGCAAAAGGTCGTCGCCATCGCCGTTTCCTCACTCATCAGCGAAGACCTCGCCTGCATCGCCGCGGGCATCCTTGCCAGCAAGGGAGTACTGACACTGGAGTGGGCGATCCTTGCTTCTTTTCTCGGCATCTATCTGGGAGACATCCCGCTTTACCTCATGGGCCGCCTCGGAGGTCTCACCCTCCTGCGCCGTGTTCCCTTCCGCTGGTTTCTCAAGGAACAGCAGATCCTGCTCGCCGAGGATCTCTTTCGCGATCATGGCGGAAAACTGATTCTTTCCTCGCGTCTCCTGCCCGGATCCCGTCTCCCGGTCTACGCCGCCGCCGGGGTGCTCAACTACCCTTTCTGGAAATTTGCGATCTACATGTTCGTGGCTGCGACCCTGTCCTCGGTGATTCTGACCTGGATCTCGATGAGGCTCGGCGAAGTGGTCTTCGAATGGCTGGAAGTCTACGAAAGCTACTTTCTCCCGGTCGCCCTCTCTGTCATCGCGATCGTCTGGATCGTCGTCAAGGCTCTCGAGATCCTCGCCACGAAACGGAGCCGCCTTGTCTTCCTGGCACGATGGAGAAAATTCCTCGGCCTTGCCAGGCGCCGACGCCTCCGGTCCTGAACGGACTCCAGGGCAAAGCCCCTCTCTTTCTCGGCGCGCAACTCCGGCCTTTCCATGGCCCGGCGCTTGCGTCATGCTGCGGAGATGAGCTCCCGACTCCTGCATTTCCTTTGCCTCGCTTTCGCCTTTGGCCTCCTTGCCCTTCCCAGGACCGCCCTCCATGCGGCCGACCATCCCAATGTCGTATGGATCGTTTCGGAGGACAATTCGAAGCACTATCTGAAACTCTTTGATCCGGAGGGGGCCGAGACGCCGAACATCGCCTCGCTCGCGGAAAGAGGCATTCTTTTCACCCGCGCCTTTTCGAACGCCCCGGTCTGCTCGGTGGCACGAACCACTCTCGCGACCGGGAGTTATGCCCCGAAGCTTGGCACTTACCAGCACCGTCGCCTCGCGCCGGCGACCCTGCCTGCGGACCTTCGGCTCTTCAGCGGCCTGCTGCGGGAGGCCGGCTACTACACCACGAACAACTCGAAAGAGGATTACAACACCGCCAAGGATCCGGAAGCCTGGGATGAATCCTCGAAAACGGCCTCGTGGCGCAACCGTCCGGACCCGGCCCAGCCCTTTTTCCACATGGAGAGCCATGCCGACTCGCACGAGAGCAGCCTGCATTTCGACGCGTCTCTCGTCGGGACCGAAGCCACCCTTCACGACCCCTCGGCCGTGAAACTGCCTCCCTACTTTCCCGACACCCCCCTCTTCCGATACACCAAGGCGCGCTACCTCGACCGAATCCGCCGAATCGACGAGATTGTCGGGGAGACGGTCGCGAAACTGGAAGCCGATGGTCTTCTCGAGGACACCTTCGTCTTCTATTTCGGCGATCACGGTGGCGTGCTCCCGCGCAGCAAGGGCTACCTCTACGAAAGCGGCCTGCACGTGCCGCTCGTGGTGAGGATTCCCGACAAGTGGAAACATCTTTCCCCTTTCGCGCCCGGCTCGAGCACCCCGGCATTCGTCAGCTTCATCGACTTTGGCCCGACGGTTCTTCACCTTGCCGGAGCAAAGGTGCCGGAGTTGATGGACGGGCGTCCTTTCCTCGGGGATGACCTCGCCAGGGAAGACCTCGAAAAGCGCAACTCCACCATCGGCTACGGCGACCGCTACGACGAAAAGATGGACCTCTGCCGCTCGCTCCGGATGGGCGATTGGAAATACATCAGGAACTACCAGCCCTATCAGCCAGACGGATTGCAGAACAACTACCGCTACCAGATGGCCGCCTAC
>JAGRPC010000337.1:0-7497 GCA_020439925.1 Verrucomicrobiia bacterium | reverse complement strand
AAAGCGCCCGAAGCCCTCTACGATCTCACCACGGACCCGCACGAAACGCGGAACCTCGCTTCCGATCCTGCCCATCGAGAACGCCTTCTCTCGATGCGCGGAGAACTCCGCGAGCGACTCAAAGCCATGCCCGATCTCGGCTTTTATCCCGAGAGCGTCCTCGTGTCGGGCATTCTTTCCGATCCCGTCGGTTACGGCCGGACTCACACGGCGGAAATCTCGACGCTGATCGACACCGCCGATCTCATGCTGGAACCGTTTTCCACCGCCGAGGAATCCATAAAGGCAGCGCTCGCTTCTCCCGACGCGAATGTCCGTTACTGGGCCGCAACGGTCTGTTCGGCCTTTGGTCCCCAGGCCGCGGACCTCGTCGCTCCGGTTCGCAAACTTCTCAAGGACGAGGCGGTCCCCGTTCGAATCCGTGCCGCCGAGTTTCTCGGACTGGTCGGAGCGGCGGATCCGCGCCCGCTCCTGACCTCCATCCACAACGGCACCGAAGATACGGTGGAAAGGCTTATCACCCTCCAGTCCGCGGCCCTCTTCCAGGAGCACGCGCCGGTGGCCTATCCCTTTGATCCAGCCGCCTTTTCCCCGGCAAAACCCGGCAGCGAAAACGAACGCCGTCTCTTGTATTTCGCAGGAAAATGGCTGGGAAATCCGAAGGGCAAAGGGAAAGGCAAGGGAGTGAAGTGAGTTTCAATCGTGGGCCTTTGTCTGCCGTATGGCGGTTTCCCATGCCGCGAACTTTTCACGCCTCGCCGTCGGCTTCATCACCGGCTTGAAGCGAGCGTCTGCCTGCCACTGCGAGGCAATTTCGGATGGGCTCTTCCAGAATCCGACGGCGAGCCCGGCAAGGTAGGCTGCACCGAGCGCGGTTGTCTCCGTGACTTTCGGACGCACCACGGGAACCCCGGCCAGGTCCGCCTGAATCTGCATGAGAAGATCGTTGGTGGTGGCCCCGCCATCGACACGAAGTTCCTTCAGCCGGATGCCCGAATCGGCCTGCATCGCTCCGAGCACATCGACCGTCTGCAGGGCGATGCTCTCCAGGGCAGCACGGGCGAAATGAGCCGCCGTCGTTCCGCGCGTGATCCCCGTGATCGTTCCCCGGGCATGGCCGTCCCAGTGAGGGGCCCCCAGCCCCGCAAAAGCGGGAACGAGGGAAACGCCTCCAGCATCGGGCACGGAGGCGGCGAGCGCCTCGATTTCGGAGGCCTTCTTGATGATACCGAGGCCGTCGCGAAGCCATTGCACGACTGCTCCGGCGATGAAAATCGACCCCTCGAGGGCGTATTCGGTGCGGCCACCGATTCGCCAGGCGATCGTGGTGAGTAGACGGTTCTTTGAGACGACCGGCTTCTCTCCCGTGTTCATCAGCATGAAACACCCGGTGCCGTAGGTGTTTTTCGCCATGCCCGGCTTCGTGCAGACCTGGCCGAAAAGGGCCGCCTGCTGATCACCGGCGATTCCCGCGATGGGAATCGCCTTTCCGAATCCCGTCGCCGTGCCATAGACCTCGCTCGAACTGCGCACCTCGGGCAGCATCGAGGCGGGCACGTCGAAAATCTTCAGAAGGTCGGGATCCCAGGCGTGCTTGTGGATGTTGTAGAGCATCGTACGCGAGGCGTTGCTGGGGTCGGTGGCGTGCACCTCTCCACCCGTGAGATTCCAGAGCAGCCAGGTGTCGATCGTTCCGAAGGCCAGTCGACCCGCCCTCGCCTTTGCCCGGGCCCCCTTCACGTGATCGAGAATCCACTGCACTTTCGTGGCCGAAAAATAGGCGTCGAGAATGAGCCCGGTGCGTTTCGCAATGAGCTTGTCTTTGCCGGCCTTGCGAAGACGGTCACAAGCGGAAGCGGTGCGCCGATCCTGCCAGACGATGGCGTTGTGGATGGGATGTCCGGTCTCGCGGTCCCACACCACGGTGGTTTCGCGCTGGTTCGTGATCCCGATGGCATCAATATCGGACGGCTTGAGCCGAGCCTTGCTCATGACCTCCGCCGCGACGCCGAACTGGGTCGACCAGATCGTCGAGGCATCGTGCTCGACCCATCCGGGCTGGGGAAAAATCTGGGGAAACTCCTTCTGCGCAACCGCAACGGGAGTCCCGGCGTGGTCGAAAAGAATGGCGCGCGACGAGGTCGTTCCCTGGTCGAGTGAAAGGATGTGCGACATGGCGGGTCAAGAGACGGGATTACCAGAGGGCTTCAAAGGTGAGGGCGCCGAGCAGCCCTCCGAGGACGGGTCCGGCCACCGGGATCCAGGCATACTTCCAATCCGAGGATCCTTTGCCGGGAATCGGCAGGAAAAAATGGGCGATTCTCGGTCCGAGATCACGGGCTGGATTGATGGCATAGCCGGTAGGACCACCGAGTGAAAGCCCGATCGAAAAGACGATGAAACCGACGAGAAGCGGCCCGAGTCCGGTGCTGAACCCGGTGGCCGCATCGAGGTTCTCCGGACGCGGAAGGGCGAGAGCTCCTAACACGAGCACAAATGTGCCGATGATCTCGGTGGCAAGGTTGCCCACGGTGTGCCGGATGCCAGGCCCGGTAGAGAAGACCGCGAGCTTGGCGGCGGCATCCTTCGTCTCGCGCCAGTGTGGGAGGTAGGCGAGGTAGACGAGCACCGCACCGATGAAGGCCCCAAGAAACTGCGCAACGATGTAGCTCCCCGCAGTGGCGGGATCGATCTTCCCGATCGCAAGCATGGCGAGCGTGACGGCAGGATTGAGATGGCCTCCGGAAATGGTTCCGACGGAATAGACCGAGATGGTCACTGCCATGGCCCAGCCAGCGGTGATGACAATCCAGCCGGAATCGTTCCCCTTGGTGTGAGCGAGCACGACATTTGCGACGACTCCCCCTCCCAGAAGCAGGAGCAGCGCCGTTCCAACCAGTTCCGCGACAAAGGGTGACATGGTCCGGATTGTGGAGGAACGACTTCTTCAAGGGAAGACCAAAATCCGTGGGTTGTCCGGAGCCTTCCGACCGGCGAACCCGTACCAGAGGACAGCATTTCCCTTGAAATCGGCCAGGACTCCCGGTATTTAAGAGATCTTAACTAACCGACCTTCCCATGAAGTTTTCCCGTTTTGCCTCCGTCATTTTAGGGGCCCTCCTTTCTCTGACTTCCTGCGCGACCACACCGGGAGGACCCTCGACGGGTGGAGTGGCTTCGGTCGGAGACACCGCACGATATCTCGCCGGCCTCCCGGGAACACCTCGGGGGGATCTTGCACTGCCTCGCAACTCGGAAGCGTGGAAGGCGCACGCCGCGAGAATGGACGCCCTCTGGTCGGTACAATCGGGTCGCCAGAGCCATCTTCGCACCTTTCGCCACGAGCTGGGTGGACTCGGGTCGCCCGGCGTACTGTTTTACCCTTTCGGCGGACCGGACTACCTCCACGCAAGCACCCTCTTCCCCGGAGCGAGATCCTACGTCCTTGTCGGACTCGAGGGGGTCGAGTCGATGCCTGAACTCTCTTCACTCAGCGCCGCAGAGCTGCAACGCGGTCTCGGTGGCGTGGCAAATGCCCTTCGCACGGTCACCGGCGCGAGTTATTTCATCACCACGGAAATGAGGTCCGATTTGTCGAGCACCTCCCTCCGCGGCACGCTTCCCTTATTGCTCGCGCAGATCGCCCGGGACGGGAAAACAGTGACTTCGATCGAGGCGGTCGGCCTTGATGCCGCTGGTCATCTCGTTTCACGCAATTCCGAAGCGTCCTGTCCCGGCTGGCACATCCGGGCGGGCGGCAAAAACATTTTCTACTTCCGGAAGGATCTTTCCAACGGTGGTATCGGGGATCGCCGTCTCCTGAAGTTCGTCTCTTCCAAGGGTTCTCCGGTCACCTTTGTGAAAAGTGCCAGTTACCTGATGCACCAAGGGAATTTTTCCATCATCCGCGACTACATCGCCCAGTCCTCACGCGGTCTCGTTCAGGATCCATCCGGAGTTCCCTACCGGACCCTTGTCGAGGCCGGTTGGAATCTGAAACTCCACGGCAATTACTGCGGCGCGGGATCTCCGTTTACCGGACATACCCAGCCCGACCTTGTCGCTGCCTATGCAAACGGCAGCCACCCTGTGAAATCGATGAGCTTTGGTTTCGGCTATCTCCTCGACCCTAAGAGAACTTGCATGATTGTCGGACATCGCTGATCCGGCTACCTTGCCCCGGATGAAGCTTGCCCGAATGCCGGATGGTTCTCCGGAGATCTTCTACTCCCTTCAGGGGGAAGGCCGCCACGCCGGCCGTCCCAGCGTTTTCATTCGCGCCTCCCTCTGTAACCTTCATTGCCACTGGTGCGACACCGACTACACCTGGAATTGGACCGGCACTTCTTACGCTCACGAACGTGACGCGGATCCATCCTATCGCAAATACAATCGGGAGGAGCAGATTGTGGATCTGACACCCCATGAAATCGCCTCCAGCCTTGCCGCGTTTTCCTGCCACAACTATGTTTTTACAGGCGGCGAACCGCTCCTGCAGGAAAGGTCCTGGCTGGACCTCATGGCGATCCTCGCGAAAGCGGATGGCTCCTCCCCCTTCTTTGAAATCGAGACCAACGGCACGCTGATGCCGGGAGCCCCCTTTCTGGAGCGTATTCACCAGATCAATGTGTCTCCAAAGCTCACCAACTCTGGAGTCCCGGGAGAACAGCGCCTCAAGCCCGCGGTTCTCTCCAGTCTCGCTTCCACTGGCAAGGCCGATTTTAAATTTGTGATTGGCTCCGAAGAAGACCTCCAGGAAGTGGTCGACCTCGTCACAGAGGCAAACCTCGTCCACGACCGCGTTTTCCTCATGCCCAAGGCGCGCAAGGTTGCCGAACTCGAGTCTCAACAGGGGACCGTTGCCGCGTTCGCTCGCGAACTGGGTTTTCGCTACTCCGATCGGCTCCACCTGAGGCTCTACGGCTCGAGACGAGGCGTCTGATCCGGAAAGATACCGGATACGAATTTCACTCGACGGAACCTTCGCCGGGGAAGATCCACTCGTAGGAATCCGTGTGGGTGTAGATCTCTTCTTTCAGATCCTGGCAAAGCCCCGCCAGCCCCGGGAAGAGGGAGCGATGATCCACCCCCATCATCGCAAGCCGGCGACGGAGATAACCTTTCCATTCGCAGGGGATCACCAGCTTCGAAAGAACGAGACGATCGTTACCCAGTTCAAAAACTTCCTCGAAGGTCTCAGGCGAAGCGTCTTCCTGGGGAAGCGGATGGGTAAGAAAGCAGACCCGCTGATTCTGCATCGCCTGATTCGGACGCTGCGGGCGATAAAGCTTCGGCTGCTCCGGGACTTGCTCATAGTCCTGCGAAATCGAGAAGGCGGCTTCCCCCGGCATGATACGCCAGACCGCCCCGTCCTCCTCATAAGCGGGATCCGTCGCAAAAAAGAGGGCCACGAGGGCGTTCTCGGACCAGGCCGAAAGTCTCGTCGGCAACCCATGATGCGCTCCGATGCTCATCCACTCGAGTTCCGTCGCGGGGTCGTATCCGATCTCGCCTCGCGCCCTCTGCTTCAAGCTGATGAGAAACGCGGCTTCAAGGTCCGCCCAGGTTCTGAACTCGCTCTTGGCGACTTCCTCGCGGAAGAGCGGTGGCAGAAGCGACCAGGAGGCTTTGCCATGCCCCCTGTAGACCGGAGTCCTTTGAAAGCCCAGTTTCGGCACCATCTCCTCAAGCAAGGACTCGATGCTGCCCACAACGACGGTTTCGATTTCTCTCATGCGACCCTCCCCAGAATGAGTTTGAATGAAATTTGAGATTTTTGAGTTGATTTGAGTAAAATTTTACGCATCTTACTCAAATCAACTCGCGAATATGAGGCTTTTCTCATTCTTGATCCCACTTTGCAAGTGATTTTCGAGACAAAATGAGATTTTTTCGAGTACCAAGGAGAATAAAATGAGATACCCACACCGTGAAGAATGGGCGGCCTTGATTCCCGAGCTGGAATTGCAGGATCTCCTGGCCCTCGAAATGGCGATCAAAGTCGCCATCCGCATGCGCACACAGGGCACTCTCAGCAGCGATCATCCGAGCTTCGAAAGAACCGAAGAAGAGGGGCCGGCACTTTACGACGAGGCCCGCGGAATCCTCGAGGCCGGTGATCGCCACGATCTCACGCTTGCTGACCAGTCCCTTCTTGCCGCCCTCTATCTCAGCGACGCCTATCACCAGGACACCTTTTCGAGCCGGGCGATCAACGATCTCATCGAGGAATGTGGGCGTCCCCGCATCGCCCACATCACATCGGCGATCTCGGGACTCATTTCCCGGGCCTACCTTCACGCCGACGAAAAAGTGCTATCCCTGACCAAGGAAGGTAGAGCCAAGGCTCGCGGCCTTATCGGCATGTTGAAACGGAGAACGGCCGAGGCCGCCTGAACCTCTCCTCGGCGTCGTTTGCCATTCAGCGCTTCCGCCCAAGCTTGCCCTTGAGATTCTGCGCGGAGTAGGACCCCTCCCGCAAAGTATCGCTTAGTCGCATGACGTAGCGGAAATTCACTCCACTTCCCCGGTCCACGATGATCACGGTCCGAGTGCCGGAAACCGGTTCGGGGAGCAATGTGAGCGGGTTTGTCACCGTTCCAACGTAAAGACCAATCCACTTCGCCCGCTTCGCCGTGCCGGTCGGCTTTCGCCAGACGATAGTGTGGCTAGATGCGGCATTCAGTCCGCTGATCAGCGCAGGCAATCGTTCTCTCGACTTTCCGGTCATTTTCACCTCGGCGGTGAATCGTGTCGAATTGTTGGGCAAGGAGGCATTCCCGGCGATACCGGAAATCTCGCCTTCGTAAGTTCCCTTGAATTTCTTCACCTCCCGTTTGCTTAGCGTATCGGCACCCATCGCACTTGTCAGGAAAGCGAGCGCGAATAGCGGAAGTACAAGGGAAAAGGCAAACTTCATCATCTCTCCGGAACCACGAATGAAAATAAGCAGTCCCCCAATCCAAAGACCAGAGAAAACTTGCGATTTCCGTCCTGCGCCGCTTAGAGAAGCTGCCGACGCTTGATATTGAGATACTGGCTCACGGTCTCGGTGCACAGTTCCGCCTGATCCGGCGTGCCCAGTTCCACCCCGAGATGCCGGAGGCGATTGGCCGTCTCACGAAGCTCCTGCCACTGGAAGTGCCCTGCTAGCTGCTCGTAGACCTCCCCTCCCGTGGCGGGTAGTTTCGTCGGCGAGAACAGCGGGTGAGCCGACTCGGGCCGAATCATGTTCACAAGCACGAGATGCTGTCGGCTGATCAGGGGCAATGCCTGATAGAAATGCTCGGCGGTAAGGGGATCGCTGAGGTCCACCAGCATCACGAGGAGAGCCCGGCGCGTCAGCCGTTGCCTCAGGGCGATCATGAGCTGCTCGAAATCGGGGGCAACCGTTTTTGGTTCGAGCGTGTAGAGGGCATCCCGCACGAGATTGTAGTGTCCCTTGCCGTTCTTCGCCCTCAGAAAGCGATCCTCCTTGTCCGCGAAACTGATGAATCC
>JAGRPC010000336.1 GCA_020439925.1 Verrucomicrobiia bacterium | reverse complement strand
GGTCGTGAGATTCCGTCCGCTCGAAGGTGGAGACACGAAGGACTCCGTCCGTGGATGGGATCATATCGCTCTCACCACGTCGCTTGCGCAGATCCTCCCTGCCGGGACGCAGGTGGCCTGGATGACCGAAAAGTGAGGTTCACCGTTCTTCCCTGCGCCACGGTCAAGGCTTCGCGGAATCGGCTCCGGTCGCCTTTTCCATCGGAACGACAGGACGTTTTGCCGGTGCCGGAGGGAGTTCGATCGTCACGGTTTGTCCGGGTTTGAGCGATTCCAGGGTTTTGGCTGCCACCGATTCTCCGGGCCGGAAGACTTCGAGTCGTTCGATGCTTTCGCCTTCTCCGAGCCCGAGGGTGACGAGACGCGACTCGCTGATTGTGAACAGACGAGTTTCCGCAACCCAGTCGGGGTCACGTGTAGAAATGGCGAGGCGTGTTCCGGCTGGCTCTTCCGGAAGGAAGACACGCAGCCATTGCGAACCGCCGCCGGATGCTTCGAGCCATCGGACCCGGCCATCGCTTTTCGTCGAGAGAAGGTCGGCACTGCCATCTCCACCGAGATCCGCCGTGGTCCAGGAAACCGTCTCATCGAGAAAAGCCCCGCCGGAGGCAAAAGTGACCGCGCGGAATCCGGTGCCTTCAAGATTGGCAAAGACCCGGTCGGGGGAAAGGGCCGCCGTTCCGAGGAGGAGGTCGGAAAAGCCGTCGAGATCGAGGTCGGCCACGCCGAGGGAATGGACCTTTTCTCCGTGCATCAGTCCCGCATCGACGGTGACGTCGGCAAAGGATCCGCCGCCCTCGTTGTGGAGAAGACAAAGGGATCCCTTCGCGGGATCGGGTGTCGCGGTGGCGAGGAGCAGGTCGGGGAGGCCGTCGTTCTCCAGGTCGAGAAAGGCCGCCGAGGACAGATCGGTCTGCGGTCCGAATGGATTCGGGAGTGGGGCCGCTTCGAAACGACGGCTGTTGCCGCCTTCGGTGGGGCGGGAAAGGAGGAGGCGACTGGGAACACCCCGGCGGCCGAGAAACAGGTCGGGATACCCGTCGGCATCGACGTCGGCGACAGCCAGAAGGGTGGTGTCGCGGGGAGCCCATAGTTTCAGGTCCCAGGCGACGGGGTGAAAGGACCCGGATTCGTCCTGATGATAGAGCTCGAGAGGCTGATCGAGGCTCCCGACGAGGAGATCAAGCCGTCCATCCCGGTCATAGTCGATCCAGGCGGCGGTGGTCGTATCGCGGAAGGCGAGGAGTCCGAAGGCGATCGTTTCGTCGGAAAAGTGTCCCGACCCTTCGTTGCGAAGGAGGGAGTCGGGAAGGCCGCTCTTCCGAGTCACGTAGAGGTCCAGGTCGCCGTCTCCGTCGAAGTCCGCTGGAAAGAGACCGTCGCCCGGCTCGACACCGGAAAAACCTTCGAGGGCGACGAGAGTTCCCTCTCCGCCGACTTTGAACAGCGACGCACCACCCGAGGCGACGATCTCGATATCGCCGCCGCCGTCAAAATCACCCGCGGTGACCGGACCCTTCAATTCGACGGGGCGGGGGAGGAGTCTCACCGGATAGGTATCGCTTTCCGGCGCGGGCCGGGTCTGCATGCGGATCGATTCGGGAACATCGGCCGGGTCGATACCGAGGGCCGCCAGGGCGAGATTGAACTGCCATCGTTCTTCCGGAGTGGAGGGGCCAGCGGATGGTCCCGATTTCATCTGGGTGACGAACTCCTTCAGTCCGGCTTCGTCGGCGGCTTTGACATCGCCGGGAAACGGAAGGGGAGCATCGGGCAGCATGGCGAGGAGGATGGGCGGCCCGGCGACCGGGGGATCCAGGGTGGGATCCTTGGCCAGGGCTGCTTCCCGCTCGGCCTTCGCGGTGGCGATGATGTCGGCGATTGCTTTCCCGGCGTGGCGATCGATCAGGTGCTGGTCGAGGCGGGGCGGGCGTTTTGCGGGGATTTCCTCCGTGAATACCGGTTTTCCGAAGGGGCTCCATTCGGGTTTTACGAGCATCAGGATGCCTCCCGCGAGGAAGGGCAGGAGGAAGGCGCCGGCGGCGATGAGGAGAAGGGTCCGCTTCGACATGGGTGATCAGGCAAATTGCTTCCAGCGCTCGAGCACGGCGAGGGCGGCTCTGGAATCGATCGCTTCCCGGGCGCGGTCGAGACCTTCGCGCAGGTCGCTGGCGATACCGGTGACGACGAGACCTGCGGCGGTATTGAGAGCGACGAGATCCCGTTTCGGCCCCCGATCCTCGCCCGCGAGGATGGCGGTGAGCAGCGCGGCATTGTGGGCCGCGTCGCCTCCCTCGAGGTCGGCGATGGAGGCTGGGGCAAGACCGAGTGAAGAGGGTTCGATGAGGGACTCGACCGGGTCGGATGAGGTGGTTTTCCAGATTCGGTTGGGACCGAGGGTTGATAGTTCGTCCATCCCCGCGCCGGTTTCGGTGCTGCCGTGGATGACCCAGGCATTTTTGCGTCCGAAATCCTTGAGAATGGTCGCGAAGACGGGTCCGATGGCCGGATCGAAGACTCCGATGAGCTGGTAGTCGGGCCGGGCCGGGTTGAGAAGCGGGCCGAGGAGGTTGAACATGGTGCGCTGCCCCGACTCGGCGAGGTATTTGCGGACGGGCGCGACGGCTTTGAAGGCCGGATGATAGAGCGGAGCGAAGAGAAAGGTCGCACCGACTTCGGTAAGGCAGCGGCCGACATCCTCGGGCGGAAGGTCGATACGGATGCCGAGGGCCTCGAGGGCGTCGGCGCCTCCGCTCTTGGAGGTGATGCCGCGGTTTCCGTGCTTCACGACGGCGACACCGCAGGCGGCGAGGACAAACACCGCCGTGGTCGAGACGTTGAAGAGATTGAGTTTGTCCCCTCCGGTGCCGCACACGTCGAGGAGCGGCCGGGCGATGGCGGCGCGGTCGAGCCGGGGCGATACCGCGCGATCAAGAAAAGCCGTCGCGAATCCGCCGATCTCGGAGGCCGTTTCTCCGCGGCGGGAGAGGGCCGAAAGAAAGGCGGCCTTGTCCTCCAGCGCGACCGTCTCGTCGAGCAAGGCGGTGGCGGCGGAGGCGACGAGGTCGGGGGGGAGTTCTCCCCTCACGGCGGCTTCGGTCAGTTCCTGCATGGGACGGGCAGTGAACACCGTCGCTTCACGGTTGCCAACCCGCAACTTTTGTCCGAAGCTCATTTCACGAGCCGGGCATTGGGCCCGGTCCCCGATGTCGCAAGAGGGTCCATTGGCAAAATCTCTCAAAGGCAGCCTCATCCTGGCCGATCCGAGCCTGCGGGAGCCGACCTTTTTTCGTAGCGTCCTGCTTCTCACCGAGCACAGCCGTGACCAGGGGGCTTTCGGTTACATCCTCAACCGGCCCGTCGGCAAGTATGTGGGCGATCTGCTCAGCAAGGACATCCTTCCCGGCGAGGTTCGCAGGCAGCTCGCGGACACGCCGGTCTTCATGGGCGGACCGGTCAGCACCGAGCACCTCACTTTTTCCGCTCTTGGCTGGTCGGAAGTCGAGGGAAAACTCCAGTATGCCACCCACCTCTCGGCACAGGAGGCGGTGATGCACCGGATGGAGGGGTTTTCCATTCGTGCCTTCGTCGGTTATTCGGGATGGTCGGAAGGCCAGCTCGAGGATGAGTTTGAACACAAGGCCTGGCTCGTCCACGAGCCGGCGCGGACCGTCATCGAACCGGACAATTCCGATCACCTCTGGCGTGATCTCCTCCGGGAAATGAGCCCCTGGCACCGGCTGATCGCCGATGAGCCGGACAATCTCTGGATGAATTAGGCGACTATGGACCTCTGCGGGGTCAGAAGACCTCGAGGACGATGGTTCCGGAGTCGGGGAGGATGGTGCCGGCGGTCTGACCGAGAAGTTTTCCGGCGAGAGGCGAGGCGGGGCCAAGCACGGTGACGGGTTCGCCGTCTTCCCCTTCGAGCACGACGCCACCTCCGGCGGGAGCGAGGAGATAATAGACAACTTCCCCGGCCACTTCCGTTTCCACCAGTGCGCCCGGTGCCACGGGCTCGTCGGGATCGAAGTCGCGGAAGTCGAACTGCTCCAGCGCATGGAGCGCGCGGTGCAACTCGTCCGCCTGTTCCGCCTGTCCTGCGGCCAGGTAGGAGGCCTCGAGTCCGCGGGTATCATACTTGTTTTCCGCCTTGGTGTCCTCTCCCGTGGCGGCTTCGCGGGCACCGGAGAGGGCGGCGACGGCGCGTTCGTAACGAAGCTTCAGTTCGGCGATGAGCCGGGCGACGAGGCGGGATTTGTCCATGGAAAGGGGGAAACTGGAGGAAGCCCCGCAGGGCGTCAACGGATTCGCGTGGCGCAGGCGGAAAGCGGAGGACAAAAGTCGCCCCCTCTGCGAGGATGGATTCCTCAGGCGATGCGCAGGATTCTACCCGTTCTCTGGTTTTTTCACGCTGCGGCAATGGTCGCGGGGGCCGAGGACCTGTCGCCGGAACTCGATGCCTCCGCCTGGGAGACGCTCCGTTCCGGGTTCAGCGTGGTTCTTCATCGCCGCCCGGACGAGACTCCCGAGAAAACGGATGCTCGCTTTGTCACGGTGGCGGCCCTTGTTCCGGGCAGCCGGTCGCGTATCTGGGAGGTGATTCATGACAAGGAACACGCCGCCGAGTTTATCGACGGAGTGCTCGAATCCCGGGTCATCGAACGGGAAGAACACGAGATTCTCGTGGAACAGGTCACCCGGGTGGGTGGTCCCAAGGGAGCCTATCGCTATCGGCTCCTCCACAAGCTCACACCCGAGAAAAAGGCCGTGTTCACCTATGACGGGGGCGAACTGAAGGACGTGATCGGTGCCTGGTGGATCTTCGACGGGCCCGATCCCGGTCATTTCCTGGTTGTCTACTCCCTCCACATCGATGCCGGTTTTTTTGCTCCGCAGGCTCTGGTCAAAGCGGGGATGAGAAAGACGATGCCACGCACGATCGAGGCCATCGCCCGCGAGGTCGCGAAGCGGGGCGAGTAGGAGAGCAACCGCAACCTGCGGTCTTGACCATGGGCAGCGTTGACGTTGCGAATCGCCGACTCTACCCTTTCCACGAATGAACGAGGCGGTCTTGGAGCGAATGTGGCGGCACCGTGCGTCGGCCCTGGCCGTCCGACTCAACCTCGCCTGGTGGACGGAGCGCTTCAATCAACTCCTCCTCACCGTTCTCCCCCTTTTGGCGGTTGCGATTCTTGCGGGGCGCACCTGGCGGGAGCAATGGATCTCGCCGGCCGGGATTCTTCTCACCGTGGCGGGATTGCTGGCCCTCGGAGCCCTCGCCGCCTGGCTTCTGGCGAGGAAGCGATTTGTCACGGGCGAGGTCGGGCTGGTGCGGCTCGACGAACGCCTCGGACTTCACAACCGCCTCGTTTCCGCTTCGAGGAAGGTGGGGCCATGGCCTGCTGACGACCCGGCTTTCGATCTTTCCACGGGCTTGCACTGGAAGGCCGGTCGTGTCGTTCTTCCCGGACTGGGTTCCTTGCTCCTTGTCGTCGCTGCGACACTGACGCCTTTGCCAAAACGGGAAGTCCTGCCTCGGGAGGTGGTCCAGCCGGGTGCCTGGGAACAGATGCAGGACTGGCTGGAGACGCTCGATGCCGCCGATTTTGTCGATAAGGAGGCGATCGAGCGTTTTGAAAGCCGGATCGATGAATTGAAGGAACGCCCCGAGGAAGAATGGTTCAGTCACACCAGCCTCGAGGCGACCGATTCGCTGGAAGAAGCACTGGAGGAGGAGATCCGCGACCTCGCGACGGAGATGAATGCGCTCGATCGCAGTCTTTCGACCTTGGAATCCTATTCTTCGGAGTCGGCGGAAGAAGCGAAAAAAGAGGCGGCCCGCGAAATGGAGATGGCGATCGACTCGCTCGGGCAGGGAGGGCTTCCTCTCAGTGATGACCTGAGAAAGGAACTCGGGGATATCGATCCTTCCCAACTCGGATCGGAGACGATCGGCGGGCTCTCCCAGGAGGCTCTCGAAGCGCTGCAACGGCAACTGGGGCAGGCGATGGAAGCTCTCGGATCCCTCGAGGGCTTGCCCGGCCTCGAGGAGGGTATGGCTTTTGGCGAGGGGCTTCCCGGATTCGGTGAGGGAGAAGGAGAGGAGAACTTGCCTGGTTTCGGAGGCATCACCCGCGGACGAGGCGATGCACCGCTTTTTTTCGGCAAGGAGGAGGATCAACTGGGCACCTCGAATGTGGAAGGCATCCGCAACGAAGACCTGTCGCGCGCGACGATCGGTGAAGTGCTCGGACTCGGCGAAACCGAGCGAAAGATCGACAAGTCCCGGATCGGGCCGGTCGACGGAGGAACCGCGACTTCACTGGGTAAGGGAGGTGAGGCCGTCTCCCGCCAGCCGCTCCTTCCGGACGAGCAGGCCGTCCTGAAGCGGTTTTTCAAGTGAGCTCGCCAAAGCGGTTCATGAGCCAGCCGATGAGGACGACCTGGGGAACGGTCAACGCGGGAAGGAGCAGGGAGATTTTCCAAGAACGGGTCGTTTCGCGCAGGGCGAGGACTTCCGTGTAGTCGGTCGCAGCCCCGGCCATGAGAAAAGCGAAGGCGTTGCCCGGCGCGGCGGCGCGATGGAGCAGATCGGCCGCGATGGGACTGGATCCCTCCGAACAGACTTCGATCACCGTTGCCGCAACGAGGGTGAGGGCGAGCCCGGCGAGGGAAGGTCCGAACCAGTTCGAGAAAACATCCGCCTGCACCGCCACCCGCAGGATGGCCGCAAGGATCACCCCGAAGAGCATCCAGCGCACCACCATGCGAGATTCGAGGAGGCCTCCCTTGAAGATCGCGAACCAGCCGGAGGGACGACGCAGGAGCGGTCCGATCTGTTCCCGGAAGCCCGGTTCCTGATCCACTTCTTCGGAAAGGGCGGAGCGATAGGGATTGGCCGGCACCAGACCGCGTCGTTCGAGCAGGTGGAAGAGCGCCCCCGCGGCGAGGGCGATGACGAGCGAGCCAACGATGAAGAGCAGGGTCCATTTCACCCCGACGAGGGCGAAAAGCACGAAGGTGGTGGAGAACGAATTCCAGGGACTGGCAATGAGGAAAGCCATGGTCTGTCCGAGCCCGAGCCCCTTCCGGTAAAGTTGCATGGAAACGAGCAGAATCCCGTGGCTGCAAACGTCGAAGAAAAGCCCCGCGGCGACGGCGCGGAGAAGGCCGCTCAGGTTGCCTTCCTTTCCCAGCCACTGCTCGATCCGCCGGCGCGGCACGAACTGGAGGAGGGAGATCGCGAGGATGCCCACCAGAGTTCCCCACCACATCAGGTGGATGAGTTCCTTCACGGCGATACAGAAGCGGTAGAGCGGCGGCCAGACCGCGAGGAGCAGGAGACCGTGAAAGAAGTAGAGCAGGTAGGCGCCCGCGATCACCGCCGCGGAACCGAGCAGGAGCCAGTCCCGGCGGTGCTTCGACCCCCCGCCGCAGCAATCCCCCTTGGTTTCCGGTTCGGGCGGTTCCGGGGTTTTCTCGCAGCAACAGGACATGGGGTCACTCTAGTGGCAAAGTCTGGAGCCATCCAGCGGGAAGGAAGTTCACACTCCCGGCACCACGAACGGTTCCCGGTAGGTCCGCTTGAGGAGGGCGTTGGCCTCCGGATCGTCGAGGAATTGCTCGCGTTCTCGGTCGGGCCGGAGATGCCGGCCCAGGGTCATGGGGGTTTTGCCGAGATCGACCCCGGCCTCCGCGAGGTAGTGGCGGGTGCGCTCGAGATCTTCCCTCGCTTCGTCATTGTCGGGCACTTCGCCGAGACGGTCGCCGATTTCTTCGATCGAGGCTTTCGTGCCGAGGCGGTAGGAGAGGTTGGCGAGGTGGCAGAGTGCCGAGGACTGGTGGCCCTCGAGGATTTCCGCCTTGAGATCCTCGCGTTTCCGCGAGCGGACCGCGTCGAGGAAATTGGCGAAATGACTCACCGATTTGCCCTCGAAGGCCGTGATGAGCTCGCCGTCGGGGTCGTAGAGACCGGTTTCGGCAATGATGCCCTCGGTGCCGTAGAAAAACCACATCGCCTTGATCACCGGGTGGAAGGGTGCCGTCTTCAGCCCCCGGGTTTCCGAGACGATGGTCTTGTCGCCGAAGTGGAAGACCCCCACCTGCGAGTTGGGTGTTTCTCCCACGTCGGTGTAGCCGAGGCGCCCACCGTAGCTGATGGCGCTGTCGCCCAGCCCGGTGACTCCGAGACCCCAGCGACAGATGTCGATGGAGTGGACATTGCTGTTGCCGATGTCTCCGTTGCCCGTGTCCCACATCCAGTGCCAGTCGTAGTGGAAGCGTGCCCGGGTGAGTTTCGCCATCGGGGCGGGACCGGCCCAGAGGTTGTAATCGCAACGGGGCGGGATGGGGGTCTCGACGGGACCGCCGATGGAACCGCGTCCGCCGTAGATGATGCTGCGGGCCAGTTTCACCTCTCCGAGCTTGCCGTCGTGAATGTACTGGATGGCCGCCGCGAGCGAACCTCTCGATCGGTTCTGCGTGCCGGTCTGGCAGATGCGGCCCAGTTCACGGGCCACCTCGACAAGGCGGCGTCCCTCGGCCACGTTCTGGCTCACCGGCTTTTCGACATAGGCATCCTTGCCCGCCTGCATCGCCCAGATGCCGGCGAGGGAATGCCAGTGATTCGGCGTGGCGATGAAGACGGCATCGACGGAGGGATCGTCGATGATGACGCGGAGGTCCTGAACCTTTTTCGGCATGGGCCGGTTCAGTTCGCCGGAAAGGAGGGCTCCCACCTCGTCGGCGCGGTCGAGGTCGGGATCGCAGACGTAGGCGATGTCGCAGTCCGGCAGGCGTGACAACTCGCGGGCATGGGCTTTGCCGCGGATACCGCAGCCGATGATCGCGACGGTGAGCTTTTCGTTCGGGCTCACCGGGGAAGACTTCTCCTGGGAAAGAAGTTTCGAAGGCAGGGCGGCCGCGGCCGCGGCCATCACGGAGTTTTCGAAGAAGCGGCGGCGGCTGGGATCTTTCATGGCATTCGGGGAAAAGGGATCACGGAATCAGCTTCGCCGCCTCGGCCTTCGCTTTCGCGAAAACCTCTTCCAGCGCGACGGCCTTGCCTCCCTGGCGCACGCTCTCGTCGGCGGCTTCCATGAAGGTGAGTAATTCGAGCGTTTCTTCCTCGCTCACGGGCGGCGCGCCGGTGCGGAAGAACTTCCCGATCTCGCGGCAGAGGTTCGCGTAGTTCGGCGATTCCGCGATCTGGAGGATGCTTTTGCTGCCGTAGACGGTCGCCCCGAAGTCGGCCTTGCCCCGGACGATGCCGCGATAGACGCCGAGCCGTCCTTCCTTCCAGGTGCCGGTGACCTGGTCGTGGACGGGGCCCTTCACCCGGGAGACCGTTTCGCAGCCGGTTCCCATGATCGTGTAGAGCGCCTCGATTCCGTGGATCGCGTAGAAAAAGAGATCGGGCGTGCCTGCCTGGTAGGAACAGGGTCCCCAGGTCGTCGCGCCGAGGAGGTCGCCGAGTTCCGTGTTCCCTTCGACCGCCGAGAGGCCGGCCCCGAAACGGGTCGAGGAACTCGAAAAGACCGGGGCCTTGTGTTTCTTCGCGAGCTCGAAGACGGCGATGGACTCCGGCAGGTTTCCGGCGAGCGGCTTGTCGATAAAGACCGGCTTGCCCGAGGGAAAAATCTGTTTCGCCTCCTCGAGGTGGATGCGGCCGTCGACACTCTCGAGGAGGACGACGTCGACCTTTTCGAGCAGTTGCGGGATCGTGTCGACGATTTCGACCCCCATGCCCCTGACTTGCTCGGTGAATTTCGCGACGCGGTCCTTGCTCGCCGGCATGTCGGTGCCGCCGGGATAACCCGCCACGACCCGGATACCCGCGAGATCCCCCTCGGACTTGGGATCGTTGAAGAGCTTGGTGAAAGCGGGGACGTGCGAAGTGTCGAGCCCGACGATTCCCGCACGGAGCGGCTTCGGGGTGGAATCCTGGGCGCGGATCGGGGAAACGCCGGCGAGGACAAAAAGCAGGACAAGGGTTCGCAAATGCATCGTATCGCGATCCTAGTCCGTCCTCGCGGGAACTGGCGATGCCGCAATGACGCCGGATGCGATTCCGGTGAGACCGGGAACCTCCTTGCATCCCGTCACTTGACCTTTTCCCGTCCCGTCCCTTAGCCTAGCAGGAACCCCATGAGCTTCTCCCGCCTCCTCCTCGGCCTTTCCCTCGTTCTGGCAATCTCCACCGGTGGACTTTTCGCCGCGCCTCCCAATTTCCTCATCATTTTCACGGACGATCAGGGCTACGGCGATGTCTCGACCTACGGCGCCACCGACGTGCGCACCCCCAACATCGACCGCATCGGCAGGGAAGGAATGGTGTTTACGTCAATGCGGGCGAACTGCACGGTCTGCTCGCCCTCGCGTGCTGCGCTGCTCACGGGACGTTACCCGGACCGTGTTGGTGTTCCCGGAGTGATCCGAACCCAGCCGGAGAATTCGTGGGGTTACCTCGCGCCGGGAGTGCCCACGATCGCCGACGAACTGGGCAAGGCTGGATACCACACGGGCATCATCGGGAAGTGGCACCTGGGGCTCGAGTCGCCCAATACGCCCAACGAGCGCGGCTTCGAGTTCTTCCACGGATTTCTCGGCGACATGATGGACAGCTACACGACGCACCTGCGTCACGGGAACAACTACCTCCGGAAAAACGGCGAGGTCATCGAGGCGGACGGGCACGCCACCGATCTATTTACGGCCTGGGCCGTCGACTATCTCCGCGAGCGGTCCGGGAAGAAAGACGAGCCGTTCTTCCTTTACCTCGCCTACAACGCCCCCCATTTCCCCATCGAACCGCCCGCCGACTGGCTCGCGAAGGTGAAGGAACGGGAACCCGGGCTGGACGAAAAGCGCGCCACCAACGTCGCCTTCGTCGAGCACCTCGACCATGGCATCGGTCAGGTTCTTGCGGCCCTCGACGAATTCGGCCTTTCGGAAAACACCCTCGTCGCCTTCAGCGCCGACAACGGAGGATCCCTGCCGCACGCCCAGAGCAATCTTCCCTGGCGCGACGGCAAGCAGAGCCATTACGACGGCGGCCTTCGCGTGCCCTTCATGCTTCGCTGGCCTGCGAGGATAAAGGCGGGATCGAAGAGCGACTATGCCGGGCTGAATTTCGATCTCTTTCCCACCTTCCTCGAACTGGCCGGGACCAAGGCGACCGATCCGGAGCAGCTGGACGCCCTCAGCCTCGTGCCCCTGCTCGAAGGCAAAGCCATGCCGGAGGGACGGGAGCTCTACTTCGTGAGACGTGAAGGAGGCAGGGCCTACGGAGGCAAGAGTTACGAGGCCATCGTCCGTGGCGAGTGGAAGCTGATGCAGAACGATCCCTACAGCCCGCTCGAGCTCTATCAACTCAAGAACGATCCCCAGGAAACCACCAACGTCGCCGAGAAGGCGCCGAAAGTTTTCAACGAACTCTCCGCCGCGCTGGCCAGACAGATCCAGAAAGGTGGCTCCATCCCCTGGCAGAAACCCTGATCCTTTCTTCCTCCCATTTATGAAACCCCTTCTTGTCGTTTTCCTGTCGCTCGGCGCGGCATCGCTTTTGTCGTCTTCACCCCTCGCTGCCGCCGATGCCCGGCCCAATCTCATCTGGATCATGGCCGACGACCTCGGCTGGGGAGATCTCGGGTCATACGGGCAGAAGGTCATCCGGACTCCGCGTCTCGATCAAATGGCCGCCGAGGGGATGCGCTTCACCCATTTTTACGCCGGGGCCACCGTCTGCGCCCCCTCGCGCAGCGTTCTAATGACCGGTCTTCATCACGGCCACACCCGTGTACGCGGCAATGCCGGCAAGGACAATCCGGCTGCCCAGGCCCTCAAACCCGGCGATGTCACTGTCGCTGCGGCCCTGCAGAAGGCCGGCTATCGGACCGCCCTCATCGGCAAGTGGGGACTCGGCGACGTCGGCGAGGCCGAGACGGGACTGCCTCGGCAGCAGGGATTCGACGAATTTTTCGGTTACCTCAACCAGCACCATGCCCACAACCATTTCCCCGACTACCTCTGGAGGAATGAGTCGAAGGTCGCCCTGCCGAACTACGTGACGCCGGTCGGTGACCAGGGCGGGGGATACTCGGAAGATCCCATCCTTTACGCCGACGATCTTTTCGCCGACGAAGCTCTCAAATTCGTCTCGAAGAACCAGGACCGTCCCTTTTTCCTCTACTGGAGTCTCGTGATTCCCCACGCAAACAACGAGCGAGCTCGCGAGATCGGTGACGGGGCCCATGTCCCCGACTATGGACCTTACGCAAGGGAGGACTGGCCGGATCCCGACAAGGGGCAGGCCGCGATGATCACTCGGCTCGACAGCTACGTCGGACGCATGCTCGACCAGCTCCATCTCCTCGGGCTCGCCGAAAACACGCTGGTCGTCTTCACGAGCGACAACGGACCGCACAACGAGAGCAAACACAATCTCGACCGCTTCGATCCGAACGGACCCTATACCGGCATCAAGCGGAGCCTCACCGACGGCGGCATTCGCGTGCCCTTCATTGCGTGGTGGCCTGGCACGGTGAAACCCGCTGTTTCGGATCACGTCGGCTACTTCCCCGACTGGTTCCCCACGGCTGCCGAACTGGCGAAGGCGGAGACGCCCGCGAACCTCGACGGGATCAGTCTCGTCCCGCTCCTGACCGGAAAGGCCGGGGAGCAGAAGGAGCATGAGTTCATGTACTGGGAGTTTCACGAGGGTGGCTTCAAGCAGTCGGTGCTGTATCAGGGGCGTTGGAAGGGCATCCGCCAGGGAGGACCGGACGCGCCCGTGAAGCTTTACGATCAGCAGAACGATGTCGCCGAGGAAACCGATGTGGCGGCCCAAAACCCTGACATCGCCGCAAAAATCGGCGACTATCTGAAAACCGCGAGGACCCCTTTGCCGGAATGGGAGCCGAAGTGGAAGGCGGCTGGGAAGGGGATAGGTAAATAAGTAGGCGGGTATGCCGGGTTGTCCCAACCCGACGCTCCTCCGGGATTGACGTGGGAGAGGAAGTTCTGCCAAACTTTGCGGGCCATGCTAAAGAACATCATGCAGCTCTCTCCGAGGCAGATCGAGGGTCTTTCGGAAGAAGGGCGCGATTCTTATTCACGGATTGTCACCAGTGAAGCACGGGATCTGCGTGCGAAGTTTGAGATGGCTAAGGACCTCTGGGGACTGAGATCTTACGGCATTGGAATTGTCATTGCGGTCGGATGCGGGTTCATCTCCGCAACCGGATCTGGTCAGCATCTTCTAATGATTTTCGGAGCCTCGGTTGCCTTTCTCCTCTGGCATATCGCCCGATTGAATCGCAGAATCGATGCGCTGATCGGCTTGATCGATCTCGACGTGGTCAAATCGGGCGGAGTTAAGGACCCGGATGCTGAAGAAGGTGATTTCGATTCAAAGACGATATGAGGACTATTCTCCCAGGAATCGCAGCGTTTCTTTTCTCGCTGAATTGTCACGCCGAACTGATCACGGAACCGGGCAGCTTCTCAGTTTCTGGTTCAGATGTTCGTGTAGAGGTCTCGGCTGTCGGGACGAAACAATTGTCCGTCGTCGCCTGCTATCCTGATCGATCCGAGGGAGGATTTTCGGCAATCGAAGTAGTCGAGAGAGCATGGATAGTTTACTTCGAGTCTCCGAATCGACTTTGGATCTATGATGGCGACGACGAGATCCATTTGAGCGAGCGCACTGATCAACCCCGGGGATTCAAGGGAACGAGCTCGTCGAAGGTTCCCACCCTTTGGGAGCGACTGCCGGAGGAACTCAAACAACGTCTCGTCCCCGTGGTTACGGCAGGTCGATGAATTCGAGATTTCTCTAGGTGGATTTGCTTAATCCGCAATCCCGGCCTTTCTCCGCGGTCCCCTTTCGGCCGATACTGCCGACCCAACCCTCTCTCGTCATGCATCGAACCCTCTTCACTCTCGCGCTGCTTCTCTTCACCGGCTTCGCTTCCGCCGCGGAAAAGCCGAACGTGCTGTTCCTGATCGCGGATGACCTCAACAACTACCTCGGCTGCTACGGGGATGAGAAGGCGAAAACCCCGAACATCGACGCGCTGGCCGCCCGCGGGGTGCGCTTCGAAAAGGCCTATTGCTCCTTTCCGCTCTGCGGTCCGAGCCGGAACTCGATGCTGACGGGACTTTACCCGAACAGCACGGGAATCCTGACCAACTCGCTCATTTTCCGCCAGACGATCCCCTCGCACATCAGCCTGCCGCAGGCCTTCCGATTGGACGGTTACTTCGCGGGCAGGATCGGGAAACTCTACCACTACAACGTCCCTAACTCGATCGGGACGAACGGCCATGACGACCCCGGATCGTGGGAGATGGAGATCAATCCGGCCGGGGTCGACCGCCTCGACGAAGGACCGATCTTCACCCTCACACCCGGACAATACGGAGGCACGTTGAGCTGGTATGCCTCGCCGAAGAGCGACGAGTTCCACACCGACGCGATGATGGCGAAGGACGCGGAATGGGTGCTGGAACGCTGCGCGAAGGAAAAGGACCGCCCCTTCTTCCTCGCGGTCGGGTTTTACCGGCCCCATACGCCCTACGTCTCGCCCGAGGTCCCTTACTTCGGTTATTACCCGCCCGAGACGATGCGGCCCTATCAGAAGGTCACGGACAATCCCGAGGATATTCCGGTGGCAGCGCTGGGCAGTTACAAGAAGGAACAGGACCAGCTCAACGACGAGTTGCACCGACAGTGTGCCCAGGCCTACTACGCGAGCATCAGTTTCATGGATGCCCAGGTCGGTCGGGTCGTGAGGGCGCTGGACCGCCTCGGTCTCGCGGAGAACACGATCATCGTCT